>CAZAOK010000068.1:18388-20081 GCA_964486725.1 uncultured Leptospiraceae bacterium
CAGAGCGATACAATGTTGGGGCATATGGTGTCATCGTAGAGCATGTCCTGCCGCGCGCCGTCAAGCACCAGCAGCACTACCTTTTCCCCAGTGGATAGCAAGGGGGGTTGTTTGCTTGCGTACGCCAGGTTTTTACTGTACCCTGTATAATCAAGCGGGGAAAAGAAATGATCGTGGCGGTAGTCATTTACGTACAGTATCCGAATCATCATGATGATGGATACCAGCAGCAGGGCATATGAGATGTGCCTGTAAACGTTCATGATGATATAGTGTGTCAGACCCTGTTGTATTGCAAGAAAAATACGTTGACACTGAAAAGTTGATACAGGGTTATTAGTTGGTGGCTAAAAGAATATACAAGATGGTATGTGCAGATGAAATCATACAGCAAACCCCTGGGAAAATATTCAGGCTTTGACAGCTTTCAGGAAAGTTTTGTTGCCGAGCTTGACCGTTTTGTCGACGCCTTCCTGGATGATCGTATCAGGCAGGCCAATGAGCAGTTCATGGTTGATGGATATGCCCTGATAAAGGAGTATTGCGGCAGGCCGGGAAAGAGGATCCGTCCGCTGCTGGTGATGCTTTCATACATGGGGTACGGTGGCAGAAAAAAGTATACAGGGGATGTGCTGTCGGTGGCTGCCTCTGTTGAGCTTATGCACTCTTTTCTTCTGATCCAGGATGACATTATCGACAGGGCCGCTTCACGCAGGGGCGGTCCTGCCCTGCATGTGGCAGCACAACATGATTTTTCAGGGATCAGCGCCAGCGGCACCAGCGCTTCTGACGCGGCCTTTATCCTTGCCGATGTTGTGATGGCATGTGCCCTGGAACTGGCCGGATCAACGGCATTCGGGCCGAAGGTGATGAACAATTTCTGGAAGGTGTTTTCGTCCACCTATGAACTGACGGCCTGGGGGCAGGTTCGTGATATCATGTACAGCATGCCAACCACTCTTGATATAGATGAAGACGTTCCTGAACAGATATCACGGTTGAAAACCGCCCACTATACCATCAGGAGCCCTCTTCACATGGGATATGTACTGACAGGTAAACAATCAGGTGTAGAAGTGAAACGTATTGACAGTTTCGGCATGAACCTGGGTATGGCCTTTCAGGTGCGTGATGATATCATAGGGGTGTTCGGGAAACAGGATGAAACGGGAAAACCGGTCGATTCTGATCTGCGCGAAGGAAAATATACGCTGCTTGTGCGCTACGCTTACCAGCTTCTGGATGAGAAGAGAAAGCAGCGGCTTGCTGAGCTCTTTTGTGCCGAAGAAAAAACTGAATCCGGACTGCAGGAATTGCGATCATTGATCCGGGTCAGCGGCTCACTGGAAAGGGCCCGGGATGACCTGGTACGTTATACCGGTTTGGCGGAAAAAGAACTGCAGTCTCTTTCTGCAAGCAGCAGGTGCCTGGAGTTTTTACAGGAAATCATTGAAAGGATCAGTCGGTATTGATGTGGCATGTGTCAGCACGGTGTTTAAGACAGGGAGTAACATTTTCTGGTGTTGGTAACCTGTGTCCAAAATAAGAGTTGACATATTTCAAGAGTGAGTGTTCACTCGAATAAGGTGTTTTTTTCTTGCAAAATATGTACTAATGCGATTATTTATTCTATGTTTTCGGATTCCTTTTCATTATGAAGTAAATGATCAATATTTTAGTCATAGCTGAGTAG
>CAZAOK010000069.1:0-19709 GCA_964486725.1 uncultured Leptospiraceae bacterium
GACAGAGGCTGTTCGAAAGCACCCGTATGCCGTTCTGCTTCTTGACGAAATTGAGAAGGCGCACCAGGATATCTTCAACACGCTGTTGCAGGTGATGGATTACGCAACCCTCACCGACAATACCGGCAGGAAGACCGATTTCAGAAATGTTATACTCATAATGACATCCAACGCCGGGGCCCGTGATATAGGGAAGCGTAAACTGGGATTTGAGGGAGCAGAGATGAAGCAGGACGCGGTTGACACTGAAGTTGAACGTCTCTTCTCGCCGGAATTTCGAAACAGGCTGGACAGCGTTGTCTATTTCAACAATCTGGATGACGATATCATGATCCAGATCGTGAAGAAAACTGTTGGAGAATTCCAGGAAATACTGGCCCAGAAGAAGGTGGACCTGCAGCTGACCGAAGAGTGCTACCAGTGGCTTGCCAAAAAAGGCTATTCTCCCAACTTCGGCGCCCGGGAGGTGGCCAGGCTGGTGCAGGATAAAATTAAATCCTACTTCGTGGACGAGGTTCTCTTTGGAAGCCTGAAGGAAGGGGGCAAGGCAGTGGCTGACATCGAGAACGGTGAAGTGGTGATCCGCATTGTCAATTAGCGCTGCCCTATGCCGGTATTCAGGTTAAATGAAGAGCCCCTTTTTCCCCCGGTGGAACTTTCATCCCCAGAGGGCATAATCGCCGCAGGGGGAGACCTTTCGCCGGAGCGCCTGCTTGCGGCGTATTCCAGCGGCATCTTCCCCTGGTATTCAGATGAACAGCCTATTCTCTGGTGGTCGCCTGACCCGCGGTTTGTGCTTTTTCCCCGGCAGCTTCATGTTTCCCGCTCGCTGCGAAGGGCCATGAATAAGCAGCCATTTACCATAACATTTGACACCCACTTTGAAGGGGTGATTACGGGATGCAGCCTTCCCCGGCGTGACGGCTTTGGCACCTGGATCACCGATGAGATGCGGGAGGCCTATCTGCGGCTGCATCAACTGGGATATGCCCATTCGGTAGAGGCATGGGAGGGAGAGAATCTTGCGGGGGGTATGTACGGCGTGTCGCTGGGAAGCTGTTTTTTCGGTGAATCAATGTTTACACGGGTAAACAACGCCTCCAAGATAGCCCTTGTGACCCTGGTTGAGGCGCTTGTTGATAAAAAATTCACCCTTCTTGACTGCCAGGTGTACACCGAAAATCTTGACCGTTTCGGTGCACTGCATATTCCCCGAAAGGATTTTCTGGATATACTTGCAAAAGGAATGGAGGCTCCCACCCTGCGGGGTAACTGGGGAGAGCTTCTTACCCGCTGAAAATACTGGTATCAAGCATCTGGTAGTCGTTGAAGGCGGTGCGCATGCTGGCGTAAATGTTCAAGAGGGCGGTGATGACCGTGGCAGTAAATATGGCGATCATGATGGCTACCTGGTACTTGATTGCAACGGCGGGGTCAGAGCCCCCGAGAATTTGCCCTGTCATCATACCGGGCAGCGAAACCAGGCCAAGTGTGGCCATGGTGGAGAGTGTGGGGGCCAGTGCCGGTTTTATTGATTCCTGCATGAAAGGGCGGGCCGCCTCGTGCAGGGATGCCCCCATGAGAAGAAATGTCAGGTATTCTTTCTCGTTTTTCCGTATGGTGGTGTAAAACCGTTCAAGTGATATCACGTTAGCCCTGAGACAGTTACCCAGTATCATTCCGCTTATTGGAATGAGGTAACGTGCGTCATAGACGGGATCAGGCCGTATGGCCAGCAGCACAAAAAATGCGATAATGACCGAACCGCCGGTAAAAAGGCCGAGAAACACGGGGACAAAGAATTTCTTCACCCTGAGTCCCGAATCGGTTATAATATTTATGTTGGCCGCCACCATCATCACCAGTATCCAGAGTAAATTCAGCCAGATGCTGTTGAGGGAGAATATAACCTCAAGATATACCGCCACGAATGCAAGCTGAACGGTCATTCTGAGTGCGGCGGTAAGAATTGTTTTAGTGAGACCCGCGTTCAGGAAATGGAGTATAAGTACCGGCAGCAGCAGAAGCAGGTAAAAGGCCCCCATCCATTGAAAACTGATATCAATTGTCTGCATGTGATAATGTCCTCCGGGTTAATTTCATGATAATTCGTCAAGATACCGGCGAAAATCTTCAACGGGTTCTACACTTCCCCCTTTCACATGATAGAAACTGTCACACATGGCAAGCCAGTCAGGATCATGGGACACGGAGAGAACGGTAAATTTTTTATTGCTGAAAAGTTTCAATACCGCGTTTTTGCTGGCCATGTCCAGCGCAGAGGTTACCTCGTCAAGAATGAAGACTTCTTTTCTTTGCAGCAGCTCACGGGCAATGGCAACCCGTTGTTTCTCTCCACCGGATATGACAGATACATCCTTTTCAAGTATTGATAGTGAAAGATCAAGTGAATCCAGGATTCGGGATATGTGTTCCCTTCCGGGTCTGGGTGCTGCCTGTGCCTTGAAGGTGAAGGGAAGAAGAAGGGCATCAAGGGTGGTTCCGGATCCAAGCACCGGCTCCTGGCCGATGTAGGATACCTCCCTGCGCAGGGTACCCACGGTGCGGGAATTGACGGTGAAATTTTTAAACCGGATGATTCCCGAAGAAGGAACGCGTGCACCCATAAGGGTAAGCAGGATGGTTGATTTCCCTGATCCGGATTTACCAAATAGTGCCGTCTTCATGCCGGCATCTACTTCCAGGGATACGTCATGAATAATTGTATTACTGTCCGCGGTAACGGTAACTGAGTCGAAGGTTATCATGGTTATATACTCTCATTATCCTGTCTATTCTTCAATACGATTTTTTGTAGTATATCCCAGCGGAGGGGGGGAATAGCCGATACCCGTATATTTTTTTGTGGTGAACCTGGTGTAGGTTATTCGGGGGTAGTGGGACAGCGCGGCGTGAATAATATCAAACATTATGGCTGTTGATAATGATGCCACCAGTACTACACCGATGCTGATGCCGCCGGTAGCCAGCACGGTGTAGAGTGAGAGGGGTCGTTCAACGACAAAATCTCCTATCCAGGTGACAGAGGTCCAGCCGTATACCAACAGCATTATAATGGTAGCGGAATAACTGCAATAGATCATCCATTTACCCCTGGCGAGGGGTATACCCTTAAGGGGACGGGTGATGAGTTGGGCAAGTCGGGGTGTCAGCCAGCCTGAAAAAACATGCAGCCGTTCCATGAGACGCCGGATGAAAAGTAACGTTATAACACTTCCTGCCAGGGCTGATGAAGAAGCGAAAGATACAAAGAACATGAGTGAAGCGGTCAGAACAAGCAAGAGGCACAGCATACTACAGAGAAACGAAAAAACCCCGGCTGTAACCAGACCACTAATTATAGATGCCAGCAATGAAGCGGTAAAAAGTTTTACCGTTTTTTCAAACATTCCCAGGTATTCATCGGGGTCACGTACGAAGAATTCCCATTCGTCTTCATAAGCCCCTTCGTGGGGATGGCCGAAATCCCTGTAAACTGAATGAAAATAATTTTCATCACCCTTTTCACGGCGGGTGTCCCCGTGATACCGTGTCCAGAGCGTGTGATAGGCTTCCCTGCGTGAAGTGTCGGTAAGTATCTCGTATGCCTCACGTATGAGCACAAACGCGGCATAGTTGGAGGGATCATCACTCACATCAGGATGGGTTTTCCTGGCAAGAGAACGAAAGGCTGTCTTGATGGTATCCGTATCTGCATCCGGAGGTACATCAAGTATCCGATAGTAATCTTTGAAAAGAATGTCCTGTCCCATTATCGCTGGCCCGTCTCCCGGTATGTGGATAGGGGTATACTCACCCGTTTGAAAGAATTTGTCAACTTATTGGTGAACAGGAACTGGTTACAGGCAGGTGCAAATTTACATGGCTCTTGACTGAGCATTTGTTAAAAAGTATACTATAAATAATAACAGAAGATGAAAATATTATTTAAAAGGAGGTACACATGGCCGTTACAGCGATAGTACTTGGATCAATAGGACTGATCTTCACCCTGTTAACCCCGTTATCATTGGGCTATCCCGCCACTGGTTTTGGGATAGCTATTATTGGATTGTTGTTCGGAGTTCTCGCGCTTCCAAAAGAAGAAGGGGCAAAGGCGGACATGAAGACAAAAGGTGGAATAGCCCTTACCGGGATCGTTACAATCCTGGCAATGATCCTGGTGCTTGCATAAGGGGAAGGTGCCTGCAGGCGCGTATTACAACGCGCCTGAAAGTGCCAGGGTGAAGGCCTTGTTAATCATTAAGTAATGGAATACAGCCCCCAGCAACACGAAAAGGTGAAACAATTCATGGAAACTGAATAAACCCGGCTTGAGGCGGGGCTTCTTTAGCGCGTAAATTATGGCACCGGTAGTAAAGGCGATACCGCCGGAGAAAAGGTAGAAAAGAGACTGGGGTGACATGGTGTTTATGATCTCTTTTATGAGAATAACGGCCATCCATCCCATGATAAGATACATTATTGTATACAGTATTCTCGGCGCGTTCACATAAAAAACCGTTAAAAATAAACCCGCCAGCACGATGGCCCACTGGGCCGCAATTATGCCAACCTGCAGGTATCCATCAAGATAAAACATGCAGACCGGGGTATAGGTTCCGGCTATCATTACGAAAATTGCCACGTGGTCGATTTTTCTCCACACCGAATTTTCGTTTTCATGCTTTTTGTTTGCGTGATAGAGGGAGCTTGCCGTGAAAAGAAAGGTTACGGATATCCCGTATATGATGGCGGTAGTAACATAGGTGGCGTCAGTAACCGTTTTCCAGATCAACGCTGTTGTACCCACCGCGGCTGCAATCGCGCCTGCAAAATGAGAATAGAATGAAAATCTTTCACCTGGTAATATTGTCATTGTAAAACCTTTTTGAAATGTAATATATTGGAACAGTTAACATGCAGACATAAATTCTGTCAGCGAAAATAGCAATAACCATCCACGTGTATACAGACAGGCATACGCGGTAATTGGTTGCAAAGAGTTTTTTGCTAAGGTGAAAATTAATATTTATAAGAGGGAATTATATGGAAGCAAAAAGAGTAAGTGACAGCAGTGTTACTGTTATTCAACAGATGATGCATGAGGATGCTAACCTGTATGGTAACGTTCACGGCGGTACTATCATGAAGCTTGTGGACAATACCGCGGGGATCGTGGGCGTGAGGCATTCGGGAAGGCAGATGGTTACGGCATCAATTGACCGTCTTGACTTTCATAGTCCCGTATTTGTCGGTGACCTGCTTCGCATCACCGCCAGCGCGAATTACGTGGGCAGTTCATCAATGGAGATCGGGGTGCGAATTGAGGCAGAAGACTATAAAACCGGCAAGGTGCGCCATACCGCGTCAGCATATATGACCTTTGTGGCGCTGGATGAACGGGGAAAGCCGGTGAAGATACCTTCCCTTGAAATCGTTACCGAAGAGGAAAGACGGAGAAATAAAGAGGCAGCTGAAAGAAGAAAGAACAGGCTGGAAGAAAAGGGAAATGAAATTTAATGACAGGATTAAGGAGGAATTGAAATGACCGAGTACTGTGTAATGTACTGTACTGTATCATCAGAGCAGGAAGGACGGGTAATCGCTGACTCCCTTGTGCAGAAAAAACTTGCCGCGTGTGTCAACATGATAACCCCGGTACGATCATTGTATACATGGAAAGGAGAAACCTGTGACGATGAGGAGAGGTTGCTTATCATTAAAAGCAGGGTATCAATATTTGAAAGGGTGCGTACTGATATTCGAACTCATCATTCGTATGATGTGCCGGAAATTATCGCAATACCAATTCTTGCAGGGGATGACCAGTATCTGAAATGGATGGATGAAAATATTGTACGATAGGAATTTATAGGGTATTAATAAAAAATTCCGTACTTTTGGTACGGAATTTATATATAATTGTTTCAGCGAGGTTATCACCGAAACACGCTATACTTTAAAATATAGTACACATACGAAAAGTCAACAAAAAAACTGCAAAAATACAGATAATTTTTTATAAACCGAAAAACATTTTCTTCTTTTTCGATTTTTTCGGCATCTCTTGTGATTTTTTATCATCAATGACGCGAAGCTTATCCGGGTTTTCCATGGAATCAATCTTGGCCAGAAGAACCCTGATAATATGTACAAGGTATTCTTCTTTCTTGTTCATTTCGTGAAGAATTTCATTTTTATTGTCTTCCATTTCGTTCTTGAGATTCTTCTCAATGTCACGGAGCTTCGAGTATACTCCCATGTCTGCAACTGTTGATTCATGTTCGTACATAATTAATCCTTCTAATGGTCGGCATTGTCTTATAAGATTTTGTTACATTACAAATATAGCAAAGATTGATCATTAATCATGAAAAATACAGCACAATGGGTAATGACAGGTATCAGTAACAACTCAGCTGTCATGATTGAAATATTCAATTACCGTGAAATGAATAAAAATATGACAGCTGAGTAATTACAGGTATTATAAAAAATGTTTGCTATTGAGAAGCAGGGTATGTAAGAATGAATACAGTAAACATAAAACAGGAGGTGTAATGAAATCACATATTATCGGCATAGTATCATTTTCATTAATAATACTTGGTGGATGCTCCCTGGGACAGCCGAAAAACTGCGATAAGGGCAATTGTATTGATGGTGAAGGAACATCTACATACGAAAATGGAAAATATATCGGGTCATTTCAGGAAAAAGAGCGTGATGGCCAGGGGGTCTATACGTGGGAATCCGGAGATGTTTACAAGGGAAATTACGAGAATGGTCAACGCGAAGGGCGGGGTGAGTATATATGGAAAAGTACTGCCAGGTATACCGGTATGTGGAAAGACGGGAAAAGAAATGGTGAAGGTACATATATATGGCCTGATGGCTCACGGTATACCGGGCAATGGAAAGATAACCGGCGGCACGGCTCTGGTATATATACCTTCCCGGATGAAACCACAATTGAGGGGCAATGGGAAAACGACAAATACAAGGGTGAATAATTGTATTGCCATTCTGTAATCAGGGCCAACCTTGTTTACCAAAGACAGGAGGAATTTAATTTTGAAAAAGAAACTGGGAATACTCTTTATTGTATTCATTATATCAATACCCCTGTTACTATTAGCGCAGGGGAAGGTACAGGTAAAAAAATCCAGAAGTGACCCTATTAATGGCCAGGTAACATTTGACCATAACATACACAAGAAAAACGGGGTAGCTAAATGTGTGACATGCCACCACGTGGACAAGCCGGGAAGATCGTGTGCTGATGCGGAATGTCATTTTGACAAGAAAAATGGCGGTTTCAACGCCATTCATGAGACATGTCTGGGATGTCATCGAACGAAGAAGGGAAAAGCTCCCATTACCTGTACACAGTGCCATAAATAAAATGATAAAAACCTGTAATAATTTCAGGGGATGTCATTGCACCGGCATCCCCTTCTTGCGGATACTACTCGTGGAGAATTAAAAAGACAATATGCCTGGAATAGTAACACATCACCGTGCGGGTCATGAAGTTATACGGTACCTGCCGAAAAAGAAAAAAGGGAATTACCTCACCCGTATGCTTCGTGTCCGTTTCTCTGATGCCGCCTTTCGCAACGCGGTCTTTTTCGGTATGCTGGGACCAAATATGTTTGATTACCTGCCTTGTAACAGGGGA
This sequence comes from uncultured Leptospiraceae bacterium, assembly GCA_964486725.1. GTDB lineage: Bacteria > Spirochaetota > UBA4802 > UBA4802 > UB4802 > M55B154. The sequence continues at coordinate 7,685 of CAZAOK010000069.1, forward strand.
AACCTTTTCTGGGGTAGCAACCTTTCATTTCTTCTTCATGGAGAAGGGAGGCAGGATGTTGTGTTTGCCATGGCCCGTGTAGTAAAAGAGAACAGGGATTCCGGCACTACATGGAACAACCTTCAGCGGGGCTACCTCTATGGATATTGTGCCCACCTTCTCACCGATGCTGTCTTCCATCCGTATATTTATTACTGGTCAGGGTTTCCCGCAAATGGTGATGCGGGTGAGAGGCGTTTTTATCGTGAGCAACATCTTATGCACGAGTATAATATTGACCGGTACATGGAATTTCATTATGAAACCGATAACTATACCTTCAGGTTGGGGGATATGTTACCACCTGTTCGAAAAGCAAAACGAATAGAAATGATTCGACCGGTAAAGTCCCTTATACTTCACGCGTTACGTGAAGTGTATCCCCGGGAATACAAAAAAATTGTCTGGAAAGGGGGAAAAGAAAAGGGTAATGTTGACGGGGACAGCATGGGTATAATTGACCTGGTTCCTAATGCGGTTCGGACTGTGTACCGGTTGAAACACAGCAAACGACCCTGGCTTGTGAATGGTTTAAAGAATATACGGAGGAATATTCCGGTATACAGCGATTTTATTGTGCAATATCCAGATCCCAGGAGAATTGATAAACACGTGTTGAATCTTCACCGGGAACGATGGTTTTACCCGGCAGGAGATAACGGGCTTCATTATGAATCGGTAGAAGACCTGTTGAGAAAAAGCAGGGACCTGGTGATTGATTACCTGGAACAACTTGAATATTACCTTATGCCTGAAAATGAAGATTCTTTTAGTACAATAATTGATGTCCTGCCCGATGCATTAACCGGTACCGCGGGAAAGGGTGCAGGTGATATGACCGGGCAAAATCCCCATAAACTTCGTTATTGAAGCATTGCCCCGTAACAACATGAAATCTATTTAAGGTCTTTAAGGGTTGCGTTGAAATGCTGTCGTGCGATTTTTTTTATCTCGTCAGCCGAAAGATCTTTTACACTGGATGGTTTCTTTATGTACACATTATTACCAGTATGCCGGGCAATGAATTTAAGAAAATTGTAAGCAGCTATCCGATGGGGGTTTATGGCATTATAATCAAGATAGCTGTACATAACCGCCAGTCCAAGGTATGGATTATAAAAAACGGTGCTTGAGAGGGCGAGTTCTTCACCGGTTACCTGGTCGTACATGTCATAGTGATTATTGAGTATCTTGTGTGTTAATTCGTGAATCTCGAAAAGCCGCCATATTTCACCTTTAATGTCATTTTTGCCGGAAAAGGCGTGTTTGAGGCAATAACGAATCTCATCAGAGACGTGTGCACCAACAAAAAACATGGAATTAACTGACTTTCCCTGCTTAACTTTCCTGGCAATAATGTAATCGTTATGTACCTCTTCCGGGTTTATATATATCATGTCAAAATAAAAGGTTGAGTTGCTTGTTAAAAATTCATTATAATATATGAAAGGCTGAATGTTGTATATACGTTCACTGATGTTAAATAGGGGATGGGCAATATTAATAGGGGTCTTTTTACCGAAAATACAGTAATCAAGTACTACCCTGTCAGTTTTTTCCACTTTTGACCTCGAAAAACGCAACACAACGTTTCTTTTTTCAAGTTTTTTCTGAAGGGCTTCCATCTGGCTTGACTTAAACTTTGATGGATGCTCATACAATTCGAGCACTTCTTTAGCCAGCCTTTTCAGTGACCTGTCTTTTATACTTTTAAGATAATGGCTGAACTGCTTCATACGAAAACCATCTTTTTGCATCAGATCAAGTGGAATACTGCCTTCCTGGATCAGGTTAACAAAATGGGGGTTTTCATTGAAAAGAAGAACAATGTAGGCGTAGAGTTTCCCGTTTGTACTCCTGATATTGATAAGCTTGGAGCGGGAATGATACATGGTGTTGGTTTCAGACAGGCCCAGGTCAGGGTATAGCGGGGCTGAAGAACACAGAAGCATGCATCCCGCAAAGAAGGCGATGATTACCTGAAAGATACTGTTTTGTTTAGATTTCATGCGATTCAGGTTTTCACAAGATTTATTGTAATGGTTCTTCTTGTATAAATTGAGGACATTATGTACTATTCTCCTTCAGCGAATAGTACATAATATAGAAAGATATATGTATTGTCTACATTTTTTGATAAAATCATGTCATATTGTAGCAGTGGATGACAAAAGACATGGCATGATAAATTTCTATTGACACGGAATAATGGGAAATATAGTAAAAAAAGTATAAAGTCATGGAGGTTTGGGGTGAAGAAATACGCTGAAGGAAGTATTGGTACCCAAATTCATGTGGCAGGACCCGTGAGTTATCCGGTATACGTGGTAGATGGAGAGAATCCCCTCATGGTGGACGCGGGGATAAACCTGCTTGGGCCCGCGTATTTTCGTGACATGGGAAAAATACTGGGGAATCCACACAGGCTGCGCTACCTGGTGATGACACATTCACATTATGATCATATTGGGGCAATGCCATACCTGAAAAGAAAAATCCCAGGCCTGGAACTGGGAGGAGCAGAAAGAATTGAAAAACTGCTGAGAAAACAATCAGTCATTGATTATATGACCAACCTTAGTGATATTCAGAGAGACATGTTCTCAGAAGAGACAGGCGATGAAGATGTACGAATTGATTCCGTAACACTTGATTTGAAACTAACGGATGGGGATACAATTGATATTGGAGATTATACCTGTGTAGTATACGAGGTGCCCGGGCATACCCGTGATTCACTGGCATACTATATACCCGAAGAGAATATACTGTTTCCCGGTGAAGCTATTGGAATTCCCGAGGGGAAGGATGCCCTTGACGTGCAGGCGGAATTTCTTACATCGTATTCAGACTACATGAATTCAATAGAACGAATGCGGCAGTTGCAACCTGGAACAATAGCGATGGGACATGGATGGATATTTACAGGTGATGATGTAAAAGTATTTTTTGATACATCAGCTGAAGCAACTATAAGGCACAAAAAACGCCTGGAGGAATACCTTGATAATGCTGATGGTGATGCCGAAAAAGCATTGCATGAAATGATCCGTGTAGAGTATGACGAGAAAGGAACTATTTACCAGGAAAGGAACGCGTATATAGCGAATTTACGCGCCCAGTTTTCACTTATCGCTGGAATGAGGGAATACTGTTAAGCAGGAACCATGCGGGTTATCACAAACAAAATGAATAATATAATAATCAACATACCCCAGGCTGCCACAAGAGCCATCGATAAACCAGGGTGGTGGTGAACCCATTGGAATACTTTTGAATCCCTGTATAATATTATTATACTGAAGATACGGTCAAACATCGTCTTTTTCTTGTAATTTCTTCCAGTGGGTGAAGAACCCCTTTGTGCAGTATTCTGATCCTGGTTCTCGGCATGCAATGTCTGTTTCATATTTCTTTTCCTGTAAGAATATATGGTTAAAAGATAATTAGTCTGCACCCTGGTGCAGCCAGATGTTTGTGTAAGGCACTAACATAGAAGAAAAATGATTGCCCGTCTATCTAACTCGGTATATGGTATATGCCACAGTTGGGTATGTCAATCAATTAAAAAAAATATATATATGTAAAAATATAATATACAATATTGGAGTAATTAATGCAGAATATAATCAGGTTTGGCGTTTCAATTGATGAAAAGCTTCTTGATCGCTTTGATTTTATAATCAGTGAAAAAGGATACGTGAATCGTTCTGAGGCCATACGGGATCTCATAAGGGATATGATGATCAAGGAAGAAACCTCTGATCCTGAGGCGGAGGTGATTGGTACCCTTACCCTGGTGTACAGTCATGATGTTCATGAAATATCTGATAAGCTGAATGATGTGCAGCATGAACATTTTGGAAAGATAATATCAACAGTACACGTGCATATGGATGAGCATAACTGCCTTGAGGTTCTGTTGCTGAAGGGAAGTGCCTCTGAAGTAAAACGTATAGCGGATAACCTGCTGGCTATAAAGAACGTACGTCATGGTAAATTAACAGTTACCTCTGCCGGGCATTACCACGAATAAAAATTCTAAACTATCACCCCTGTGTTACCGATAAAATAGATAAGGGGATATCTGTCATTCATAACCGGTAAATGCCCCTTCAATTAAGTGCCGGGAACATAAGGAGATGTTCCATGTACACATCACGGATGATACAACTGTTGTCTACTGGTAGTATATTGCTGCTCTGGCTGTGCACCTCCTGCGTGCCACCGCAGAACATGGTAAGAAGGGACCATACTCGAAAGTATGTGCAAAAGAAGACTCATACCAATGCTGGCAATCTGCAGCACTTCTCATGGGAAGATGATGACAGGTCTTTTTTTGAAGATAATAATGAACGAAAAACTGTCCGAAGAGGCAACAATGACAGATACCAGTCAAGGCCTGCGCATAATAATATACAGGCTGCCGCGTATCAAGATGGCACCTGGCGAAGCAGGGTAAATAAAAGAAACTCAACTGTTTCACATCCAAAACCATCCATAATACATCCAACCGCTAAACATAATAAAAAATACAGGGTTAAAAAAGGTGACACCCTTTATGGTATATCCAGGAAGTATGGAATATCAGTGGAAAGCCTTTGCAAAACAAACAGCATTTCAAACAAGAACAGGCTAAACGTGGGTACCGTGTTAATGGTTCCAGCAACTGCCAGGGGAAGCCATAATAAGGCTCATCAAGGAACCTCTAATAAACCTCCATTATTTAAGTGGCCGGTATCGCCAGTTGTCAAGTATATGAAAGACGGCGGAAACGGGGTTAAGTCAATTGGAGTGTATATTCAAAGCAGGTCAGGGTCAACTGTACGTTCAAGCGCGCCGGGTATAGTTGAAAAAACCGGCAATATGAGAGGTTTTGGCAACTACGTAGTGCTTCGACATCGTAGCAGGTATCTTACCGTGTATTCAAATCTTGATGATGTCTTTGTCCATAAAGGACAGCATATACCTGCTGGTAAGGTACTGGGGAGAATGGACAGCAGGGAGTCAAAACTTCACTTCCAGATAAATCACGCGGGTAAACCCGAAGATCCCCTGAAGTACCTTAAAAAAGTTTAAACTGCCAATAATTATCTATTCTACGATGTATAACCAGGATGGCGAAGTGTGAAAATTACTGCTTCCGGTCATCTGATGTATGTAGAATACCGAAATGGGTGCCACCCAGGTGGTGAATGAGATGTACCCGGTTGATGTCAATCACCCCCTGCTCGTTGAAAAGGTGTTCATCCGCGAAAGCACTCTTTACTTCACCTACTACAATTTTGTGGTCACCTGAATCGGTAATGGAATGAACCGAGCATTCCATGTGGGCAACACATTCGTCAAGGAAAAACGAATCTATGGATGCGCAGGGCCTGGAGGTGTAGCCTGCTTCTGTGAGTTTGTCGACATTTCTACCTGAATAGGTACCGCAAAAAGTAACCTGTTTTAACTGGGAATATACCGGCACATTGATGGTAAAACTTTGGGATTGTTCTATTAATTCAAGGGTATATCGTTTGAAGGCAAGAGATATGGCAACGAGCTTTGGCCAGCTGCTTACCGGCATATGCCATGCCACCGTGGATATCGTGGCTTTTCCCCCGGATTGTGCCGCAACCAGGACAACCGGTCCGGGGTTTATCAACCTGTGGGCGTCTTTTACCGGTATTTCAATTTTACCACTCATTTGGCTCACCCGTAGAATTTGCCAGTTGTTTGATTGTTGTAAACATGTTGAAGATATTTTCACTTAAAAACTTAAAGTTTATGGTATCAAAGGTGTCATTTTCAGTGTGATAATTCTTGTTTCTGTAAAAAGCCGTATCAGTAATCATTATTGCGGGGTAATCATGCCTGTTGAAGGAATAATGGTCTGAAAGGTTGATTCCGGGTATGGACGCAGGTCCAATTATATCAAAAATTTTTCTTCTTGAATTCTTATTATATATCTTTTTCCATGCATAGGCGTGGGGAGCGTATGAAGGCAGGGCCACTACCGTAAGAAAATTGCCATACACGGGGTATTCGCTTTTCATCTTCCCAACAGGGAAATCCTGGTTGTATCGCTTTCCCCCGAAACCGATCATCTCCAGGCATATCATCAGATCAATGTCGGTTTCATTTTCCCTGCAGGATTTCGCGTGCACCATGCTTCCCATCTGCGGGCCGGAGAAGTAGGGAGGTTCTTCAAGTGTAAAGGCGACGAATCGTATTGTTTTCTTAAAGCTGAACCGTGCCAGCAGGCGATGAAGCTCTAACAGGCCTGCCACCGCGGTGGCATTGTCATCCGCCCCCGGCGTATCTTCAATGGTATCGTAATGGGCGCCTATAAGTATAATTTTATCGGGATGTTCAAAGCCCCGTATTTCAGATATTATGTTTGCAACTTCATACCCGTCAACATCATAGGGTTGCTCCCGCACATTGTCACTATAAGCTTCCATTGTCTGCCGGATAAACGAACGTGTTCCCTGGAGATTATCGTACATGCGGAGTGTCCGTTCTCCATACTGGTCAGCCAGTACTCGTACAATTTCTCTTGAATTTTTTAAAATCTGCCGTTTTTCCCACAGATCATCCAATAGTAAAGAACCAAGCATTATATATAACCCACGTCCCCAAAAACAATCGTATGTTTATTTTTTGCTGTTTTTGCAAATACCTTTTTTTTCACCTGTAAAAGACCAACAGGAATCGCATGCGAAATGATAACACATTACGATAATGAAGGAAACCTGTCAATAATTCAAGAGATGATGGTTAATTAATCAAGTTAATTTCATTATTAAAGAAAAAAATATCCCAAAATACAATTTTTATTTCAGTTTGCATACACAGGTTCATGCAGTTTGGTAAAGAATTAATCAAAAAACAGTATTTTTTTCTCAGGGAACTTTTTTTGAAAAAAATATAATTGACTTTAAATTAATTTTTATATATATGTTAATCAATTAATTTCATTGCTTCCGTTAGTTTCGTGCCGGGATTTCTGACCGTTTCCTTCTTTTTGAAAAACGTGGGGGAGAACATCAGCATGGATTACAATTCTGATGTGAACGCACATCGGGTAGCTTTAGAAATTAATTTCATCGCAAAAAACGCTGTAGATCGGGAAATATCAATCGATATGCTTAAAAAAGAAATAGAGCACACATTCAACGGCTATTCTCCCAATGACAAACATATCATTTTCAACCGGGTTATAAAAGAATGTTACCAGCAGGTGTGGATGGTAGAGCCATCCGGTGCCAGGCCTTCAGCGCAATTCGATATGAGACTGGTTTGTGAGCCGGCATCATTACAACAGCATGAGAAGAAAATGAAACAAACATTTGTCATGCAACTGGCCCAGTTTATAGTAGAACGCGTCAGGGCGGATAACCATAAGCTGGACAATAATAACCGGTTTCATGATGATTTTTACCGTGAATGCGCCAGTGATTTGCTTGAAAAAGATTTTGCCAGGCCGGTTGATGATGAATTACTTCTGATATATGTAAAGCAACTGGTTATCATTATGCGCGAATCGGGATTGCTCGAAAATGAAAAGGGGATAGCCAGCATACGAATACCCGGATCTATTTCGGAATATTTCAAGATTCTGTTTAATGGATTCTGGAATAACTGTAAATGGGAAGACATATTCCCATCGGCCCCGGATGCTGCCGCGGAAATGCAGGGCATGCGGGCAATTTTTATTGATCTGCTGTACAACTCCGAAAACGAGGTTGCCGTAGAAAAACTTGCAAATGATTTCTTTGAAATGACGGGATTTGCGGCGATAAATGATGCATTTTTAATATCTTTCCTGGATTTCTACCTGGTGACATGGCTGAACCATTTTGGTTTAGTAAGTTATCGTTTTTCCGGCGTACATGACCCGGTGTCAATAGCCATGTCAAAATTAGGACGTTGGTTTCTCCAGGGCATGCATACTGAATGATATTTGATTGCCAGTCAACAAGTACATAACACATGAAAGAGATACAAGATCTGAAAACCGCGCATGTGCGTGCATATGGGGATTCTCCGCGAATGCGTGTGTTTGCCTGCCCCGGCAGAATAAATATAATCGGCGAACACATCGACTATAACGGGGGGCATGTACTGCCCGCTGCCGTTAACAAGCATGTCTACCTTGCCATAACCCCGAACAACGATAATGTTATACGGTTTCACTCGGTTGATTTTGGTGATCCATTTGAGATCCACGTGGATAATATTGATGACATGAGTGATCCCGGAGACCACTGGTGGGTATATCCATTCGGCGCGTGTAAGCTGATTGATATTGAATTGAAATCGGGTTTTGATCTTACATTCAAGAACACCCTGCCGGCGGGAGCGGGGATGTCAAGTTCGGCTGCCATTACCGTGTGTACCATATACGCGCTGTGTATGCTGCACAATGCATCAATCAAACCAAATGAAATGGCACGTCTTGCCCAGCGGGTAGAGTGGGAAGTGGCAGGAGTATCATGCGGTATTATGGACCAGTTTTCGGTTATCCACGGAAAAGAAGATAATGCCATAATGCTGGATACCCGGGATCTTTCTTTCGAATTTGTTCCTGTTGATTCCAACGTGGTGCACTTTGTACTGGTGAACAGCGGGATAAAGCATTCACTTAAGGATACAGGATACAACGACAGGAGAAAGGAATGCCAGCACGCGCTGGAAACGCTGCAGGCCGGTGGAATAAAAATCGATCACCTTTGTGAACTGCCTGCTGAAAAAATTGATGTCATAAAAGGTATGCTTTCTGATGTTGAATTCAAACGAACTGTTCACGCCGTGACTGAGAACCTGCGTGTAAAAGAATTTTCTGATGCCATGAATGCCTACCGACTGCATGAGGCGGGGGATGCCATGTTCAGGTCACATGCAAGCCTTCGTGATGATTTTGAGGTGAGCATACCTGAAATTGACCGCATGGTAAAGTGGACAAAAGATATTGATGGTGTGTATGGCTCCCGAATGATGGGGGGAGGATTCGGCGGATGCACTATTAACATGGTTGCCCTGTACGCTGTTGACAGGTTTACTGACCAGATAACAAAAAAGTTTGAAGCTGAATTCGGACGCGCTCCGGAAATATACAATTGCATACTCGAAGACGGTGTTCGTGAGCTGGTCGGTTCAGAATAACAAACAACTTCTGCCGCATACACATCGGGGCTGAATTAAATCCCGGGTAATAACATGAATTACAATGTGAATTATGAATGAAGAAGGGCACATTCCCCTTTGTCATGCGAACATACACCACGGGGCCCCCTGTATCCCTGCATAGACCGGGGATAAAAAATACATGTAAATGAAATTTTCAGGTGTTGAAATATAAATCATTCCCCTGCACATCTTACAAAAATAAAGAAAAAAACTTGTTTATCCCCGTGAAATAAGACATATTGGTCGAACCAATAGTCCTGAGAGGTATATACATGGAAGAGAGCAAGGGGATGTTTGAGCCCATAAACCGCCGTACCCTTCACTGGGAAATCGTACGGCAATTCCAGGAAAAAATAATTTCAAGACAGTTCAAGGTGGGGGACAAGCTTCCCACGGAAAGGGACATAGCGGCCGAACTTAATGTAAACCGGGCCACGGTTCGGGAGGCATTGAAAAAGATGGAGGTGCTGGGGCTTATTGAAATTCGGCATGGTAACGGGATTTACGTAAAGGACTATCTTGAAAGCGGCAACCTGGAGCTCTTTAAAGAGATCATTTACATGAAAGACGTGGTGCAGATTGATGTATTGCGGAACATACTTGATATACGCAAGATCATTGTGCCGGTAATGGCCGGCCTGGCAGCGGAAAACAGAACGGAGGATGAGTTAGCCGAACTGAAGCAGATTATAGAGGACGGGCAGCTTCCCATGCTTGAAAAAGACCTTAACGTGCATCATCTTATTGCCCGGGCAAGCAGAAATCTATTTTACCTCTTCATTCTTAATTTTTTTAACCAGGTGTTCAGGGATTACGGGTACCTGTATTTTGAGGTGCCGGAAAACAGGGAACGGTCGCGGCAGTTTCATAATGACATCCTGGAAGCCATCACCCGGAAAGACAAATCTTTAGCTGGCAGGATCACCGCTGATGTGTTACTATATACTGAAGAAGCCATATACGCATATTACCGTGCGGTATATGGAAAGGAGGGAGAACATTGATGAAACGTTTTATAGAAAATTATGATGGTAAAGAGTTTGATATAGTTATAGTGGGGGGCGGCATAAGCGGCGCAGCCGTGGCGCATGATGCAGCCAGCAGGGGGCTTTCAGTGGCCCTTGTGGAAAAGATGGATTTTGGAGGGGGTACTTCAGCTGCCACATCAAAGCTTATACACGGTGGATTGCGGTACCTGAACAACCTTGAATTCGGGCTTGTGAGGGAATCGCTGAAAGAAAGAAGAAGACTTGAAAATATCGCCCCTAACCTGGTGTATCCATTTCCATTCATGATACCCAATTATCACAGGCTGCTGAATAACCGCTGGGTAATAAAAGCGGGGATGATACTGTACGATATTCTTTCATTTGATAAAGGATGGACATGGGACAAGGCGAAAAAGATACCAATGCATTTTTCCATCTCCAGGAAAGAGGCACTTGAAAGTGAACCAAACCTTAATGGTGAGGGTCTTTCCGCTGCCACGGTGTATTATGACTGTCAGAGTATCTCCCCTGAACGGCTGACCCTGGCCTTTATAAAGTCTGCCGTGCATAACGGGGCGCAGGTATCAAACTACGCGGAGGTGAAAGCCTTTATTAAGGGAGCAGGCAACAGCGTAAAAGGGGTGAAGGTATATGACCGGCTGAAGAACAGGGAGATTGACGTGAAAGGCCGGCTTACCATTAATTGCGGGGGGCCCTGGGCGGATATAGTATTGTCACTTGCCGGTGAAGGGGAAAGTGACCATTCAATTCGCCGTTCAGAAGGGATTCACCTGGTTACCCGGCCGGTGGTGAACAAGTACGCGGTGGCACTGATGACAGAAAAGGGTCGTCACTTCTTTCTTATCCCCTGGCGGGGGTTTACGTTAATTGGCACCACTGACAAAGAATACGAGGGAAACCCCGACCAGTACCATGTAACAAAGGAAAGCGTGGATGACTTCCTGGTAGAGATCAATAAAACATTTGGCGGTGATCCAATCACCTACGATGACATTCGGTTCGTTTACGGGGGACTTCGTCCCCTTGTTGAAGACCAGGTGGAGGGGACGTATGAGTCATCCAGGAGATACGAGATCTATGATAATAAAAAAGATGGTTTTGACGGTCTCATCACGGTTGAAGGAGGAAAGTATACAACCAGTAGAAACCTGGCTGAAAGTGTGGTTAACAGGGTGGGAAAGAAGCTGGGAATGAAACTTCCAAAAAGCGAGACTGATAAAAATTACCTGTATGGATGTGAGATTACCGACCTGGTTGCTTTCTTCGAAACGGTGAACATCAAACGCGACAGTTTTGACCAGAAGACCCTGGATTACCTGGCCCGCTACTATGGAACAGAGTACGATGATATATTAAGAATTGCAGGGGAAGATAGTGACCTGGCAGTACCGGTTACCCCTGATGGTGAAATACTTGCCGAAGTTCTTTTCGCGGTGAGAAACGAGATGGCGGTAACCCTGAATGATGTGCTGTTCAGGCGAACGGGAATCGGCACCATCGGCCACCCCGGCAAGGATGTTCTGCGCCGCGCGGCAGAGCTGGCAGGCAAAGAACTGGGCTGGAGCGGAGATGAAATTAAAAAGCAGATAGAACTGGCAGAAAAAGAGTTCGAACTGCCTTTTGATAAGTAACCTGTTAAAGGCACACCGCAAAGTAGCAGAGCACGCGAAGTACGCAGAGAAAGGAAAAAGGAAAGTATAGAAAAATAATTCTCTTTTCTTAGCGAACTTTGCGACCTTAGCGCCTTTGCGGTAAAAAAGAAGGAAAACAACGGATATGGCAAAGATTTTACGGCTTGA
>CAZAOK010000070.1:0-19602 GCA_964486725.1 uncultured Leptospiraceae bacterium
TACTCAGCTGTCATGCTGAATAATCAAAATTATTCTAAAATGAATAATAATTCAGCATCTCCCCCGCCTTCGGCGGGGGGAGATGCTGAAATTCCTTTTCATTATGAAGTAAATTATCAATACTTTAGTCATAGCTGAATAGTAACAGTTTTTCAAAGAATATTTTACAGCATTGGGAATAACAGGTACATACACACAACATGTAGTTTTTAAATAGTAACAGCAGAATGAATTATACGTGGTCTAACGATATTAAAGAAATCTTCCATCGACAGCTTGATCAATTCAATGTGCGATCCTGCATTAAACACTATTTCCCTGTCCCTTGAGAGTGCGTCAGAAATGTACACATCCATTCCGTAAATATTTCCGAAAGGGGGTATAGCACCAGGCTCACATCCTGGAAATGAGGCTACGAAATTTTTTTCTTCAGCAAGTGAAACTTTAGATGCGTCTAGTTCTTTTTTAAGGTTGGAAAGCTCCAGTTTCTCATTTGCGGCAAGAACCACCATGGATAGATGACCATCAATTTTAACAAGTACTGTTTTCGCAAGATCCTTTCCGGAAACATGAGCACTTTCAGCTTTTTCCTGTGCTGTATACGCGGGATCATGGAGTATGGTAACATATTTAATATTATTATCTTCAAGTAAATTCTTCAACTTTGTAGCAGGCATAAAAGTCCCCCTGGGAATGATTTTTATCGAATACCTTCATTGATGTGTTACAATGACAATGATAAAGATAATGAGCCGACATTGCGATGTCCACTATGTTGTTATTTTTATTTCGGGGGGATCTAAGAGATGCTTTTTTACAGTGCAAAGCCCTGCAGCATTCACAACTGCTTTTTTATATTTACCTGGAAAATCTTCAGGGAGTTCTATTTTTACATGAATATTTTTCAGCATTCCGGTAATATCGTCTTCTTCCGTAGATAAATTCATCGTAATGTGTTCATAGTCAATGTTTCTTTCTTCACAAAATCTCTGTACATATATGCCCGCGCAGGTACCCAGGGAAACGATAAAAAGATCAAATGGTGATGGATATGCGTCTTCACCTCCATCTTCCACCGGTTGATCAGTTGTAACAGAAAATGATCTAAATTCTGCGGTTACTTTAGCTTTACCACCGAAAGATATTTTCATGTCCATTTGGCTACACCATCAATCCCTGAAAAGCATCAGATATTGCAATATGTTGTAATTCCGAGAGAGTAGTTTCTCTATCAGTACCATCTTCTCATACATTCCAATTTCTTCCACCTGGTGCTTAAAAGATTGTCCTGCCCTGTCATCAAGCTGAACGATCTCGTCTACCGTCTGTTGTACAACCGATTTTAATGTACGGGAAGACCACGAAGTTCCAAATATTTCGGGAATATATTCAAATATCTGCTCCACATACGATTCAAGTGACATGCCGGACGCATCATTACGCAACATATCATGAAGGAACTGGTAAAAGGTCTTTGCAGAACCTGTCTCTATGACATCTTCATTTCCGTGAAACACAGTAGAACCGTCACTGGAAATACTATATGAACATGGAAATTCGTCCTTATCAAGTTCAGCATGGGGAGTGAACATCATTATATTCCTTAGCAGTGGTATTTCACGGAGAACTGTTCTTCGACTTCCTTCATCGTCAGAAATAACACTGGAATCACCGTATTGAAGGGGTTTCATAATTCTCATATTTTGCATTATCCGAAACTCTTTTCTCGAGTAGATTATTGGGACACAATACCAGGTATTAAATAGTTTAGAAAGCCTGAACATGGCATTATGATGCTCAAATGAAGCAGAGGAAAAATTAAAATGTGGTGTAAAGAAAAATACACCATCATTATTATAATTTTCCTGCTTTTCATGAACATTAAGAATATCGCTATTACTTTTTGAAGGGATAAAGCTGGCAGACCTGCACACAAGAAAGAACGGGATTATATTTTTTACCGACAGCGAACCAGACCTGCTTTCAATATTAAGACTGGACACCCGCCCTATCTCACATTTTCTGTTTGGATAAAAAGCCCTGTTTATATATAGTTCAAGCGAATTAACAAATTCCTGCTCAGTTATATCACTTACAATATGGGTAACCTGACTTTCACTCATTCCTGAACTCCTTTTTTTTTTGGGGACTTGTGTACTTTTATTATTTCGTAAGCCTTGTACACTTTCCTTCTTCATTATATGTTGACAAATTATAGTTGCTCACATCCCATATATGCAACAACTTTATTAATACGATTCGTTACTACTCAACGATTATCATTATATAGATTATTTTCTATATAATGAACAGATCTATAGATGGTTCCCCCCGCCTTCGGCGGGGGGAGATGATGAATTATTATTCATTTTATAATTATTTTGATTATTCAGTATGACAGCTGAGTAGTTACTACGATTCTATTTCATAACAAACTATTGGAAATATTTTATGAGTTCCATGCCAGAACCTCTTATTCATTATGAAGACAATCATCTCATTGTTGTTGAAAAACCTGCAGGTATGCTTACCCAGGCAGATGCATCAGGTGACATGTCCCTGATGGACGTGGTGAAAGATTACATTAAAATACAATACAACAAGCCGGGTAAAGTCTTTCTGGGAATGGTACATCGTCTTGATAAACCTGTATCCGGTATTATCATGTTTGCCAAAACTTCAAAAGCTGCCAGTCGGTTATCACGTTCGATTTCATCCCGTGAAGTTTTAAAACTCTACCTGGCCCTGGTCAAAAACTCCAGTGCGAATGTTCAAAGAATTCACAACAACGGCCAGTGGACAACACTTCACCATCACCTGTTAAGAAAGGGTGATGTGTCCATACTTCTTGACAAGCCGGGAAATTCAACCAGGGAAGTATCACTCAGCTTTAAAACATTGACCTCCAACAGGGAATACTCATTATTACTTGTAAATCTTCATACCGGCAGAAAGCATCAGATTCGGGCGCAGCTGGCACACTCGGGTTTGCCCATTGTCAACGATACAAAATACGGGGCACCGGGCGAAGATAGACCCTGGCAAATTGGACTGCATGCCTGCTTTCTCGGCATCAATCATCCCACACGGAAGGAACCTGTTGATTTTTTTTCAAGTCCTCCTGATTTTTTTAAAGAAAGGATTGCCACTGGTTCACTTTATAAACTTATTAATGACAACACTGATGAACTGAGATATATTTAAGGAAGGTTAGTTTTCTTCCCGCGTAATAAAAAGATATCGTTGACATGAGCTTACATTTTGTATATTTTTAAGCAATATTACCCGCATATATGTAATTACACTCTTATTCAACACGGGACAAACAGGAGGAAGTAATGAGTTTTTTCAACGAAGCGAGAGATTCGATTATGAAATACAGTGAAAAATTCGTCAACAAAACAGAAGAATACGCGAAAATCGGCAAAATCACAATGGATATAAAAAAAATGGAAAACTCCATTGAAAAGGCCTATACCGAACTGGGAAAAATTGTTTTCGAAAAGATATCTCATGGGGCGTCTGAAATCAAGGCTGACGAGGACAGTATAAATCAACAGGTGAAGGATGTACAATCTTACAACAAGACAATCGATGAGAAACGAAAAGAAATCGAAGATATAAAAAAACAATACCGGGGAACGAACGATGGACAAAGTAATCAGCAATCCCATTCCGAAAAAAAATCAACTTCAACCGGCAATGAATCTGCCGACGAAACAGACAAATCTTCAAAATAAAAGAGATAATAAGAACATAAATGCCTATATCATCAAAACGCATAATAGAATATATTAATTCCCGAAAGGGAGATTTCACGATACATCACATTGTGAAAGAACTTATCGAATCAACTGATCCTGTTTCAAAGAAAAGAACAAAAAAGAAAAAGGATTCCAAGTCAAAAAATAATGACAGAAAGAGCATTACCAGGATAGAAGAAACTGTACAGGCTCTTCATTCTTCCGGCCTTCTCAAAAAAGATAAGAAAAGATATCAAAAAGCCGATAGTTTCTACGCGCAGGGTTCCCTGCAGGTTACCGGCAGGGGAGATGGAAAGCTCATAACTGATGACGGTCTTGAAATACATATTAAAAAAGAAAACACCGGCAACGGGCACAATCGCGACATGGTCAGGGTTCAGGTATATGATTTTCGGCGGGGATATCTTTACGGCAGGGTAACTGGTATTATTTCAAGGCAAAAAGAAAGATATGTTGCCAGGCTTGTACGAAAAACAAAAAGTGCCTGTATATTTGAACTTCTGGATATGCCCGGAAGCGTTGAAGCAGCCACCGAGCGCAGCCAGCATGAACCTGCTAATGCGACGTCTGCCATCATTCGGCTGACCGGCAGAACTCACGCGAACCTGCCCCATTGCAAAGTTGAGTCCACTTTCCCGGAAGACACTCCGCTTCTTGATGTAACCAGGATTATACTGAAATATTCCCTTCCCCAACCACATGGAAAATACAGGGAACTTCAGAATATTGAAAATTCTGTTCCCTCGTCAGAATACAAAAACAGAAAAAATTACCGTAATCTATTTACCGTCACCATCGATGATGAATCCGCTAAAGATTTTGATGATGCCATATCCATAGAAAAACAACTCAACAGCATTAAACTCTATGTCCACATTGCTGACGTTTCTGCCTATGTTAATCCCGGTACAGAACTGGACCTTGAGGCATATAAACGTGGTACAAGTTTTTATCTTGGGGATACTGTAATACCCATGTTCCCCGAAAAGATATCCAATGATTTGTGCTCTCTCAGGGAAGGGGTTGACCGCTTGACAATGAGTGTAGAAATGACTTTTGACAGGAAAGGTAACATCAAATCGTATAGTTATCACAGGGGGATCATCAATGTTAATCACCGCCTGACCTACAAGAACAGTAGTGAACTTTTACAATCAAAGAAACGCAGTAAGCTCTCAAAAAGTATGCACCTTATGAAAGAATTGTCGGACACATTAAAAGAAAAAAGAATGACCCGGGGCAGGGTTGACTTAATGCTTTCCGATTCTGAGATGGTTTTTGAGAAAGGGGTGTTGACCGATATAACTTTCGCAAAAAGACTTCCCAGTCATTTGATTATTGAAGAATTCATGCTCAGTGCCAATGAAGCGGTTTCGAGATTTTTGAGAGAACATGATATACCAACATTATACAGGATACATGAACCCATCAGCGATGAAAAGCTTACAGCCCTTACCCAGTTTTTGAAAGGATTGAATATACCACTGAAAAAAACAGATAACGTTGGTATCGCCCTTCAAAAAATAGTCGATAGCGTACAAGACCGGGAATACCAGCAGGTGGTTAATTTCGTAATATTGAAATCTTTCATGCAGGCATACTACGGCATACATCCCCTTGGACACTTCGGTCTCGGATTCAAGGACTATACTCACTTTACGTCCCCGATAAGAAGATATCCAGACCTGGTTGTGCATCGTTGTCTTAAGAGTGTTCTTGACAGGGATGCTCCTCCATACACTAAAGAACAGCTTGTAGAAATGGGTGAGAAAACATCACAGCAGGAACGCCTGGCCCAAAGTGCCGAGCGTGATCTCATCAAGTTGAAAACATGCAGAATAATGGCACCCCTGGTTGGTCAGAAATTTGAAGCTGTTGTCAGTGGTGTTGTAAAGAGCGGTTTCTTTGTCACATTAAAAGAAAAACCTGCCGAAGGTATGGTGCCGTTAAGAACACTGACAGATGATTTTTACCTTGTTAACGAGGATGATTTCACCGTGATCGGTAAAAGACTTGGCAGAAGATTCCGCCTGGGCGATCATGTAACCGTGAGATTAACCAGTGTAGACATCACAACCATGAGAATGGATTTTGAAGTATTATAAAGGAGTTATTCATGCTTACCATTACCGCGCATACAAAAACCATTGATGCCAGTCCTGATGATACAATTGCGATTTTCACAACAGAAGAAGACCTGAAAAACGGTTCATTAACATTCCCAGAAAACATTTCAGATATTATTAATGATATAAATCTTTCTGGTTTCAGGGGTAAAAAAGCCTCTTCTCTTTTTGTTCCCCTCAAGAAAAACCCCATGATTATTATCATCGGCCTTGGAAAAAAGAAAGATATTACCATGGAAGGTTTACGGAACGCGGGCGCTAAGGTGACCCATGAATGCAGATTACATAGAATTCATATGGTACATGTTATTCCACCAGTTATTTCAGGATTTGGACAGGTTTCCATTGAATACGCGATCACCGAGGGTATATATCTTTCTAACTATGATTTCGATATATATAAAACAAAAAAAGAGGATACACCTGCCCTTTTAAAAAAAGTAATTATTCATTCCAGTAACAAAAAGGAATGTACCGCCGCATTGAAAGAGCTCGCTATCATTAGTGAAAACGTATTGCAATGCCGCAACATGATAAATGACACAAGTGATAAAACCACGCCTGATCATATAGCTAAACACGCGAAAAAACTGTCTGCCATAAAGGGTGTTTCATGCAGGGTATATGGCAGGAGGGACATCGAAAAGATGGGCATGGGACTTTTTATGGCTGTAAGTCGTGGTAGCAGCAATCCGCCTAAGCTCGTTGTGCTGAAATACAGGGGAAATTCGAAGTCAAACAAGTGGGCTGCTATTATCGGTAAGGGGATCACCTTTGATTCCGGTGGTATGAACCTGAAACCCAGCAAGAGTATCGAAGATATGAGAATGGACATGGCCGGGGCAGCCGGGTGCATGTACACCCTCAAATCAGTTGCAGAACTTGGAATTAAAAAAAATCTCATTGCCGTACTTCCATTATGCGAAAACATGGTATCCGGCAACTCCTATAAACCGGGTGATGTATTTAAGGCATACAATGGGAAAACCGTTGAAATTGGGAATACTGACGCAGAGGGGCGACTTATCCTTGCTGACGCACTGGCATTTACCGAGGACAGGCTGAAGCCATCTCTAATGGTTGATATGGC
This sequence comes from uncultured Leptospiraceae bacterium, assembly GCA_964486725.1. Lineage (GTDB taxonomy): Bacteria > Spirochaetota > UBA4802 > UBA4802 > UB4802 > M55B154. Next base: position 6,981 of record CAZAOK010000070.1, read on the forward strand.
AACTCTCACCGGGGCATGTCTTATTAGTTTCGGCGAAATAGTTGCCGGTTTATTGACAGAGAATAACAAAATTGCGAATGAACTTTTTAATTCCGGTGAACGTACAGGAGACCGCCTGTGGAGGCTCCCTCTTTATGAAGATTACGCGGAAGATATAAAATCGGATATAGCCGATATCAATAATATTTCTTCATCACGACACGCGGGCACGATAATTGGTGCCACATTTTTAAATAATTTCGTTAAGAAAACCCCATGGGCACATATCGACATTGCAGGCACAGCGTGGATATCTAAAAAGCGAGGCTACAGGACAAAATACGCCACAGGATATGGCATACGTCTCTTATCTGATTTTATTAAAAATGTTGATCTTTAGATTATTATTTACTATTTTGCAACTACCCATGTTACAACACTGGAAATAAAAATTAAAGGGGTGTATATATGCGATTTTCTCCACAAGAATTAATTGATGTCGCCATTGGTATAGAAGAAACTGGATATTACTTTTACAGCAAGTTTCGTGAAAAGATGGAAGACAAGGCTTTCAGGGAAATTTTTGGATTTTTAGCAGAAGAAGAATTACGGCATAAGGATATTTTTCAGCGTATGCTTTCAAATATACCTGATAAATCCGGTTATTTTACCGAGGAATATTACTCGTATCTACGTGCCCTGGGCAATTCAAGGGTATTTAGAAATAAGAATGATATAGATAAAATACTACCCAAGATTGACACTTTTGATGAAATCATCAGGCTTGGCCTGGATGCTGAAAGAGATTCAATACTCTGGTACACCGAATTACGTGAGATGTACCAGGACGACCCTGATTCAGTCACTATTCTTAACAACCTCATAAACGAAGAACGCAGACATGTAGTTACCCTTCTTGAATTAAAAGAAAAATACGAATCTCAGTAACCAATCCTTTCAATCAACCGCAATCAGGGATATTATTACAGGTACATCCGGTCCACATACACGGATGTACCTGTAATAATATTTTTTACTCTTTTAATTATTGACATCAAAAGGGCCTGTTGATACACGTTAAATGTTATTACAACATAAAAATGAATAGTGTTTATGTTGTAACCAATCCCATTAAAAAAATATAATATCTTACTCAAAGTTCAGGAGGGTCTTATGTCTGGAGAATACCAGAAAACCTATGAGGCATCAATCAACAATCCCGATAAGTTCTGGGATGAAGCAGCCAGTCAGATTCAATGGTTTAAGCCATATGACAGTGTATTGGATGACAGTTTGAAACCATTTTACAAATGGTTCACGGGCGGAAAAATGAACACCTGCTTTAACGCGCTGGATTACCATGTTGAGAACGGCAGGGCAGATCAAACGGCACTTATTTACGACAGCCCGGTCACCGGCACACAGAAAAAGTACACCTACGCGGAATTGCGGGATAGCGTTGCTCTCTTTGCCGGTGCACTTAAGAATAACGGTGTAACAAAGGGGGATACGGTAATTATTTACATGCCAATGATTCCTGAAGCGGCCATTGCCATGCTGGCATGTGCCCGTCTTGGTGCAGTTCATTCGGTTGTATTCGGCGGTTTCGCATCAAACGAGCTTGCCATAAGGATCGATGACGCGAAACCGAAACTGATGATTTCCGCGTCATGTGGCATTGAAGGGAAAAAAGTAATAGAATACAAGCCTCTTCTTGACCGGGCCTTTAATATCGCAACCCACAAGCCTGAAAAAATTATAATATTTCAGCGTGAACAGGCTACCGCAACACTTAATGAAGGGCGGGACCTTGACTGGAACGACGCGGTAAACAACGCGGAACCCGCCGAATGCGTACATGTTGATGCCACAGATCCTTTGTACATTCTATATACCTCGGGTACTACTGGAATGCCAAAGGGAGTAGTTCGAGATAACGGGGGTCACGCGGTTGCCCTTAAATGGAGCATGCAGTATATTTACGGTGTTAACCCCGGAGACGTGTTCTGGGCCGCTTCAGACGTAGGATGGGTGGTTGGTCATTCTTACATAGTATACGCACCGCTGCTTCATGGTTGCACCACAATTCTTTTCGAGGGGAAACCGGTTGGCACACCTGATCCGGGTGTATTCTGGCGGATTATTTCGGAACACAACGTGAAGGTTCTTTTCACTGCTCCAACTGCTTTCAGGGCTATAAAAAAAGAAGATCCATCCGGGGACTACCTGAAGAAATACAATATTGAAAACTTTAAATATCTTTTTCTTGCCGGTGAAAGGCTTGATCCGGATACCTATCACTGGGCATCTGATCTTCTAAAGGTTCCGGTTATAGATCACTGGTGGCAGACAGAAACAGGCTGGCCCGTCGCGGCAAACTGCATGGGAATTGAACCCCTTCCTATTAAAGCGGGATCTCCCACCAAGCCGGTGCCCGGGTACAACGTTGAAATCATTGACCCGGATGGTAATGTATTGCCAAATGGTAATGAAGGTATCGTTGTTATAAAACTTCCACTACCACCGGGAACACTTCCTACACTCTGGAAAAATGATGAACGGTATAAAGAATCATATCTTGATATGTATGATGGATACTATTTCACCGGTGATGGCGGCTTTTACGATGAAGATGGCTATCTTTATATAATGGGACGAATTGATGACGTTATCAATGTTGCCGGCCATCGTCTTTCGACAGGTTCCATGGAAGAAGTAATCTCGCAGCATCCTGATGTGGCAGAATGCGCGGTTATAGGGGCGGCTGATGATTTCAAAGGACAGATGCCGGTGGGATTTGTTGTTCTTAAACAGGGAAGCACGAAGGACCCCTCTGAGATTGAAAAAGAGCTTATTGGAATGGTTCGTGACAGTATTGGTGCTGTTGCCAGTTTCAAGAAAGCGCTTGTGGTAAAACGTCTTCCTAAAACCCGTTCGGGTAAAATATTGCGGGGAACAATGCGGGATATCGCGGACAAAAAAGACTATCGTGTGCCCTCAACTATTGATGATCCCAGCATATTAAACGAGATTGAACAGGCCCTTGAAACATCAGGCTAATGAACTGAATTAACTGTCTCAATAAAAAAAGATCATCCCGTAAAACACGGTGATGATCTTTTTTTTAATATGTCCAGTTTCCTCTTAGTAAAACTGACGGGTTGAAGTACTGGCTTCTTCACCTTCAATCTTGGAGAACTCCTTCAGTAATTCTTTTTGCCGGGGAGTTAGTTTTTTAGGTACCTTTATGTTGATCTTTACCAGCTGGTCACCTTTACCATAAGAACCAAGATAAGGCATACCATTTCCTTTCAATCGGAATATCTGGCCGTTTTCAGTTCCCGCGGGAATCTTCATCTTTGCCTTTTTGCCAAGTATTGTAGGTACTTCGATTTCTCCGCCAAGACACACCATGGTAAAAGGAACATCAATCATGCAGATAAGATCATTCCCATGTCTCTCGAATATTTTGTGCTTTTTAATGTGAATCATTACGTAAAGGTCACCACGGGGGCCAGCATTCGGTCCCTGTTCACCTTCTCCGGTAATTTTAAGCCTTGAACCTGATTCAACCCCTGCGGGAACCTTGACTGTTATTGTCCTCTGCTTAACCTCAAGACCTGATCCCCTGCATGTTTTACAGGGAGAGCTAATGATCTTACCTTCTCCACGACACTTGTAGCATGTCTGTGTAATTGAGAAAAACCCCTGGGTCTGACGCACCTGCCCCTGTCCATTACATACCGGGCACACAGAGGGCTTGGTGCCCGCCGCCGCACCAGATCCATTACAGCTGTGACACACTTCCTGTCTTGGAATCTCGATCTGAACCTCTTTACCTGTTGCTGCTTCATCAAGATTTATGGTAAGGTCATACTGAATGTCACGGCCACGTTGTGCTCTCCTCGTCCTTTGAGTTCGGCCACCAAATCCACCACCGCCGAAAAAACTCTCGAAGATATCACCAAGATCAAAATCTCCAAATATATCTGAGAAATCCTGGTACGCTCCACGTCCGAAGCCTTCAAAGCCGGCAACGCCTTCGTGGCCGAACTTGTCGTACTGGGCCCTCTTTTTCGGATCTCTTAATATCTCGTATGCTTCTGTGGCTTCTTTAAATTTTTCTTCTGCTTCTACGTTACCCTTGTTGCGATCAGGATGGTACTTTAACGCAAGCTTTCGGTATGCCTGCTTTATCTGATCAAGGGATGCGTCACGAGCCACACCAAGTATTTCATAATAATCCCGTTTCGTAGCCAATGTAAAACTCCTCGTCAGTACTTCATTTTTTAGCTTTTACTCATAACAATGTTAATAATAAATAAAATATACCACAATGTCGTAAAAGGCGGGAAAAATCCCGCCTTTTTGTTACTGTTTACTTCTTATCGTCGTCTACGACTTCATAGTCGGCATCGTAAACTTTCTCTCCGGATTCTTCTGATCCGGATTCACCAGTACCGCCTTCCGTTTCAGCACCCTGTGGTCCCTGGGGGCCCTGCTGCGCCTCGGCATTTTGAGCGGCAGATTCGCGATAAATTCGTTCTGCAAACGAATGTGATGCCTGCTCAAGCTTCGACTTGGCCTCACGTATGCTATCAACATTGTCTGATTCAAGAGCCTGTTTCAGGTTTGCTATCTCAGCCTCAATAGACTGCTTCTCGGCGTCTTCAATTTTATCCTGGTTCTCATTTATCAATTTCTCAATGGAATAGACAAATGAATCGGCCTCGTTTCGAACCTCGACCATTTCCCTGGCCTTTTTGTCTTCTTCTGCATGTGCTTCAGCATCATGAACCATCTTGTTAATTTCTTCTTCACTGAGACCACTTGAAGACTCGATCCTGATCTTCTGTTCCTTGCCGGTGCCCAGGTCCTTCGCGGATACATGAAGTATACCATTTGCGTCAATATCAAAGGTAACTTCTATCTGTGGCACACCCCTGGGTGCAGGTGGAATTCCTACAAGATCAAAGCGACCGATTGACCTGTTCTGTGATGCAAGTTCACGTTCACCCTGAAGAACGTGAATAGACACTGCCGTCTGATTATCAGCTGCTGTCGAAAATACCTGGCTCTTCCTGGTAGGAATGGTGGTATTTCTCTCGATCAGCCTTGTCATTACACCACCAAGTGTTTCAATACCCAGTGAAAGAGGAGTTACATCAAGCAATAGTACATCATGTACATCTCCTGAAAGGACACCACCCTGAATGGCTGCTCCAATAGCAACAACTTCATCGGGATTTACACCCCTGTGCGGGTCCTTGCCGAATATTCGCTTTACCAGCTCTAGCACTGCCGGTATACGGGTAGATCCACCAACAAGGATAATCTCGTCAACATCGCCTGGATTCATTCCGGCATCATTAAGAGCCTTCATGCAGGGTTCCTTCGTTGATTCAATCTGGTCCTGCACAAGTGACTCAAATTTCGCCCGTGAGAGAGTCATCACAAGGTGCTTTGGGCCATTCTGATCAGCCGTCAGGAACGGAATATTGATCTCGGTCTGCATCTTGCTTGACAGCTCGATCTTTGCCTTTTCCGCGGCTTCTTTAAGTCTCTGCAATGCCATCTTGTCAGTAGACACATCAATGCCATTCTGATTCTTGAATTCCTGGATCATCCAGTCCATCACCCGCTGGTCAAAGTCATCACCACCAAGATGGGTATTTCCATTGGTGGATTTTACTTCAAACACACCTTCTCCCAGCTCAAGGATGGATATATCAAACGTACCTCCACCAAGGTCATATACTGCTATGCGGTGATTGCGTTCTTTTTTATCAAGCCCGTATGCAAGGGCAGCCGCAGTTGGTTCATTTATTATCCTTTCAACTTCAAGCCCGGCAATCTTGCCCGCGTCTTTTGTAGCCTGTCGTTGTGAATCATTAAAATACGCTGGTACGGTAATAACAGCCTTTGTTACCTTTTCTCCAAGATAATCTTCAGCAGTTTGTTTCATCTTCTGAAGAGTCCTGGCAGATATTTCCTGGGGTGTAAATTCTCCGGCGATAGTTTTGATTTTCAATCCCCCTTTGCCATCATCGACAACGGAATAGGGAACCATACTTATTTCGCCTTTGACTTCATTGTAATTGCGCCCCATGAATCTTTTCACTGACCGGATAGTATTTTCCGGGTTGGTAATTATCTGGTTTTTTGCCACCTGACCAACCAGGCGCTCTCCCTTGTCAGTATAGGCAACTATAGATGGTGTTGTTCGCTGTCCTTCTGCGTTCTGAATAACAACCGGCTCACCGCCAACCATGACAGATACACAGGAGTTAGTAGTGCCAAGGTCAATTCCTATAATTTTACTCATCGTCTTACTCCTTTATTCATAATATTCATATTTTTTTCTCTTCATCAGCTTTCTCGCTGACGGTATTATCATTAGTCTTTACAGGCTTTGTTACACAAACTTTTGCGCTTCGAATTACATAGTCATCAAGCCTGAATCCCTTTTGATACACTTTGGTTATTGTATCTTTTTCAACTTCTTCACTGGTACTGATCTCAACGGCTTCATTATAATTTGGATCAAATTCCTGGTTCATGGAATCAATCTCTTCAATACCATATTTTTTAAGGGCACTTTCAATCTGGTTCGATATCAGCCTGACCCCTTCAACAAAGGAATCATGCGCATCGCGTATTGATTCATCCTGGGGAACATTTTCTGCTGCTTCAACCGCGCGTAACAAGTCATCATTTATTGTAATTATGTCAAGTGAGAGGTCCTTGATGGCTAATTTTTTCTGTTCCTCCTGGGTACGTATAATCCTCTTTTTATAATTGTCAAAATCAGCCTGTCTTCTTAAAAGCAGGTCCTTTACGGCTGCCAGTTCGCTCTCTTTCTTCTCAAGTTCTTCCTCCCTGGAAGCCAGTTTTTTTTCAAGCATGGCAATGTCCTTCTTGCTTTCCTCTTTCCGCTTTTTGTCTTTCATGTCACTTTTCGCAGATTTGTTCTTGTCATGAGACTCATCTGAATCATCTGCTGCCTTTATATCCTCGTTATCATTCTCATTAATTTCATTTTTAACTTCGTCCTGCGTCTTCCTGTCTTTCTCCTGTTTGTTCGGCATTACCGACCTCCTGAATCTTTCTCAAATCAAGTTTCTACCTGGACATTTTGGTCAGGTAATCTGATACTATTCTGCCTGTATAATCTACAAGCGGAACTACTTTTTCATAGTCCATCCTGGTTGGCCCAATAATACCGATTACACCAACAGGATGATTTCCAATCTTATAGGGTGATGCAACGATACTGCATCCGGAAATAAGCTCATCCCTGATCTCTCCACCAATAAGGGTAAACACTCCTTCTTTCTTCCGCATTTCTTCCATGATCCCCTTAAGGTGCTCCTTCTCCTCTACCCTGTGCAATATTCCCCTCAATCTGTCCGCCTCTACCATTTCCGGAATTACCAGAAGGTTCTCAATTCCATCGATATAAATATCCGCTTCCTCCTCTTCCTTCAGAGCCAATTCAGTTATATCCAATGAAAGATCTTTAATATATCCTTCAAACTCGCTATTTTGTCTTACAGATTCTATCAGGTTATTCTTTATCTCGAATATGGAATATCCTCCTAATTCAGATGTCAGGTATTTTGAAAATTTATACAGCTCATCCTGAGTCAGGTTTGTCGAAATATTCACTTTTTTATGAATTACCATGCCAGTTCTTGTAACCATGATAAAAAGAATTTCATTAGCAGTAATGGATACAAGCTCAATATGTTTCACCACGGTAAAATCAGGCTTCGGAGTTAATGCTATTCCTGTATATTGAGATACCAGGGACAGCATCCGTGTAACTGACATGAATATTTTGTCCATCTGAACTTCATTTGTCAGAAGTTCTTCACGAATCCGTACCTTTTCATTCATCACCAGCTGATAGGTATCCAGCAAAGAATCCACGTAAAACCTGTATCCTTTATCAGTTGGAACCCTTCCCGCTGATGTATGAGGCTGCTCAAGATACTCTGACAACTCCAGGTCGTACATAATGTTTCTCATTGTAGCCGGAGAGATTGAAAAAGAATATTTCTGCACAAAGGAACGTGATCCAACAGGTTTCCCTGTGGAAATAAATTCGTACACTATAGCACGAAGAATCGCTGCTTCTCTTTCATTTAACATATCGTCAGTAGTATATTCCTTCTCCATCAGCAGTACCTTCTTTCAATTATTAGCACTCATTGTGATAGAGTGCTAATAAAATAATAAAAATAATTATCATCGTCAAGTTAAAAATTGTGAAAATGGGGATTAATTAGTGGTGATTATGTCTTATTTCTTTATCTTTTTGTCTTTTTCTTTCTGTTTTTCATCCGCATCCAACCGGGCCCTGAGTGCGTCTATAGTATTCTTAAGTTTTTCAGCTTCTTCAGACTCTCCAAAGAGAATATGAATGCGGCGAAGACTGGAAAGCATTTCAATTGAACGAAGGATGTCTTCCGGTGCCCTGGTAGAGAGTTCATATTTATTTCTATAATTTTTTGCTGATTCGTTCAACATATTCTTGCAGATAGCCAAAAGCTCCTGACGTTCGCTGTAATATTCACTGCGGGGATCTCGATATTTCTGTATATTACTGAAATTGATTATATTCTTTATAAACACAGAGGTTCTACCCTGTAATTCAACGAAAGACCATCGCCATTTTGAGCCTTCACCCAGCTTTTCAATGAGCAGCTGCAATACACCGTTTATTTCTTTTACGAGGTTCAATATATCCGCGGGTGTAAAGCGATTAATTCTTTCCAGGTATTCTTCATTTTCCTTAAGAGACCGATCAATATCTGTGCCGGCCGTTTCTTCCATTAACTGCAATACCTTGTAATATTCCTTCCTTCCCTCATTGAGAAATTTTTCATTTCTTACATTAAGCATTTCCACGGAAGAATCGTTCATCTGTAAATATAGTATAATGATCTTCAGGCTCTGAAGTATCATCTCAATATTAAGATAGCCCTCAATATTGGGCATCTTTTTTTTCTTAGCCTCAAGCTCCCGCTGGATCTTCCTGGCTTCTTCTATGTCTGCCTTGTAACTTTTGACATAATCATTGTATGCCGCTTTTTCAGCCTTGGTTACCGCCATGAATAATCATCCTTACGCGTATGTGTCGATTTGTTCTCCTCTGCCTGGAGTTTCAGAAACAGTCTCTTCCCTGGGTGGTTCTTCTTCCGGAGGTTGCTCAGTTCTTCTCACCTCTCCGGTCATATGACCCTGTGGAATTGCATCAACACCGCTTATTTCACTAATTTCCATACGATTCCCTCCCTGGACGTATGTTATTTACTGCAAACTGCACATAAAGCATTCAACACTTCTATTTATAATGTATATATCTAAGAAGAAAACTCAAGTATTTTTTACTTTTTTATAACCGTATACAGCTCTTTCATTGCTGTTCATTATTCATACAGTGACTCAATCAATTCTGCATAACGCTTCATTACTTCATTTCTTTTCGGTTTCATAGTTGGGGTAAGCAACCCGCTTTCAATGGTAAATTCGGGTACGATAGAAAACCTTTTTATTGTCTCAAAGGATGCCAGCTTTTCGTTGGCTTTATTGACTTCCTCCTGTATCAATCCCCTTACCACTTCATTATTATTAAGATCATCTATATGTTCGAATTGTATATTTCTTTTTTTGGCGAATTTAACAACATTGTCCGCATTTAAAGTCACAAGGGCTGCCAGGTATTTTCGGCTGTCACCAACAACACATGCCTGGTTGATAAATTTGGATGTACCGAGAAAACTTTCTATTCGAGAAGGCGCTATGTTTTTCCCACCCGAGGTAATAATGATGTCTTTTAACCTGCCGGTTATGGTAAGCCGTCCCTGCGAGTCAACAAAACCGATATCCCCGGTATGCAGCCAGCCATCCTTTGTAATGGTTTCTTTTGTCTCTTTTCTCATTTTATAATACCCTTTCATTACATTTCTGCCCCTGAAAAGGATTTCGCCGTTATCAGCAATCTTCTGTTCAATTTCAGGGGCGTGATGGCCCACTGATCCGAATTTAATATCGTCAACGGTTGTGCAGTTTGTAAACGAAGTATTCTCTGTCATGCCGTATCCTTCAAGAATGATAAGTCCTGCCGCGTGAAAGAACCTTGTAACCTCCGGATTCATGGGAGCCGCACCGCTTACACAGAATCGAACCCTGCCCCCCAGTGCCTCGTGAATTTTTGTGAACACAAGCTTCATGGCTATACGGTATCTCAATGCCAGCAAAGGGGGTATTTTCTTCTTCTCAAGTTGGAGCTGACTTACCCGGTAACCCGTCTTGAGTGCACGATTAAACAATAATTTAACAACTCCCCCTTTTTCTTCTACACCATCTCTTATTCGTATATATATTTTTTCAAAAACCCTGGGAACACTGGGAAACCAGTGAGGCCGAATAATCTGTAAATCATCTACTACTGTTTCTATAGACCTGCAGAAAGAAAGGGTTATATTTGAAAAAATTGTTGTGTACATATCAAGCCGGGCAAAAATATGCGCCATGGGTAAAAACAGCAATGTTTCATCAGTTTCCTGAACAGGCATAAATTTATTTATTATCTGGCTGGTAAAGATGATGTTATCATGGGTAAGCATTACACCCTTATACAACCCGGTTGTCCCCGAGGTATACACGATACTTGCGATATCGCCAGGTTTAACACTCTTTATCATTTTATCAAGGGTGCTGTCTTTTACTGTTTCACCTTTTTCCATGAACTCTTCGAAGCTGAGCACCCAGTTCTTCACTTTCCCCGTGTATTCTCCTTCAAGAAGAATTACTTTTTCAACGAATGGTATCTTCTTCTTAATGGACAGGATCTTTTGAAGCTGCTCTTCATCTTCAACAAATACTACTTTTGTTTCTGAATGGTTTAGTATATATTTACAATCATCCGCAAGCAATGAATGATAAATGCCAACTACACCGGCCCCTATGGACACTGACCCGATATCGCACAACACCCATTTATACGAGGTATAACTCACAATTGCGACGCGGTCGCCTTTTTTTACACCAAGTTTTATCAATCCTTTTGAAACAGCCAGTGTTTGTTCGTGAAATTCTTTCCATGTTACCGAGCCCATATCTCCACGATCATTTAATACCCAGCGGAATCCTGTTTTACCAGGATTTTCTTTATAGGTTTTTTCCAGCATTTCGTAGATATTCTTGTAATCAATTACTCCTTTCATGCACCCTTCCCTGGATTATGAAAACCGGACGGTTAATGGAGCTGTCAGCTATAAACCGGAATTTCAATCCGTTATATTGTATAATTGAAACATGACCCTGTGTAATCAGATATGCCTTATTACATTACCATAATTTTGTGTTTCGTCAATTATAATTTATATTCATTCCAATTATACAAGTAAAACCGTTGACAATAATTTCACGTATTCTTATATTTAATATATGTATAATGCATCTATACATTTTTATGAGGATAAAAATGAAAGCAACAATCGTTGAACTCAGGTATAAAATGAAAGAAATACTGAAAGCACTTGATCGAAACGAAAACATTACTATAATGTATCATGGTAAGCCAAGGGGGATAATAACTCCCATACGTGAAGGATTACAATCATCCGTTGAAGAACACCCATTTTTCGGAATGGATAAAGACAACGATACTCCTGTTGAAGAAATGATGAACTCACTCAGGGGAGACCGGCACAATGCTATTTGATACTGATATTCTCATCTGGGTACAACGTGGAAACAAAAGGGCTGCCCGTCTCATTGAAAATACCACCAATCGTCATATTTCAGTGTATTCATACATGGAATTGCTACAGGGATCTACGGACAAGAAACAGCATGAGTACACAAAAGATTTTTTACATGCATATAACTTCAAAACCCTGCCGTTAACAGAGAATATTGGTCACCGTGCAGCTATTTACGTGGAAGAGTATTCCATGTCATCCGGTGTCAGGGCTGCCGATGCACTTATAGCTGCCACGGCTGTTGAGAATAACCTTGAACTGTCCAGCAGTAACGGCAAACATTTTAAACATATCAAGGACCTCAGGTTGAAAGTTTTTAAACCCTGAGGTCGTTGATGTAAATGCAGGCATCATTACCCGGATTTACATATCACACTGCCACTGTACAGATCATCCACCTTGCTGCCGAAGGCTGAACCTGCGGTCTGTATACCCGCCATCACCAGGTGGCGGTCGATGTTCTTGTAGTCGAAGCTGAATTCGTACCACTTGCCTTTGGTGCCGAGCCCGTTAATCACTATGTTGGATACAACAGATATTACAGGTGTTGCAGAAAGATTCAACCATAGAACAAAGCACTCAAATCCGTCCGCCGCAGGCGGACACCCCTGCGCGCGACTTGTTTGACGAGGGATCCTGCGAAGCAGGGCCCGAGGAGTTTCGCGCGACAGCCCCGCGGCGTTTGAGCGGCGGCACAGGGGATTGTTAAGGGGATTTTTGCCGTGGAAAATCCCCTTGACGAGGTTTTCTCGTGTCACGAGTAAAAGGTAACTCATTTTGTTGCTTCTAGTCATAGAAGAGAGTATACCTTTGTCTGCATTCGCAGATACAAACTCATGCCATCATTTTACTTAACGGCGAGAAAAAAG
>CAZAOK010000071.1:0-2211 GCA_964486725.1 uncultured Leptospiraceae bacterium
TCCTACTACCTCACAGATGACGCCCATGTCACCATTACCGCATACGACATCAAGGGACGACCCGTCGCAACCATCATCGACAACGCATTCCGCCGCGGCGGCCAGAACATAAAAGACCAGGGCTGGCGTGGGGTGAACAAGGCACAACGCAAGCTTGGCGTGGGTTTATACTACATACACATCAAGGCAGAACGAGCCTCCGACGGCAAGGTGATCCTCAACAAGTTCAAAAAGGTAGTAGTTGCCCGGTAAGTTAGTGATTAGTGAATGGTGATTGGTGAATAGTATAGCATCATGCATCCCTATCCCGTCACCCGTTACTCGTTACCCGTCACTGCCTTTCCCCTCTTCTTCGCGCCTTTGCGGTGAATCCTTTCGGATCTTCACACCAAGACCATCAGCAGTTTCACGAAGATAATCCCAGTCCACGGGCATATTCCCCTTCATGAGCATCCGGGCATCGCGGAGATCCTGCTGCCGGCCTGACATCAGTTTCATGATAACCAGGTCTTCAATACGCATCACCGGCACGGAAGTATTGTGAAACTCAATTTCTACACAGTTGGAAACGGCTTTCTCAAGAAATTCACCAGAAGCCGGAATAATATCCACAATGCAGTGATCGTTCACCATTTCTCCGGTCAGCACGAACCGCTTCAGCGGGTTCCCCGTCTTTTCCAGCATCATCTCCCCGTGAGGCAGCACGTTGAACCTTGAAGATAACATTTTCTCAACGACGTCCAACCCATCATCACCTGTCACAACCACAAGGTCAATGTCCTCGGTGGCACGAACAGCCCCCCATATACCAACCGCCCAGCCGCCGGCAACGCAGAACCTGTACCCTTTCTCCTTGAGAAGGCCGGTCACCACGGAAATAATATCTTCCATTGACAGGTACTTATCTATTCCCATTCCGCGTCCTTACGGGCAACGATATCCCAGGTTATCTTTCGTGCAATCTCAACATCAGAAAGCCCCGGGAAGAGCTTCCTGTACAGCCCAAACTTCATCGTAAACAACGTACGCGTAATATCCGCCGTCCGCTGAAAGTTTCGCGCCAATTCCTTCGCAGTTTCCGCGTCAATATTTTTCATAGATGAACCCTTTGAAAGAAGTATACGTACCCGCATGAACACATGTCAATCAACATTGCACAAATCACAATTCACCATCAACCATCATCCACCAACAACTATCCACCAACCCTGTACTTACCACCCGACTCCGCCACCATCCCCTCATTCATCAGCTGATCCAGCCCGTAGCTGATCCTCTCACGGGACTCCCCTGTCATGGAAACCAGCTGCCCGTGGGTCAGGGCCCCGTCCGCAAGCAAAACCCGCAATATCTTCCCACGCACCTCACGGTTAGACCCCTTAAAAGGGCTCTGACTCCGGTAATGGGCGCTTCGCACCGACAGGTTCCCGTACTTCTTCTTCAGCATGGTGCCGTAATCCATGAGGGCATTGTACCACATGCGGGGGTTCTCCCGGTCAAGGGTAGCTTCCACCAGCGGGGTCAGAGCCTCGTCAGAAACTGGGGTCAGAGCCCCGTCCACCCCCTCCATGAAGAAAAAGTAGAAGAACACCGTGCGTACGTTGGTCTCAATGTAAATAGAAGGAAGGTTAAAGGCAAACGCCCTGATGGATGCCGCCGTTGCCCTGCCGATCCCCGGAAGCTTCAGCAGCAGTTCCTCGTCATGGGGCAGCACACCCCCGTGCTGGTCAACCACCACACGCGCCATCTCACGCAAAAACCTCCCCCGCCGGTTATACCCCAGCCCCTGCCAGGCCGAAAGCACATCCTCCAGGGAGGCCCCCGCAAGCCCCTCCCACGACGGAAACCGCTCCACAAACTCGAGGTACTTCCCCACAACCCTGTCCACCTGCGTCTGCTGCAGCATGATCTCCGAAACCGCGATTTTGTAGGGATCATCCGTCTCCCGCCACGGCAGCACCCGCCCAGACTCCCGGTAATACGAGTATATGCCGTCCCTGAAGAGCTTAATGACATCATCACAAAGCCCGTCCCGGCCATACAGTTCCAGTATATTTTTTCTAATTATTTCTTCCATAAAAAAACCAGAGTCCCAATGTCACATACCCACAACCAAGTCCCTGTTGTGTATATCCGGTTACGTGAAGGCGGCAAGGATGCCGCCGACTGTGGCGGTGTACACGGATGTAACATCCGCCACAGGCACGTAAG
>CAZAOK010000071.1:2311-18719 GCA_964486725.1 uncultured Leptospiraceae bacterium
CCGCCATAGACATTTAAGATGATGTATCACACGGGAACCTCAACAAGTTACATGCCAGAACCAGTACATCCACAACCCAGTTCCCGTGTGGTAGATCAGCTTAAATGAAGGCGGCAAGGATGCCGCCGACTATGGCGGTGTACACGGACGTATCATCCGCCATAGGCATTTAAGATGATCTACCACACGGGAACGTCCCAATGTCACATACCCACAGCACCCGTCCCTGTTGTGAATATCCGGTTACGTGAAGGCGGCACGGATGCCGCCGACTGTGGCAGCGTACATGGAAGTATCATCTGCCACAGGCACGTAATCGGATATTCACAACAGGGACGCTCAATTAAACGTTAAAACGAAAACTAATAACATCCCCGTCCTGCACAATATAATCCTTCCCGGCTGTCAGAAACTTCCCCGCAGCCTTCACCGCCTCTTCACTGCCAAGCCCCACCAGGTCATCGTATTTCATAACCTCCGCCCTGATAAACCCGCGCTGAATGTCCGAATGAATCACGCTGGCCGCCTCGGGGGCCGGGCAATTGGCAGGAATAAGCCACTGCCGCACCTCGTCCTCCCCCACCGTAAAGAACGACTCCAGCCCCAGTGCCTTCATACTTTTCCTGGTAAGCAGGTCAATAGCCGGCTCCTGAATACCCGATTCCTCCATGAACACCGCACGCTCCTGTGGGTCATCAAGAGAGGCGATTTCACTTTCAAGTGCCGCCGAAACCCGCATCACCTCGATCCCGTGATCACTGTACTTATCCCTGATGCTGTTTTCCAGCGAATCATCCAACAGGTCACTGTCCCCCACGTTCAGCAGCACGATAAGTTCTTTCAGCGTAATAAAAGGATACCCCGAAATAATACGCCACTCGTCCTGGTCCATCTGGCAGGTAGAGAGGGGCAGGTCATTTTCCAGTTGGGCACCAAGGCGCTCCATCAGTTTTTTCTCTTTATCAAGGTCCTCTTCACGCCCCTTCTTTTTACCCTGTTCAATACGGGCAAGACGCTTCTCGATGAATAGCAGGTCGTGCAGAACAAACTCGCTGTAGAGCAGGTCCATGTCACGCCCGGCGTCCACGCTTCCTTTCACGTGATACACCGCGTCATCCTCGAAAGCCCGTATCACCATGCAGATGGCGTTCAGGTTGGCGATGTCCCTGAACACCTCCCCGTCCTTGATCCGCTGCGGGTCAAGATCGGGCAAGAGCTCAATGCTCAACTGGGCAGGGGTCACCTTCTTCGGATTATGCATCTTCACAAGTTCACTGAACCGCCCGTCCCGCACACCGGCCACACCCTGCACGTTTTTCTTATGTTCTCCGGCCAGGCTGTCATAATCACTACCCGTCAGAAGAGAGAACACCGTCCTCTTCCCGCTCTGCGGCAGCCCAACCATTCCAAGTTTCAATCCCGGTACTCGTTCCATTAATCAGTCCTCGTTATTTAATTGGTAATAATGTATACCTGCTAAAGATAACACATATTTTTCAAGTACAAATAATATTTCACCCCTGAGGTTCTATTTTACAAAAGCATTGACAGTTACCATGTAACGCCATCACATATACTGTAAACGAAATAGAAAGGAGAACCTCATGACAACCGATGCCAATGCCAAAGAATACAATAGAATAAAAGTGCGGCTTAACATGTCCGACATGGTGCTAAGCCTTGTGTACATCACCATACTGGCATTCAGCGGGTTGTCCCCGTGGCTGCTGCAGAAGATTTCCATGTATGCCGCCCTCCCCGCGGTGCAGTTTCTTCTTTTCGTATTTGCCGCCGGCCTTGTGTACTCGGTGGTGAGCATCCCAATGGACTTTTACGCCGGCTACATAATAGAACACCGTTACAATCTCTCCAACCAGACACTCACAAAATGGCTGTGGGACAAAATGAAAGGCTTCGTGGTAGGACTGGCCATCGGTGTACCCATACTCCTGGCATTCTTCTACTTCATTCAATACACGGGAGAAAACTGGTGGCTGTATTTCAGCACCCTTATCTTCGCCTTCTCGGTGCTCCTTGCAAGGCTTGCTCCTGTAGTGTTGTTTCCAATATTCTACAAGTTCAGCCCCCTTGAAAACGATGACATACGCCGCCCGCTTCTTGATCTGCTTGACAGGCATAACATCGACTTCAAGGGTATCTACAGTTTTGACATGAGCAAAGAAACAAAAAAGGCCAATGCCGGTTTTACCGGGCTTGGCAAAAGCAAGCGAATCATACTCAGCGACACCCTGATAGAAAACTTTACACCATCAGAGATCACCGTCATATTCGCCCACGAACTGGGTCATTATAAAAAGAGACACATAATAAAAAATATACTGATAAGCGGGGTTGTCATATTTGCCATGTTCTACCTGTGCGGACAGGTATATAATTACACATGGACAGCCATGGGATTCACCAGCGCAAGCGATATTGCAGCCATCCCGGTGCTTTTCTTTTACCTTTCCATATTCAGCCTGTTGCTCATGCCGGCCACCAATGCCATTTCAAGGGCCTACGAGAGGGAAGCCGACAGGTTTGCCATTGAGGTCACATCCGATACCGAATCTTTCATTACAGCAATGGACAAGCTTGCTCAGATCAATCTTGCCGACAGGAATCCCCACCCATTCATCGAGTGGTTCATGTACAGCCACCCGTCCATACAAAAACGGATAGATTTTGCAAGGGAATTATGAAACCGCAGCGACGCAGAGATAACAGAGAGTTGCTTTCTTAATTACTATTCTGTAAGATATTTAATAAATTCAATCAATTCAGGTTTTTACAATAAGAGGATATATATTTTAAAAACCCACTCATTTTTTCCGGGGAGAAAAATACAGGTGATGATTTACCGTACGCTCCAGATTATATACTTTATCACGGTAGTTACCCAGTTTACTGTCCCTGCTGAAGTTCCTTTTTACCGATTCCAGCATGTCTTTAATCAGCAAAAGGTCAGAACGTTTTTGAACCTGTCCATCCTCAATAAGCTGTGCCAGGTAATCAAACTTGTAGTTTCTCAGCTGCACTTTCACAAAAAAATCTATACCATATATCTGTAATATGCGTTCAAGGGGATATTGTTTACTCCTGGTGGTAAACTCAGAGTACTGTTTTGAATCAACAGCCCTGCCGCCGGCGGCTTTAGGAGCAACCTTCGCTTCAAAAGTATTATCTTTAGCCTTATTTTTTTTCTCACTCAGCTTCTGTGAAATATTTGCCCTGTCCATTTCGATTTTCAGGCGATCATCTTTCCACTTATCTGTAAATTCTTCGTACCGTTTTTCCATAAACCTTTCAAACTCGTCCAGCATAATGGCAAGATTTGCCACCTTCCCGATTTCGGTGTTGTTAAGGCTTCTCAACATTGGAAACACTTCTTTCACCACCTGGTGAACCATAAGCCGTTTATTATACTGTTTCTCATACATGACAACCAGTTCATTTTGAAAGAAATTCTTCAGTTTCCTTATAACAACCAGGTCGGCAACTACATATCCCTGTATACTGGGCACATTTCTTGTTGTATCTTCTAATATAATATCAATAGAAAATATCTTATGGGAATTAATAAGAACATGAATAATCTGCTCAGCCAGTTCTTTGCCCACGCCGATGTAACCTGATATATACTTAATAAACTCATCAGACTGCGGAACCGCTTTCCAGCCCTGTAAATTATTTCTGCGGTATATTTCTTCGTATATCTCGTTTAAAACATCAACACTCATACATACACCTGAATAAAAATTTTGATTTATCTTTACTTCATGATATAGTACTTTTGAAACAGAACAATGCAATGTTTTTTTTAATATAGCATTTTTTTTATTGACATAAACCTGCCTACACGGTGTATGTTATTTCTTCAACAAGGGGTGTTAGCTCAGTTTGGTTAGAGTACCTGCCTGTCACGCAGGGGGTCGCGAGTTCGAGTCTCGTACACCCCGAAAAAACCCGGCGATTACGCCGGGTTTCTCTTATAACAGTCTTTCCGTATTCCCGGAAATGAAAAACTCTTATATTAAAAATATAAATTTCACATAGCTATCCGCGGGATCAGGATCTCAGGGGTTTCCGACCCTTTTTAACCACCAATCTTCGACATATTCCTGCTTGATGTAATAGCACTGCATTCACGGGTTGTATCAGTAAAGCAGCTCATCCCGTGTTCTTTCTGCTTATTTCTTACAGCCTCGTTAATCAAATCCCTGATAACCTGTTCACCCGAATCCATTCTGAATGGCGTTTTAAGATCATACTCAGAATTATCATGAAGACAGGTTTTCAACGCCCCGTCACAGGTCAAACGAAGCCTGTTACATGAATTACAGAACTTATGTGAAATAGCAGGAATCACACCAACCCGCATTTTATTTACGCTGCCCCCGGGAATAAAGTCATACATCATGGCAACCGACGTATCAACATTCATTGCTCGATTCACTTTGCCAATCTTCGAGAGAGCATCAATAAGCTGGTCAGATGAAACAAAGGGATCATCATAAACGGGAAGATCACCCACCGGCATACGTTCAATGAACCGCAATGACACGCTTTCTCCTTCGAAATAGTCAACGAATGAATCCATTTCTTTCAGAGTATGCTGCTGAATCACCGCGTTAATCTTCACGTCAAAAACACCCGCGTCAAGGGCTTTTCGTATTGAGTTCAGCACACGGGCATGATAATCCCTTCCGGTAATTTCATGATAAAGAGTGGGAGAAAGAGTATCCAGGCTGATATTCAGTTTGCTAACCTCAAGCAGGGCAAGCTCATCAAGATACTTTTCAAGCAAAACCCCGTTTGTCGTAATACAAACCTCAAGATCAGGAAAGCTGTGTTTCACCTCACGGATAATATCAACAAATCCTTTACGAACGAGGGGCTCCCCTCCTGTAAAACGAACCTTTTTTATTCCCATGGAAGCGAACAACCCGACAAAATAAATAAATTCCTCGTTTCTCAAAACCTGGTCATGGTCAAGCCATGAAACACCCTCTGGCGGCATACAATACCTGCACCGCAGGTTACACTTGTCAGTGACCGAAACACGAAGATAGGTAAGTTCACGGTTAAATGAATCAATCAGCATGTCATATCCTTATTGTAAGTGAAACGGAACATTTATGCTCACATGTATCATTAAATGTAGCACTTGAATATTGAATATCAAACACGGGTATACTTTTTTCATTGATCTCACGTACATGCATCCAGGTAAAAAGTGCTGACACGGCATACACGGCCACGTTACCGATTACCGCAAGTGTGAAATAATGAGCCGCCCTGTCATATTCATGTTTCATCTCATCAACAGTTTTATATCCCCCGTCAGGGTCATCAAACAGAAGATCGTGATCCGGGTCAAGTTTCCTGTTCGCGTCCCTCGCTGAACGGTATAAAGAACGCCTGTAATCCCAGTATCGCCAGTAATAGTAAATTGAATATGCCCCGGCAATTTTCAACGTGGTAAAAAATATACCATAATAATAATGACCAGTATAGAAATGACCAGCGCCGGGTAAAATATCCAGTGCCATTACCAGGGGAACACTCATTTCTTCCTCTTTCTCCGGGTAAAGTTCTTCTAATTCACCTCTATCCCCGCTATCTTTCGTATTTTCCGCCCATAACGGGTTCGCATTACATAGAATAAATATAATGCTTACACAAGTCACGCAAAAAAATAATATTTTATTATTAATAGTCATATAGATATCAGGGTATTGTAATACTAAACACGTTGGAATGATCACTCTCCCTGCCCCCGTCCCACGAGGTGATCCAGAACCAGATCTCACCTGAAAAGTCTGAATGGATATATATGGTTACCTCTTTGGGATCATCACCGGCTTCGGCATCGGTGATGTATCCAATATAATACAGTTCATCATAATAACTCGATCCATCACTGAATGAGGCCGGATCAGTTGCAGAACCATAAAAGAAATACGAAAGGTTATCATTCGTACCGCTATCCGGATCATAGGCACCATCAGGCCCTTCAGGCCCGTCACTTCCGTCACTGCTGAATTCAACAACAACCGGATAGCCGTCTCCAGAGAGGGGTTCAAGGTTAAGCGAGTCCATTACCGGTGGAGTGGGTTTCTGACCACCCTTGATTTTATCAAGGTCGTTATAATAATCCTTCGCAACAGGATCATCAACACATCCGCATACAACGAACATCCCGGCAAGAAGAAGCGCAGATAATAGTAAACCGGTACTGTTATTGATTTTTTTCATGCATATACAGAAAATTTTTTCTAAAATAGTAATTTTCAGGGTCAAGTATACACGCTTTTGACAGCAGGGTAAACGCTTTTTCCCGGTGACCAGACACCTCGCAAACAAGCCCAAGGTTATTATACCCTGCGGCCTCATCGGGAAACTCTTCAATAAGCTGGGTAAACAGCATGTCCGCTTCACTGAATTTACCCGCGACGGCAAGCTCTACACCCTTCCTGTTGATCCTTGCCGCTGCCGAGTAACCGGGAAGCACAACATAATACCTGCTGTATGTAACACGCGTCAACAGGGTGTGATGATCTTTCTCAACTCTTTGGGCATCACCATGCCCCCCAATCGACTTTTCTGCCGGCGGACGTACAACATGAACATTATCCCCCCTGGTGAAAAACCGTGACTCCGTTCTGTACATCACCTCTTCATAACGGAGGCATCCGGCAAGACATACTGATGCCACGATCAGAAAGATCTTACAGCTCTGGATCAATACGTCCGCAGATATTTTCAATTGCCTGGGCCACATTTAAGATCGTTTTCTCCTGAAAATGATTCCCCATAACCTGTATCCCTATGGGAAGCCCCTTTGAATCCTTACCCGATGGCACCGAGATTCCCGGTATAGCGGCAAGATTTGCTGATATAGTGAGGATATCAGACATATACATGGACAGTGGATCATCAACCTTCTCACCGATTTTAAAAGCGGTACTTATTGTTACCGGTGTAACGATAGCATCAACCTTTTCAAAAACCCGCTTGAAGTCTTCAATGATAAGTGTGCGGCCCTTCAGGGCCTTTAGATAATACGCGTCATAATAACCGGAACTCAAAGAAAAAGTACCCAGGATAATTCTTCGTTTCACCTCTTTGCCAAAGCCCTCTTCACGTGTTTTAAAGTAGAGTTCCTTGAGCCGTTTCACATTTGGAGAGCTGTGTCCGTATCGAACACCATCATACCGGGCAAGATTCGACGAAGCCTCGGCAGTGGCAATAAGGTAGTAAATGGGAACCGCGTACTCGGTATACTTCAACGAAATACGTTCAGTCTTCGCGCCCAGTGATTCAAGTTGCTTTATGGTAGCCATTACGTTGTCACGTATCTCGGGGTCAATGTTTTCAAAATACTCGTCCGGAACCCCGATTACCATTCCCTTCACGTTCCCGTCTATGGTGTCAGACTGAAAATCCACGTTCCGGTCAAGTGACGTCGCGTCACGTACGTCTTTCCCCGAGATTACACCCAGCACATCCCCCGCGTCCTTCACCGAGCCCGCGAACGTCCCGATCTGATCGAGGGAGGACGCGAAGGCCACCAGGCCGTACCGGGAAACCCTGCCGTAAGTAGGCTTAATACCAACCACGCCGCAAAAGGACGCCGGCTGACGGATAGACCCCCCCGTATCAGAACCAAGGGCTACCGGAGCCATCTTCGCCGCAACAGCCGCGGCAGACCCCCCGGAACTCCCCCCCGAAACCCGCTCCAGGTCATGGGGGTTCCCTGTGGCCCCGAAGTATGATGTTTCCGTTGTTGATCCCATGGCAAATTCATCAAGGTTGGTTTTTCCCAGCAGTACAAATCCTTTCTCGAGAAGCTTTTCATACGCCGTAGCATTATACGGGGAAACGAAATTATTTAAAATGGCGGACGCGCAGGTAGTCAGTATGCCGCTGGTACACATATTGTCCTTTAACGCGATCGGTATTCCGTCATATGGCGACAACTGGTTCTTTGTCCCTCTTCTCTGATCAGATTCATTTGCCTGCCGCAGCACATCTTCCCTGTCAATGGTAATATAGGCATGAATTTTTTCATCAAGTGTATCAATACGATCCAGGTATGCTTCACATATCTCCCTGGCAGATACCTCGCTGTTTTCAAGCATCCTGCTCAATTCGACTACTGATTTTTCGGTTATCATCATGACCTCCGCGCAATTTCAGGACAATACGACCCCAGCAATGACAATTATTTTTGAAGCAGTCAATTCTTTTTTGTTGATAATAAATGGTTCAAAAATTCTAATTGACTATACGAAATTATCGAGCTATACTCGATAATTGTAGTTATAAAAGCCACCATTAAAATGCAGGCCTCCACTACTGATTAAGTAATACTATAATAACAAGGAAAAATAAATTTATGTTACGCTCCCGACCGGTTTTTTCAAGAACAATTATTACTCTCCTGATATTGCTTGTATCATTTTCTGGCTGTTTCAAGAAATCGACAAATCTATCCGCCAGTGATGTACAGGCCATCATCTCGATGTTTCTCAGTACGCATGTTCAATATGATACATTTGATAATAATCTTTCAAGCAAGACACTTGATAATCTGATAAAAATTCTTGACCCGGGAAAATACTATTTTTACCAGGAAGATATCGATTCTTTCAACAAGTACCGTAAAAAAATTGATGATTATACCAGGGACAAACAATTTGATTTTCTTACCCACATCTTTTCAGTGTATAACAAACGGGCCCACGAGGTCATCAACCTTAGCAAAGAACTCACGAACAAAAAGTATGATTTCACCCTTGATGAAAATATCGTCACTGACAGGGACAGCATACCCTACGCCAAAACACCCGAAGAGATGAGAGAACGATGGCGAAAAAATGTAAAGCTTCAATTACTGAATTATAAAAATTCCACTATATCCGACAAAAAGGCACAGAAGAAACTGCAAAAAAAGTTTGACCTTACCCTCAAACGTATTGACGAAATGGACTCAAAAAAGAAATTCGCACTTTTTGCGAATGCCTTTTCAACTGCCCTTGATCCACATTCAAACTACCTGACCCAGGAAGAACACGAAGACTTTATGATTTCAACGAACCTGAAGCTTGAAGGCATTGGGGTGTTACTTCGTTCAGAAGACGGGTTCGTAACAGTAGAGCGCATTATACCGGGGGGAGCCGCGGATAAACTCCCTGATAAATTACAGCTAAAACCAAACGATAAGATAATAGCTGTTGCACAGGACGATGAAGAACCGGTTGACGTCATCGACATGGACTTACGGGACGTTGTAAGGCTTATTCGCGGAGAGAAGGGAACCCTGGTAAAGCTAACTATTATCAGGGAGATAACTGAAACTGAAAAACAGGTTCGCAAGGTAATTCCCATCGTCCGTGAAGAAATAAAGCTTGAAGACAGGGCTGTAAAATCCACTGTATACAGACCGAAGGGAAGCAATATTAAGATAGGATACATGAAAATTCCCTATTTTTACCTGGATTTTGACGCGTACAACAACGGAGATTCAGATGCCAGGAGTTCCACCACTGACACCATACAGCAAATAAACACACTAAAAAAGAAGGGGATAGACTGTATAGTTCTGGATCTCAGGGGAAATCCCGGCGGAGCACTTGCCGAGGCCATAAAACTGGCAGGCCTGTTCATCGACAACGGCCCTATAGTCCAGATAAAAGACGCTGACGGGAATGTCGAAATAATGCCAGACCCCATACCCGGATCATTTTTTGAAGGACCTGTTGTAGTACTCATCAACAAATTCAGTGCCAGTGCGTCAGAAATTTTCGCCGGTGCCATTAAGGATTACAAAAGAGGTATCATTCTCGGTCCCACAAGCACCTTCGGGAAGGGAACGGTTCAATCATACAACGATCTCCAGGGAAAAAGAGGTGCGGTAAAAGTAACAACGGCACTCTTCTATCAACCGGCAGGCTATTCAAACCAGCTTAAGGGAATTGAACCACACATAACCATTCCCGACATAAGCCAGGTATGGGAGATAGGAGAAGACCAGTTACGCTATCCACTTGTCAGTAAAAAAATACCTGAATCAAAATATGCACCTGAAAAGAAATATGTTTCAGATGCAATGCTCAGAACCCTGTCCACCACGTCAAAAAAACGCGTATCAAGCACACCCGACTTTATCGAACTTACTAAAAAGATAAAGGAGGTCAGAAAAAAAATGGCGAGCAGTGAAATAAATTTAAAAGAAGAATCAGTTATAGAAAAAGAGAAGAAAGAATTTGAGGAAGAAATAAGAAAGGATGAATCCGAAAAGCTTATCGATCTTGAAAACGATCTCTTCTTGAAAGAGGCCTTTTCCGTTACCGCGGATTATCTTAATTTGACTAAATGACAAAATCCTATTCATCTTCCAGGGGGGTGCTGATTGAAATCCGCACCCCCCTCGTATATTTTTGCGTATACTCCCTGGTCACATCTAAAATGTTATCTTCATCGCACAGTATTGTATCAATACCATCCTGTCGCAACCTGTGATACAAGTATTCTGCGTGAATATCCCTTTCTTCACATATCTGCTCATCCATTAATACTACAAGATCAATACTATAGTTTTTTAATAACTTATACAGTAATTCATACCGTTCTTCAACCGGGCGCAATTCAGGACAATAAGGTTTATATGAGTACATATCAAGAAGCTCGTAATATATATTTTCTGATTTACTGTTCAACGAAATATCAAATTTTCTTCTACCACAGCATACATCATCCTCTACTACCACAAGTTGACCTTGCAATTCCATCGCATCAAGCAGGTCCCAATTAAGCTTTTTCCCTCCAAATATCATGACATTCCACATATCTGACGCATCAGGATATTTTGAAGGCAACAACTCCAGCAACAACGATAATTCAACCATAACCGATTCTAACGGAAGGCATATGGCTGATTCAAATACAACCTGTAAATCCCTGTTTGACAGTTTATCTGCATTATCAACTCGAGCTGCCGCAATTCCTCGAATAATTTTCCGAAGACTGTCATACTGCCGGCACGCATCTTGTATTTTCTCAGTTTCAGAAAGAGGATCAAACGTAATTCCTGTTTCACTGAATAATCTCATGATTTCATTATGCAGGGCAACTGACGACTCCTCCCCCCATCCTGAAGGTACATGAAATGTATACGCGTCCATCCCCGCGTCAATCAAACGCTGGTGCAGCTTTTTAAAACACGATGGAATAATTACAACATCATAACAGCCAGTTAACCACGAAACAGTGTCCGCGGATAGTGACGCTTCATCCAGTAGCTGCACCTGGTATTTTTCTGGAATGGATAACAAAGAAATACCCGCTGAAAGTGCAATTTCAGGAGGAATTGTCTCACATAATGATCCGGCTACAACATTACCTGTTTTTTCTTTGTAAGCGGCAATAATGACATCTGCCAACTCAAGCCTGCTGTCAAGCACCTCAATAATATCCCTGATTTGTTTGCCACTCATAAAATACGTAACTCCTGTTCGCAGCCTGTTAAAATGGTTGATTTTAAAAAACCTCGTCAACATAATGATTTATCTATCACTTGAATGCAAGTATGTAACAGGAGAAGATTTATGCCACAAAAAAAAACAGTAGCAAAAAAGAAATCTACCACGTCCCGAAAACCATATGTCTCAATTATTCTTCCAGTATATAACGAAGAATCAAATATTCAATTACAATATGAACAGATTATTGATGGTTTGAAAGGCTGGAAAAAAACCTATGAGATAATATTTGTTGATGATGGGAGTTCTGATTCTTCCCAGTCAATACTCACCGACATAGCGTCAAGTGATAAAAAAGTAAAGGCGATATTTTTTAGAAGAAATTTTGGCCAAACCCCGGCCATGGCTGCCGGTATCGATTATTCAAGCGGCGAGATAATAGTATTTATGGACTCTGACCTCCAAAATGACGCCAGGGATATCCCATTGCTGGTTGAAAAAATTGAAGAAGGATATGATGTAGTAAGTGGTTGGCGAAAAGAAAGAAAAGATAGATTTTTTTCACGGAAACTCCCTTCAAGGCTGGCCAACAGGTTAATATCCCGGGTAAGCGGTGTCCCACTTCATGACCTCGGCTGCTCATTAAAAGCCTATAATGGTGAAGTTCTCAGGCAGGTAAATTTATACGGTGAGATGCATCGTTTTATTCCCATCCATGCCTCATGGATTGGCGCATCTATCATCGAAATACCTGTTCGTCATCATCCAAGAAAATTCGGCGAATCGAAATACGGGATCAAGAGAACATTTAAAGTACTGCTGGACCTTGTTACTGTAAAATTCATGGGATCATATTCCACTAAGCCTATTTACATGTTCGGTGGGATAGGTTTTTTGTTATTATTTGGTAGTTTTATATCCGGAACAACAGTGATACTAATGAAAATATTTCTAAATCATTCCATGATACGAAATCCCCTGTTACTGCTCACCGTCATGTTTATCATGCTCGGTGTAATGTTTATTCTGCTTGGCATACTTGCCGAAATTCTTATCAGGATATACCACGAATCACAAAACCTTTCACCATACAGAATCAAGAAAATCATCAATTAATAATACATTCATCCATTAAAAAAGGAGGGTCTGAAATGACCCTCCTTTTTGCAAATTTCCAATACGTTGTATGGCTTAGTACATACCACCAGGCATTCCACCGGGCATTCCGCCACCCATGGGAGCTCCACCTTTGTCTTCTTCAGGCTTATCTGTAATAAGCACCTCTGTAGTGGACATCATACCAGCCACGGAAGCCGCGTTTTGCAGGGCAGACCTGACAACCTTTGCAGGATCTATTATACCAGCCTTCATAAGGTCTTCCCATATATTTGTTGATGCGTTAAAACCTGTGCCGGATTTTTCGCCTTTAGCTTTTTCAACAATTACTGAACCTTCAACACCGGCATTGAAAGCTATCTGCTTCATTGGTTCTTCAATAGCCTTGTATACAATCTGCGCGCCAATTTTTTCATCACCGGTAAGTTTTTTGATCAATTCTTCAATTCCTTTCTGAGCATTTAAAAGAGTATGCCCGCCACCTGGCACAATACCTTCTTCAACTGCCGAGCGGGTTGCCGAAAGCGCGTCTTCAACCCTGGCCTTCTTTTCTTTCAGTTCAACCTCTGTTGCCGCGCCTACGTTTATAACTGCCACACCACCTGAAAGTTTCGCAAGTCTTTCCTGAAGTTTCTCACGGTCATAATCAGAGGTAGTATCTTCTATCTGCTTCTTTATCACCTTGATCCGTCCCTGGATATCTTCATGCTTTCCAGAACCTTCGATAATGGTGGTGTTCTCTTTGTCAATGCTGACTTTCTTAGCTCGTCCAAGCATATCAACAGTTGTATTTTCAAGCTTAAGACCCAGGTCTTCAGAAATCACCTGTCCTCCAGTAAGAATGGCGATATCTTCAAGCATTGCTTTTCTTCTGTCTCCAAAACCAGGAGCCTTTACCGCAACACACTGAATGGTCTTTCTAAGTGTATTCACAACTATTGTAGCAAGGGCTTCCCCTTCAACGTCTTCGGCGATTATTAGAAGTGGTTTACTGGATTGTGCGACTTTTTCAAGTACGGGAAGCAAATCCTTCATTGTAGAAACTTTCTTGTCATATATAAGAATATACGCGTCTTCAAGGGTTGCTTCCATGCTCTCAGGATCGGTCACCATGTATGGGGATATGAATCCACGATCAAACTGCATCCCTTCAACAACATCAAGATGTGTTTCAATTGATTTTGCTTCTTCAACAGTTATAACACCGTCTTTACCGACCTTTTCCATTGCCTCTGCAATTAATTCGCCGATTTCATAATCGTTATTTGCAGAAATGGATGCAACCTGCGCGATCTCTTTCTTATCAGCAATTTCACGGGATGAATCCCCAATAAATTTAACCGCTGATTCAACTGCCTTATCAATTCCCCTTTTGAGGCTCATGGGATTTGCGCCGGCAGTAACGTTTTTCAAACTTTCACGGTATATAGCTGATGCCAGGATTGTGGCGGTGGTTGTTCCATCACCGGCAACATCATTTGTCTTCGTGGCAACTTCTTTTACCATCTGGGCACCCATGTTTTCAAACGGGTCTTCCAGTTCGATTTCCTTTGCGACTGTCACACCATCTTTAGTAATGGTGGGAGCACCGAATTTCTTATCAATTACAACGTTTCTTCCCCGAGGACCGAGGGTAACTTTCACCGCGTCTGCAAGTTTAACAACCCCTTCGTATATGGATCTTCTCGCGTCATCGCTGTATTCAAGTATCTTTGCCATAATTCTACACCTTCTCCTTTATCAAAAATTTATTCTACGATAGCCAGAATGTCACTTTCTCTTACGATAAGGTATTCACTGTCACCATGTTTTACATCTGTTCCAGCATACTTACCGTAGAGAACCGTATCCCCAACTTTAACATCAAGAGGTACCAGCTTTCCGTCTTCGTATCTACCACTACCCACTGCCACAACTTTACCTTCCTGTGGCTTTTCCTTGGCCGTATCAGGGATATAAATACTTCCCTGCTTTTCCATTTCTTCGCCCTTAACTTCGATAAGGACACGATCTCCTAATGGTTTGATTCCCACTTTCTTCCTCCTATTTTAAGTAATAAGATAAATTTTATCAATTTAAAATTGTTTATGCCAATCTACACATAAGACGTGTAAAAATCAAGTCAAATTGTTAGCACTCATCAAGATGAGTGCTAACAATACTATAATATAGTACGTTTTTTTAATTCTTCAAATAGAATTACAGGTAAATATGAATTAATAGCAGTATTTATGAGTAATTATATCAGAATACGTACTATTTTTGTATTTTTTAAAAAAACCGGGTTTAAAACAAATTAATTTTCTTTTTTTTCCCAGTCAGACTTCCCGCCTTTTTTTTCGATCAAATGGATATCTCCAATCTTTATCTCCTTGTCCACAGCTTTACACATGTCATACACCGTCAGGGCCGCAAAAGAAACCGCGGTAAGAGCTTCCATCTCTGCCCCTGTTTTACCTTCAAGTTTTATCTCTGAAAATATTTCAATGGCGTTTTCTTCTGTGCACATATTCAGATTGACATTCACATAAGTCAACAACAGCGGGTGACACATTGGTATCATTTCCCCTGTCCTTTTGGCAGCCAGTATGCCGGCCACCCGCGCGACTTCGAACACATCCCCTTTTGGTAGTAATTCATTATTGATAAGATCAAGGGTTTCACTTTTCATATATACCCTTCCGTACGCACGGGCAGAACGCGAAGTTACTTTTTTTTCGGTCACATCAACCATCTGTGACTTTCCGTCTTGTGAATAATGTGAAAATTTTTCCATTCCCTACAGTCCTTTTTTAATCAAGATAATACAGCACAATCTGATGCTACACAAAATAATACCATGAATCACGTATTTACACCCACGCGTATAGAACACACGCGCATCAGTATTCGCGATGCTATTTTAATAATCAATAATTGACAGGATAAAAATCAATATCGGTAGTCTTGTATTAACTGTATTATAAAGCTGAAAATTCCCGAGATAATATATAGCGCGATGAAAACAAAAACTGTCCACTGCTTGAACATAAATACAAGGGCAATAATAACAATAATAAAAATTCCCAGCTTAATTCCGGTTATCTGCTTAAATATAAATGACTGTGGTTTAACATACCTGACAGTAGAAACCATTAAAAGTGCGACAATAACAAAAAGTATGCCAAAGAGTGTTTTCGTAATGTACACATCACGAAAGCATATGGGAACAAGCGCCAGGATAACCCCTGCTACCGGGGATGGAAGACCGTCAAATGCATCAGGTACCGATTTCACATTAAAACGTGCCAGCCTGTATGCCGCGCATATAGGAAATATTGACGCGATAAAAATGCCAAGATCAATGGGTTTCCCAAATACTGGTATAATGATACCGCTCAGGTAAGCCTGGTAAGCAAGGTACCCCGGAGCCACACCAAATGTTACATTGTCAGCAAGAGAATCAAGTTCTTTACCAACCTCGCTTTGCACTTTCAGGGCACGGGCAGCCTGTCCATCAAGGCCATCAAGCAACGCGGCACCGAGTATAAAAATCCCCGCGTTTACAAATTGTCCGTTACTGGCAAATATAATAGAAAAAAAGCCAAAGAGGAGATTCCCCATTGTAAGAGAATTTGGTATCCATGCTAAATTCATAATTCACCCTGATATATTATAATAAAGATAAATTCCATAATACAAGTACACTAAAGGAGTTAGCATAATTAACAAATTAGTAATGTCAATGAAAAAAAGCCAGGCGATTACGAGACGGCAGGTTCCCCGCAAACATTTTGCAGGTATGACAGAAGTTGACCGTGACTTGT
>CAZAOK010000072.1:0-18677 GCA_964486725.1 uncultured Leptospiraceae bacterium
GAATAATTTGCAGTATTAAATACATTATCTGATTTGTGGGTACAAGTCAGCCCATTGGGGGGATTTAGGGGGCTTCACAGTCTGTGGCCCCATGATAAAAAATTTTTATTTGTAATTCCCGGTATATTTCTGCACCATGTAATACCATCAAAAAAACTGAACAGGACCCAATATGAACATAGAAGCCGTTAAAAACGAAATAATAAGCCAGGCAGGCCCCGGCCTCGTACTCACCGACAGCGACCTGTTTGAGGCCTACACCCATGACGAGACATCAGACCTCACCGGCACACCGGATCTTGTGGTAATCGCACGCACGGTGGAGGACGTGCGCATCGTGCTGCAGGCCTGTAACCGGCACCGGGTGCCGGTGATCCCCAGGGGTGCGGGTACGGGAGTCACGGGCGGAGCCATAGCGGTGTCAGGAGGGGTGGTGCTCTCACTTGAAAAGCTGAACCGCATTATCGAGATCGACGTGGAGAACATGATCGCGGTGGTTGAGCCGGGGGTAATCACCGGCGACCTGCAGCGGGCCGCCCTTGAACACGGGCTCATGTACCCGCCAGACCCGGCAAGCCTTGATTCGTGCTCGCTGGGGGGCAACATCGCCGAGTGCGCCGGCGGCCCCCGCGCGGTGAAGTACGGCACCACCAAGGACTACGTTACCGGCCTTGAGTTCGTGCTGGCCGACGGTTCTGTCATCACTCACGGGGGCAAGTTCATCAAGAACGCCACCGGGTACAATCTCACCGGCATTCTGCTTGGTTCGGAGGGCACGCTTGCGGTTATCACCAGGCTCTACCTGAAGCTTGTCCCCGTCCCCCCCCATTCTCTTGATCTTCTTATACCTTTTACAACACTTGAAGAAGCGGTGGACGGGGTGCACGCCATGCTCATACACAGGGTGTCACCTGCCGCACTTGAATTCATGGAGGAGGACGCCCTCACCCTGGTGGCCGAATACCTGGGTGATGCCATGCCCCACCCGGAAGCCGGGGCCCACCTGCTGGTACAGCTTGACGGCAACAGCGAGGAGGCCATCGGCAGCATGCTTGAAAAGATACAATCAATTCTTCCCGTCAACCCCGAGACCATCATGGTGGCAGAGTCTTCGCAGCAGAAAGAACGGCTGTGGACGGCACGGCGGTCGATACGTGAAGCCATTCACGCCAAAAGCCCGGTATTTTTGGCCGAAGACTCGGTGGTGCCCAGGTCAGAGATACCCTCATTCCTCAGGGAGGTGAAGCAAAGCCTGAACCAGCTTGGCCTCAGGTCGGTAATATTCGGGCACGCGGGAGACGGCAATGTCCACATCGACGTGCTGCGTGAAGACATGGAGTATGATAAATGGCAGCAACTGCAGCCCCGGCTGAAGGAGATCATCTACGGGGCGGCCTGCCGGCATGGGGGCACCATTACCGGCGAACACGGCACCGGGTATACCCGGAAGCACTACCTGCAGAAATTCGCCTCAACCGGCGAGATAGAACTGCTCAGACGCATCAAGCGGGCATTTGATCCCAACGGCATAATAAATCCCGGCAAGGTGATAGACCTGTGACCTGAACTAAAAAAGTTCTTATTGACTTTTTGTTCAAATATACTATTCTTTAAATACACACTCACCCCGGTTAAGGATACGCGTATACGATTATGGACAGGCCTACTATACTCCTTGTTGAGGATGAATTGATCAGCGCGAAAGATATTCAATCAACCCTTGAAGAATCCGGATATCATGTACCACACATGGCCAAATCCGGGGAGGAAGCCCTGAAGCTGGTCTCCCGGCACCCGCCCGATCTCATCATCATGGATATCATGCTTGCAGGCCCACTCAACGGTATCGAAACCGCCGGACGCATTCACCACCAATTTGATATACCCGTAATCTTTCTTACCGCCTACGCGGACGATGCCACATTCAGGGACGCGGTGAAAACACATCCCCATGCTTACGTACTCAAACCGGTTGACCATACTGAACTCCTGATGGCAGTGAAGACCACCCTGCAGAGGCACTCACTTGAAAAGAAACTGCATGAAAGCGAACAACAGCTGGAAAGGGTACTGGAAGCCTCTGATCACGGGTTCTGGGACTGGGATCTTAATACCAATGAAGGATATTACAGTCCCCGGTATTACACCATGCTCGGATATGAACCGAATGAATTTCCCATGAATTTCGATGCATGGAAATCCCTGCTCCACCCGGATGACAGGGAATGGGTGATGGACAGCGTCAACAGCTGCCTGGAAGAGCTCTGCTCTTATGATCTCGAGTTCAGGCTGAAAAGCAAATCCGGTGCCTGGAGATGGATTCACAGCAAGGGGAAATTTTTCGATTATGACCAGGATGGAAGACCCCACCGCATGATCGGTATCCACATTGATATTACAGACCGTAAGATCATAGAAGAGGCACTGCGGCAGAGTGAACAGCAGTACCGCTTTGTGGCAGAAAATGCCACAGACGTAATCTTTATTCAGAACAACGACATGTCCCTCAGTTACGCAAGCCCTTCCGCAACTACATTGCTGGGATACACACTTGATGAACTTAAACAAATGTCAATGCAGGAATACATGACACCGGGATCATACCAGCAGGCAATTGAGACCTTCAGTGCTGAATACCAGAAAGCCATGCAGGGCATACACGAAGACATACCCCTGCTGGAATTCGAATACGTGAGAAAAGACGGGTCCGTATTCTGGGGGGAAATAAAGGTCACTTTCCTGTGGGATGCTGAAGGGTTACCCTATGGCAGTCTTGGTATATTGAGAGATATTACTCCACGAAAAAAGGCAGAAGAGAAAACCCGAACCATAAGCAGGCTCTATAATGTACTCAGCCATGTAAACCAGCGTATCGTCAAAACCAGGGACAGGAAAGAACTGCTGCTGAAGGTCTGCGACGATATCATCGAGTTCGGCATGTTCCAGTTCGCCTGGATCGGCATAACCGATCCGACATCAGGACAAGTTGTTCCCATGGCATCAAGTGGTGATGATAGTGATTTCCTCGACCAGTTCAAAATCTCTACGAAAAACGGGAAAGAAGGAACTGGCGCAAGCGAAACACTGAGAGAAGGCAACTGTATCGTTATAAACGATATTGAAAAGTATGAAATGAACAGCCAATGGAAAAAGGCTGCCATTGAACATGGTTTCAGGTCTATTGCAGTTGCTCCCATTAAAAGCCGAAATGAAATGACCGGTGCGCTTAATATATACTCTTCCCGCAGCGGTTTTTTTGACCGGGAAGAAGTAAACCTCATAAAGGAGGTGGCGTCCAGCATATCCTTCGCACTTGACTCAATATATGATGAAGAAGAGAGACTGAAGGCCGAAGAAGCCCTGAGGGAAAGTGAAAAAAGATGGAAATTTGCCCTGGAGGGAAGCCAGGACGGGGTATGGGACTGGAATGCTGATACCGGTACCGTTTTTTTTTCGGGGATGTGGAAAGAAATGCTGGGATACAGCGACAGCGATATTTCAGGTACCCTGGATGAATGGAAACTGTTGATTCACCCTGATGACAGGGACGAAGCACAACAGGCCCTGGCGCAGCACCTGGATGGAACCCGCTCTTATTATTATTCAGAACACAGGATGTTATGCAAAGACGGATCCTACCGCTGGATACTTGACCGCGGGAAGGTGATATCCAGGGCTAACGATGGGACCCCGCAAAGAATAATCGGTACACAATCTGACATCTCTGAAAGAAAAAAACTTGAAGAGCAGCTGTTTCAGGCACAGAAAATGGACTCACTGGGCAGGCTTGCCGGGGGGATAGCCCATGACCTGAACAACCTGCTCACCCCCATACTTGGATACGCCGAACTTTTACAAAACAAGACTGACATGAACCCATCTCATAACAACGACCTTCACCAGATACAGGAAGCCGCCCTGAGGGCACGTGAACTGACACAGCAGCTTCTGGCATTCGGCAGAAAACAGGTACTTGAAATAAAGACCTTTGATCTTTCCGAAATTGTCAGGGACTATGATAAAATACTGCGACGAACTATACGTGAAAATATACAGATAGAACTCGAAACATACCAGCACCCCGTACCGGTGCGTTCTGACATGGCCAAGATCGGGCAGATAATAGTGAACCTGGCCATAAACGCCCAGGATGCCATGCCTGATGGTGGCAAGTTGAAAATTCTCACATCGAGGATGCGTGTTAACTCAAAAAATCCTGTTTTGTCACATGAGCTTGAAGAGGGAGATTACGCGCTGTTGCAGGTATCCGATACGGGTAAGGGCATTGACCGTGACACACTGAAATATATCTTCGAGCCCTTCTATACGACAAAAAAAATCGGAACAGGACTTGGCCTTTCAACAGTATACGGCATTGTGAAACAGCATGGCGGCACCATCAAGGTGGAGAGCATACCCGGCAAAGGCACCACGTTTACCGTGTACCTGCCCATCAGCACACACCCCGCTCAGAAACATGAGATAACCGACGAAGAGCCGGAGAACATGGAAGCAACAGAAACCATACTGGTGGTTGAAGACGAGGAAACGGTACGAAAACTGGTGGTGAAGATACTGGAAACAACAGGATACAACGTATTAAGCGCCCATAACGGTGACAGGGCTATAGAAATTGCAAGCAACCATAAAGACAAGATAGACATGCTTCTCACCGATGTCATAATGCCGGGAAAAAACGGCATTGAAGTATATAAAGAAATTTCCGCGCTTCGCAAAGACATCAAGGTGCTGTACATGTCCGGCTATACCTATAATATAATCGCTGATTACGGCGTGGCCGAAGATTCTACCAACTTCATACAGAAGCCCCTTACCGTCAATTTCCTCACTTCAAAAGTTCGGGAAATTCTGGATTCCTGATAAAATTCCACTTATCCACCACTTTTACCTTTACGATACTGTAACTGAGTACCCGTAACAACGAGACATGGAGCAACCAATGAGATTACAAGTATTGACAATAATTCTGTGCCTTCTGTTTATGCATGGCCAGGCAAATGCTATTATACAGCAGCGTCATCAATGGTGGAAATCACGGATACAGAAATTACAGCAGGAAGATGAATCTATTGCCGCTCGAAATGACATTGATAAACGGATCAAGAAACTGGTTCATGAAGAATTGCTGCAATCACGGGATGCCCTGCGCGTATTAAAAAGAAAAATTAATGGTGATGCAAGCTTAGACGAGGCAAAAAAAGAATATACTGGAAAAGAAATAAAAGAACACATTAGAAAGCTGGTACCCCCCCTTGCCACCGCGTGGTACATGAATCATATACTGAAAAGGCTGAATGACAACAGCCGGATAGATGATGCCGGGAAAATGATAGAGGATTCTATTGACAACATGATACAGTCCACCATGGGCCGTGATGACCACTCCCTGCGCAAACATATGATCAACGACCATTTTACCACATTTGACCTGAGAATCATCGCCATGGAGATTATAACCGCACCGGTTATGGAACAAAGCCGGCAATATATTGATAAGGCAGGGGATGAAATATACACAAAATTTATTAACAGCTTTGCCCAACCGGTAACCACAACGGATTCAATGCTCACACATAAGATACTAACAGTGGCACAGAAATATTTCAACGCCACCGGCTGTGGCAGCACATTCCGCCCTGCCACCGGTCACCTGGAAAGATCATGGCGATGGAAGGGAAAATATTCAATGATGGCCATTCAACTGGAGCATTATAAAAGAATTGTTTCACTGGCAAAAAAAGCCGGGGTGAGCATTACCCCATACCAGGCATCACTGTATTACATCAACCCCCAGTCTTTTGAAAAAAAGATATTTCCATCCCTGACAAAAAAGTACAGGGACAGCAGGGCATTCAAACGGTACTCGGATATACTGAACAATCCGGAAGATGAGTCAAGCATTCACGTGATGGCCATTCCCGAGAGGTTTGACACCGGGCCGGTTCTGCAACACCTTGATAATTTAAGGAAAAAAACCCTGCCGTCACTGCAGGGAACTGAAAACGACCGTCATTACAGCAAACTCCGTGATTCATTTATCAGGGAGATAAAAAAGAAATTCGCCGGCCTTGACCATCATCTCTACCGGGAAGAGAAGAAAGTAAAAGATAAAAGCTCCCTGCCAGGTGAACAGCACCCTCCTGTCATAAGAAACATGAACGCCTTTAATGACGCCAGGAAGCTGAGAAACGCCAAGCACAATGCCGCCATGGCCTATGCAGACGCGTGCCTGGAATACCTGCGAATATACGGCGACTCACGGGCCAGGCATGGCGGCCTTGTAACCGAAAATTACCGGTACCGGGTGAACAGAATACAGGACTATCTTAATTTTTTTCATCTCAGCGGAACCCGCATTGCCAGGTGCCCCTACATGACCGATCCCGACCTGCATAACATGATGAAAGACATTGCCCACAGGTCACGTCACATGTTCAAGGCATACATCGCCGCCCTTGGTCTTTCATATGACGAACGGTCCGCCCTGAACAAAGAGAATCTGCGTGAAATCGCGGCAATGAAGAAAAAATCCCGTACAGCCATACAACAGAACGCGACTGGATTTATAACGTCCTGTAAGAAATATTTTTCCTCGTATGCCCGCCAGGTGCAAGAACGTGAAGAGAACAATGACGAAGTAAAAGAGATAATAGCGCAGTACGAACTTGACACCCTGCAGGAACAGCTGTCAGCACAGATGGATCTTTTCTCAAGGCTCACCTACGCGGACAGCATACTGGAAGAATACCGTTCCGTTTTCACCTCCCTTGAAGAAACAGCCAGGGAAAACCCGCATGACCCCCGGCTGCGAAAAGCCCTCAAAAATGGATCTTTATTCCCATTGATCAAAAACGCCAGCATACAGAAAATTAAAACCGAATACATTTCACGACAATATCTCCACGCGAGAATGAACAAAACCCTGGCAAGCCTGGTGGCCCTTGACAACTGGTACAACAGGGCCGGGTTGCACCCTGATCATCGCCCCGGTGAAAGAATCTTAAAAAATAAAATTAGCGCACTTACTGGCCACACCACCATCTCCATCGGGAAATGGACCATGCATCGCAAGAATGCCCAAAAAATAGACTACAACGCCATACGACATCTTGACGCCCTTACCGGCAAAACCATATCCCGCATCCCCCCGAAAGCCATTGATATGCGCACCCATACGGTTGCGGTTGCAGGCAAAAACCTCACCCTTGCCCTTCCACGGGGATGGTCAGTTACCGGGGCAGAAAGCTATTACAAAAACAGGGGAATCACCTCCCGGGTTAAGAACGAAACGCAAACCACGGTCATGAACATCGCACGGGTACAGGGCAAAAAGAATTCACTTCGAAGTTCATCACGCAGGTGGCTGCAATCCATGCGATACGAACCGGTAAAATCGGGTTGGCGTTCACAAAACGGTGAAAAGCTTTTCTGGGTTCTTGCCAGGGATCATCGTGATAACGTGGTTGAAATATACGGCATGCACAATGGTAATTCTGTATACATAGTGTCAGGTTCTGTTTCACGGAAGGATTACCCCCGTTTTCATAAAACCTTCACCAGGATCATGGGTTCTTTTTCCGTTGAACCGGCTGAATAATCATTATTGAAAAACAATTGACCCGTCTCCCCCGCCGAAGGCGGGGGGAGATGCTGGATTATTATTCATTTTAGAATAATATTGAATATTCAGCATGACAGCTGAGTAATTACGACATAAAATAAATTATGATGGTTTTTCCCAAAACTCCGGAATGAGCCAGAAAAATGAATGAATTTTCCATGGTGCTATACTGTTAGCTGACCATAAAGAAACGGGGTGGCAGTAATGCGTATAGCCGTAGCAATGAGCGGCGGTGTGGATTCCTCTTTAACCGCCATATTATTACGAGAACAGGGACATGACATCATCGGCCTGACGGCAAAGATACTCATGTGCGAAGAGATGGACGGGTCAGAGCCCCGTTATGACGTATGCTGTTCACCTGAAAGCATCAACGATGCCAGGAGGGTTGCCCTTGAAGCCGGTTTCTCCCATCACATAGTAAACGTGGAAGATGATTTTTCCCGTGAGATCATTGATCCCTTCTGCGGTGAATACCTGCGGGGCAGAACGCCAAGCCCCTGCATTCACTGCAATGCCCGCATAAAGTTTCGTCATCTCATGGGCAGGGCAGCAGAACTTGGCTGCCAGGCACTGGCCACCGGTCATTATGCCGGTGTTGACCATACCCCCGAAGGGCGCTATTACGTAACATCAGGCAAAGACCCGGTGAAAGACCAGTCATACTTTCTATTTTCGTTATCACAGCAAATACTTGAATACGTTAAATTTCCCCTGGGCGGCTATACCAAGCAGGACATACGGCGCATGGCCAGGGAACATTCCCTTCACGTGGCCGAAAGACCCGAAAGCCAGGAGATCTGCTTTATACCGGACGACGATTACCCGGCCTACATACAGCGCCATACCGGCATAACACCACCCCCCGGTAATATCGTGGATACATCGGGAAAGGTGATAGGCAGGCACAGGGGCATTCACCGCTATACCATCGGCCAGCGGCGGGGACTTGGCATCGCGGCACCCCACCCATTGTACGTTGTTGAGATTGATGCGGAAAACAACACCATCATCGCCGGCCTCCGCGAGGCGCTGAACAGGGATGGACTGACCGCTGCGAACATATCATACATGAAAACCACGTCCCTCCACGGGATACACGCGTGGGTAAAAACAAGGTCAACACAATCCCCCTTCAGGGCAACCCTCACCGAAGAGAATAAAGAAGTGCGTGTGCTTTTCGACAAACCCCATACCGGGATAACCCCCGGCCAGGCAGCGGTGTTCTACGATGAAAAGGGAGATATCCTTGGAGGGGGATGGATAAAGAAGAGTTTCTAAAAACAACAGTATTCAGTTTGACAGCTTCTGATACCCCCCGTACAATCTGACCTATATTACAAAACAACCGGAACCATGAACGAAAAATTACGAATACATCAACTCCACAAATCATTCGGGCCGAAAATGATATTCAGCGGCATAACACTTTCGGTGATGCCGGGTGAGATAGTCAGCGTTATCGGAAAAAGCGGCACGGGAAAATCGGTGCTCTTGAAGCACCTTATCGGGCTTCTCACCCCCGACAGCGGACAGATCTTCATTGATGACCTTGAACTTACTGGCGCCGGCAGAAACACCCGTGATGAGATCATTTCCAGGTTCGGGGTGCTTTTCCAGGGAGCGGCGCTGTTTGACTCCATGAATATCTACGACAACATCGCCTTCGGCATGCGGCGTCAGAATATCGACGAGGACGAAATTGCCCGCAGGGTGCCTGAGATGCTTTCCCATGTAGGCCTGCGCGGAGTGGAACAAAAACTTCCATCAGAACTTTCCGGCGGCATGCAGAAACGGGCAGGTCTTGCCCGGGCAATCGCCAGGAGGCCCGAGATCATGCTGTATGACGAGCCGACCACCGGTGTTGATCCCATAACCGGTGGGGCGGTAGACCGGCTGATCCTGCATATGCGTGACGAATTTCATATGACATCAATAGTGGTAACCCATGACATGCAATCCGCCTACCGGGTGGCAGACAGGATCGTCATGCTGTATGAAGGTTCCATCATATTTAACGGCACCCCCGGTGAGATTCGCGAAACACAAGACCCGGTTGTACGGCAATTTATAGAAGGAAGGGCCCATGGACCTGTCAGCGTTACGTAGTATATTCCTGTGCGCCCTGCTATTATTAATCGGAATTTCATGTACCGACATCACTCCGCCCCCCGTCTACAACGGGAAGGTTGACCTGTCAGAATACCCCTGGCTCAAGAACAGGAGAATCTTCATCGATCCCGGCCACGGGGGACAAGCAGGGAAAGACAGGTTTCGCCATGGCCCCGGCGGCATCACAGAAGAAGGGGTGAACCTCACCGTGGCCAGGATTTTGGGTGTCATGCTTCAGGGGGCCGGCTGCGTTGTAGAGCTGAGCCGAAACGCCGACATCGATGTGTCCCTCGACAGGCGCACCCATATGGCCCGGCAGTTCAAGCCCGACCTTTTCATCAGCATTCATCACAACGGCTCACCCCGCCGGGTAGACCAGGTGCAGTATCCCGCGGTGCTTTTCTGGGGCAGTGAGCGCACCCGTCCATTAAGTTTTCAGATGGCACGTCTTCTCAGGGATGAGTTCACGAAAATAATGGAGGGAGAGGGGGTGGTACTCTCAGATTTCGCGGTATTCCCCGAGGCGGGAACACGGGTATTGAAGAATACAAAGTATCTCTGTCCGGGCATACTTGGTGAAGGGGGCTTTTTCAGCCACGAAAAACACGCCCGTCACCTGGCAGACAGGGAATACCTTGAGGCCGAGGCGGAGGCATACTTCTCGGCCATAGCCGAGTTCTTCAGGAGGGGCATACCTTCCGCGGAGGTGCTCATATCCTCACCCTTTGACGAAGACCATCCCCTGGAAAACGCCATACACCAGCGGAAACCGCAACTCACCCTGCGGCTCCTCTCTGGCCATGACAGTGCCGTTATAAAGAAGGGTTCCCTGCGGGTCACCCTTAACCGGCTTCCCGTAACCTGTAAAAAGGAATCGCCAACCGATTTCAACGTGCACTACAGCGGCAAACTGCCGGCCGGCTATCACACCCTGCGTTTCTCTTTTGAGAACACCCTGGGGCAGCCATCCATGGTGTTCCGTTCAACATTCTTCATAATCCCTGAAAAGGGCGAATACCAGTCCATGATACAAAAGGGTCAGAGCCTCATCAATTCAAGGGGTGGACAAAAAGAAGGACTACACATGTTGCTTGCTGCCCTTTCGCTGGGCACCACCGATCCCAGCGCACCGGAAATCACCTGGCATATCGCCCGCGGCTTTGCCATGCTGGGCATGCGGGATGAAGCCGACTACTATTACGGCAGGCTGTACCACTTTTTCCCTGAAAGTAAATACCGCAGGAAGGTACCGGGAAGGCTGCGCACCAGCCGCTTCCCCGTGGACTACCGGGGACGGCCGGTACCAATCAGTCACGAAGACAAAACCCCGCCGTCAGGAACCACAAAGATTTAAGAGTGACGGGTGACGGGAATACTCAACTAACCCTGAAAAGCAATTGACAATGACTGTTTTTATGTAAACCATGAAGGGTACGAATAAAGGTATGTATGGGAATTTCAAAGCGACATATAGATACGTCTGACAGGGAATACCGGGTTGATTTTGATGCCCTCGCGGATGCCCTTGCATCAGGTGTTCCACAGATGCTGTTTGCCTGTGTGCTTGGTTCTGCCGCGGAGAGTGGTGTAGTCAAACCCTACAGTGACCTTGACCTTGCGGTTTACCTGGAAGGTGAGTCGTCAATGGACACGTATATAGCTATCCAGGATATTTGCCGGGAGGTTGTTGGCCCGGTCCGCTGCGACCTGGGGTTTCTTAATAAGGCCGAACCAGTGTACCGTTTCGAGGCGTTAAAGGGACGGCTCCTTTTTACCAGGGATGAAAAGCTGTGGCTTGATTTTTATTCGCTCACCTGCAGGGAATATGAAACCCAGATGGTACATTACGAAAGACAACGCAAATACCGCCTGGAGGCAACGGGTGAAATATAACGGCATAATACAAAGGAAGCTTGCCCTTCTGGATACGCAGGTGCAGCGTCTGAAACAACATACTGAGGGACTTACAGAAGAAAAGTTTGTTGAGGACTGGGTGATCCGCTCAATGACTGAACGTGCAATTCAGGTATGCACGGAAATCATGATCGATATAGCCGAACGTATCATCGCCCTTGAGAAAGCGGGACCTGCAGCCACAGCCAGTGAGGCGATGGAAAAGCTGGAAATGCCTGGTGTTATCAAGTCAACTGAACCCTATCGTTCAATGGTGAGATTACGTAACCTGATCGTACATCAGTACGAAGAAATCGATCCCAAAATACTGTATTCAATTGTATCCGAAAAGCTTGATGATTTTCTCCTGTTCCGGGATGAACTGGACAGGGCGGTGTGAAATTATAAATCCTCACACTATTCACCTTCAAGCTTGCTGCCGATCCTGTCCTGGTATTCCAGTATCTCGTTTCGCAGAATATCCAGGTCGGCGATCCTGTCGTCGATGCGCCGCAGGTGTGAGGAAAGAATTTCAAGGAGGCGCCGAAGCACCGCGTCGTTGGTCTTCTGAATAGACCAGATGGATTCAAGTTCGTGCATCTCCGACAGGGTAAGCCCCAGAATTTTCAGACGCTTGATAAGCTTCAGCCGCCTGAGGTCTTCGTCGGTATACACACGCCGCCCGTTCTCGATGCGTTTCACGGAGTTCAGGAGGCCCAGCTCTTCGTAATACCGTATCGTTCGGGTGCTCATCTCGCACATCCTGGACATTTCCCCGATTGAATACTTTTGCTGCGCCCCTTCTGCCATGAGGGCACCTCCCCTTAATCTTTACTCTATACCCCCGCGGCCTGTGACTGGTATTTTTTCGCGAACTGGTCGCGTAATTTATACTTCTGTACTTTACCGCTGGCGGTCATTGGAAATTCTTCTACGAACTCCCAGTACCGGGGTATCTTATGCCGGGCAATATTTCCAGTACAAAATTCAACAAATTCTTCGGCCGAAGAATTTTCCCCGTTTCGAAGCTGAATAACCGCAAGCACCTGTTCACCGTACTTTTCGTCGGGGATGCCAACCACGTGTACATCCAGCACCTTCCCGTTGGTAAGCAGAAACTCTTCGATTTCACGCGGATAGATGTTCTCACCACCCCGAATGATCATGTCCTTGATGCGACCGGTTACCTTGAAATACCCGTTTTCATCGATGGTGCCCAGGTCTCCGCTGTGCAGCCATCCGTCGTTGTCAATGGCCTTGTCGGTTGCTTCGGGCATCTTGTAGTATCCCTTCATCACGCAGGCACTACGGGTCACGATCTCACCCTGTGTATCTACGGGCATTTCATCTCCCGTATCAGGATCAACGATCATCCCTTCAACGCCGGGAAGCAGCCTTCCCACGGTTGACACCCGCAGCTGTACCGGATCATCCCGCCGTGTCATGGTCATAACCGGCGAACATTCTGTCTGGCCGAAGGCGATGACAACCTCTGAACAGTGCATCCTGGTGCGTACCTGGTTCATTGTCTCCACCGGGCATGGGGCACCCGCCATAATGCCTGTGCGCAATGATTTCATGTTATACTTCTCAAAATCGGGATGACTCAGCATGGCAATGAACATGGTGGGCACACCGTTTATGGCGGTAATCTTTTCGTCCTGTACCGCCTTGAGTGATTTCAGCGGATCGAAGTATTCCATCACCACCATGGTTGACCCATGGGCCACACAGTTAAGTGTGCTCATCACGCAGCCGAAACAGTGAAAGAGGGGAACATGAATGAGCAG
The DNA here is from genome assembly GCA_964486725.1 of uncultured Leptospiraceae bacterium. Lineage (GTDB taxonomy): Bacteria > Spirochaetota > UBA4802 > UBA4802 > UB4802 > M55B154. Next base: position 13,438 of record CAZAOK010000072.1, read on the forward strand.
CCTGTCCTGGTCGGTCATTCCCATCACGTCACCAACCATCAAGGCATTGTTCACAATATTATAGTGGGTAAGCATTACCCCCTTGGGAAATCCCGTTGTGCCGGAGGTATACTGCATATTGATTACATCATGATAATCAAGCATGTTCTCGCGGGCATCAAGCTGTTCATCAGAAATACTTTTTGCCAGCTCAAGCAGATCCTTAAAATTATACATACCCGGTGTATCTTCCCGTTCACCGATATAGACGATATTTTTCAGGGTTGGAACATTTTCCGAATTGATCTTCCCGGGTTCCGTATCATCAAGCCCCGCCACCACCTTCCTGGCGATATCATAAAAGCTTGTGTCCCGATATTCTTCCATGAGAACAAGGGTGGTAGAGTCTGACTGCCTGACGATATAGTCCAGCTCATGTGACTTGTAGTTGGTGTTAACCGTTACCAGCACCGCGCCGATCATGGAAAGCCCGAACTGCATATACACCCATTCAGGAAGATTGGTTGTCCACACTGAAACATGGTCACCTCTCTTGACCCCGATGGCCATGAAACCCCTGGCAACTTCTCTGCAGGCAGCATAAAACTCTGTGTAGTTTTGACGCAATCCCGTATCCGGATACACCAGCGCCTCATGCCCCGGAAACTTCTCTGTGGTTTCCCTTAAAACAGCTCCTATCGTTGCTTCTTTATAACCAGACATGCCCACCTCTCCTTTATGTTTTATTACATAAATATATTTATGACTACAGTTAACGTCAACTGTAATTCCATGGCAAACCAGTAAAATCTGTCAACCGTTTTCTATATCCATTTCAACTCAGGTTGACAGTATGGATTACCATGAGGAAAAGTCAAGCATTTAATTGGACGACCAACCAATATTGTTGGTTGGTTAAAAATTATATCATTCAGCTACAATCAACTATCCGCCATACAACATCAACTAAACCTCGAAACATCCAATGGAACGGGCAATCACCATTCGCTGCACCTCTGATGTCCCCTCGCCAATAGTAAGCAGCTTGTAGTCACGGTAAAATCTCTCCACGTTGTATTCACGCATGAGGCCATACCCCCCGTGAATCTGCACCGCCCTGTCAACCACCCTGCCCATCACCTCTGAGCAATACAGCTTGGCCATGGCTGCCTGCTTTGAAAAAGGTTTCCCCTGGTCTTTAAGCTTGCATGCCTTGTACAGCAGGCACCGGGCCGCCTCAATCTCGGTTGCCATGTCGGCCAGCATAAAAGAAATGGCCTGGAAAGTGGCAATTGGATGTCCAAACTGCACCCGCTCCTTTCCGTACTTCAGTGCCATCTCGTAGGCTCCCTGTGCTCCCCCCAGACCCATGGCGGCAATGGCCAGGCGTCCGTTATCCAGCGTTTTCAACATCTGGTGAAACCCCTCACCGCGTAGTCCCAGCAGGTTCTCTTCGGGCACCCTGCAGTCATCGAAATACAGCTCCCCCGTATCCGACGAACGCCACATCATCTTGCCACGCATCTTTTTATACTCGAATCCGTCGGTGCCATGGGGAACCAGAATGCATGATATTTCCTTTCTCTTGCCGGCCGCACGCATACCGGTCACCGCCTGCACCGTGCAGATGCGGGACATGGGGCTGGTTGAATTGGTAATAAATATCTTACTGCCATTAATGACCCACTGGCCCTCTTCAAGCCTGGCGGTTGTACGGCTGTCACCGGCATCAGAACCGGCCTCGGGTTCGGTTAATCCAAAAGAAGCCAGGCTTTCACCTGAACATAAACCGGGAAGCCACTCATTTTTCTGATTCTCGCTGCCAAAATAATAGATGGGCCCGATCCCAAGAGAATTTCCCGCTGCCACGGTGGCCCCCTGTGATCCGTCTACCCGGGCAATCTCTTCTATAGCGATTATGTAGGAAAGGTAATCCATGCCCGAACCGCCGTATTTCTCGTCCACGAAAATACCGAAAAGTCCCAGGTCTGCCATTTTCTTTGTCAGCTCAGTGGAGAATTCCTCTTTCTCGTCAAGTTCTATGGCCACGGGAGCGATCTCTGCCTCCGCGAATTCACGCACCGTCTGACGAAGCATCACCTGTTCTGCTGAAAGATCAAAGTCTATCATCACGTCCCTCCTGATACAATTTGTATCAGCGGGATCAGCATCGGGAGAAGGCTGCATTGAAGCGGCCTTCTCCCGGTAAGATAGGTGTTATATGTTTACTTAAAACTGAATCCCTCTGGTAGTTTTTTCTCGTCTGTGCCCGATGGAACCCACGACAGGTCAAGTATGGTATAGGTGGGATCCTGGGTCTTGAATATGGGAACCACGCTCATCCCGATCTCCGGCTCACCCATGGATAGATAGCTCATCAATATGGTGACCACCCCGTCAAACTCGATATTGATAAACTTGATAGGCTTATCAAGCAGGCTGAAGGCACCCGACCGTTCACACACCATGAAGGTATGCACCCGGGCTGTTTTTCGTGCCACGTCGGTGATATCAATCACCGTGTTTTTTGCCAGGCAGTCGGGACAAAAAATTCTGAAAGGCATGTATACCGATCCTTTCGATTCACATTTTTTATTATCACAACGGGACGCCATAAGTTTTCCCTGTCCCAGCGACTCAAAAAACACCGCCTCTGCCCCGTAACTGTGAATATAGGTCATATCTCTCGGGTTGGTTATCCCCATAAGTGCCCAGCCGTCATCGGCATTCCTGATGGGCGTGTTAGGGGTCAGGTGATGAAAATCACCTTTTAACCTGTACTTATTATCACTTACATATACCTGTCCGAACATACTCATAGTATTTCTCCTTTACCCTTCTTTTTGCAGCAGGTGATCGGGGTCCATCAATATCGTTGATGTCACATGTGACCCCACACCGGCATGACTGATGGCCAGGGCCCGTTTGGCACCCTTTACCTGCAGGTCTTTCCAGTCGGCAGGTTTTTCACGGTTGAACTTCTTCCATAGCTTCTGGTCACCGTGAACCTCGGCCCACCTGTTCCAGATATGGGTGGCGATCTCGAAGGTCTGCATAATACCCGTGGCCCCTACCGCGTGCATGCAGCCGATGAGTCCCCCCGAAAGGTTAGAGGGAAGTTTTCCCGGTTTGCCGGTATGGGGATTTGTATGGTAACAGTCCCCTGACTCAACGTAATCACGTCCTTCCCCGTATGGCCGCAGGCCCACGTCTTCGTATGACTGCACGTCGCTTATAGTAAATGCATCGTGAAGCTCGATCACGTCGAGGTCTTCGGTGGGATCTTTGACACCCGCCATCCCGTAGCCATATAACGCCGCCATCCTTGCCGCCAGAAAGCCTGTAAACCCGGGGTACCTGTCCCCGCCGGGAAAGCGTTCTCCCAGGTTCTTATACTGGTCTGCACTCTCGTTGGGCAGGAGGGGAATATCCATGTCCCGCCTGTCGGCAGGCCTCAGGGTATGCGACCCGGCTGCCACCCATATGCGAAGGGGCTTATGCTTCGCGTTTTTCGTCAGCTTCATAGCTGTGTCTTCATCACAGATAATGGCACACGCTGCACCAACACTCATCAGGCAGCAGTCAAGGGCACGCAGTGGATAGGCAACCACAGGTGACTGTAGTACGTCATCAACCGTAATATCCAGGGGTGCCTGGGCGAATGGATTGAACCTGGCATACCCGTGATGCTTCACCGAAATCTCGGCCAGTGTTTTTCTGAAAGATTCTTCTGATTTCCCGAATATCTGCCAGTACCGCTGCGCCATGACAGCATAGTAGCCGGTATAAATATGGCCCAGTGGTGATTCCCAGTCCTTGTCAGCGGCGCACGAAATGAGAAAGTTGCCTTCATCGGTGGGCACTTCGTCCATACGCTCCCACCCCATGGCAAGCACGCAGTCTGAATAACCCGACGCCACCGCCTTCATGGCTTCCCATAAGGTTGAGCCACCTGTCGCGCCCCCCGTCTTTATACCTATGTTACCCAGCGGGTCAAGTCCCAGTCGGTCATGTATTACCGCCTCCCCAAGGAGCTGGTCTCCAAAATGATCGGCAAAGTGTCCATAATAGCATGTATGGATATAGCTTTTCAACTCCGCGGGGGACATGTCTATCAAGTCAGCAGCCATGGTAAGCGCGTCAACACACAACTCCTCGGTACGCATGTCGGGAATGGCACGGTCAAACTTTGATTGCCCGGCCGTAACAAGGTATACCGGCCTTGCCAATCGCGGAATCTTTAATTGTTGTTCGCTGAATTTAATCATACTCCTGTCCCCTTTTTTTATAATATAACCAGTACATTCTCATGTACTAGATGGTTCCAATCCACAATATGATTGACCTGTGTTCACTGTTGTTGGTTATCTTCTGGTTATCAGGGTCAGACCAGTAGTGTACCGTGTCCCCTTCATGCATGGGTACGGTATTCTCACCCAGTGTAAGGGTCACGCTTCCCTTCAACACGCAGAGCACTTCCTGGCTGTTCCTGATATTTTTTCTCACGGGTATGGCATGTCCGGGTTCAAGAAGCAGCACCGATGAATCGATAACCGACCTGTTATCCGGGGGAAAAAAACGCCTTGTGGCAAAACCGGTATGGGGGATATCCACCTCTTCCCAGTCAGCACGACGCAAGAGCACAAGGTTTTCCTGTTCACTTGCCTGGTTGAGCAGATCCCCCGCGTTCACCCCTATAGCTGCACACACACTCATCAGCGTGTCCACCGATGGTGAACTCACATTGTTCTCAACCTGGCTCAGAAACCCTTCTGATATGCCTGCTTTTTCAGACACCATCTTCAGGGTAAGCCCGCGTTCACGCCTGTTTCTCCGCAACAGCGATCCAAGGTTCATAATTTTCCATGTACATACAAAACTCAGAAAGGTAGGTTCTACAAAAGAATAAAAGTAGGTAAATATTAAGCTACAGTTAAGTTTTACTTATAGCAAACATTAACTATTACTGTCAACCATTAATCATCATTTTTACCGCAAAGACGCCGGGGGAGTGAATTAAATTTCGGGTAATAAAACAAATTTCAATGTCAATTTTGAATAAAGAAGGGCACATTCCTCTTTATCATGTGACCGAACATGTGTTACCTATGTCCCCGGTCTATACACCCCCGGCGGGGGACAAAAAATACATATAAATGAAATTTTCAGGTGTTGACATTTAATATAATGAGTCAGGAGTCCCCCTTGGGGCTGACTTGTACCCACAAATCAGATAATGTATTTAATACTGCAAATTATTC
>CAZAOK010000073.1:0-3919 GCA_964486725.1 uncultured Leptospiraceae bacterium
GGATACCAAGAGATTCAATATTTCTGGCCTTCAAGATTTCTTTTTCCATCATCGCTTTTTCGGTAATATCGCGAAATGCTACTACTGTGCCGGTAGTTGCCAGCTGCTCGCCGATGGGGGCAATACTGAATTCAATGAGTTTACTTGTTCCATCGCCAAGTATAAGAAAGGTGTTCTCTGTGCTTTCAAGGGTGGAATGAAGTTGCAGCGCCCGCTTTACCGGCGAGGCATCTGTATAGCTGATATCCGGTTCTTCAACGGTGAAGACCCGGTCGATATCCAGCCCCGCGGCCTGGTCGATAGTCCACCCGGTAATATCCTGCGCCACCATGTTCATGAGGATAATGTTCCCGTGATTGTCCGTGGTAATTACTCCGTCATCGATGTTGTTGAGGGTGGTATACAGCCTTTCTTTTTCTTCTGCCAGTGCCTGCTCGGCCTGCCGTCTTTCCCTGATCTCTTTTTCGCGCTGATGCAGTGTCATCTCCAGTTCTTCGGCATGCTGTTGTATCAATACCTGCCGCTCCATGTAGAAGTTGATCCGCTGCCGTATCTCTTCAGGTGGGACACGAAGCATACTCAGCATGTCCGAGTATATCCTTGAGATGGCACCGGATTCTTTTTTGCTGAATATTGGGGCTGCAGTCAATGCCCTGTGTGCCACGGCAGCCCCAATAGATCCGGCAAGCATACGTTCTATCCTGTTGATGAATTCAGAAAGCATTACAACACTGATGGTTTCACTCTCGTGAATACGCAACTCCCTGCATGTATCGATGATTATTTTTTCAGATCTGTTTTCTGAGAGATATTGTTTAAGAACATCCGAGATCAGCGGTATCTTTTCTGACAGCTTAATTTCTTTTTCAAGGTGTATCTCTTCATGTGGTGTGAACTCTTCGTGCACAAGGTGCACAATGTTATACGCGTTCTGTGCCATCTCCCGGTTGCCGGTGTATAAGAGAGATCCGAATACATATAAACCGATATTGAACAACATTGTCCAGAACACCGCGTGCGAAACCGGGTCAAGAACATTTAGTCCGAAAAGGGCTTCAGGTCTGAGAAATTCAATGCCGAAAGGTCCGCCGGTGAGGATATTTATTGAAAACACACCACTCTTAATAAAGGCGGGTAACACCAGTGTATAAAACCATATAACAATACCCGATGACATTCCCAGAATGGCTCCCCTCCTGTTCCCGTTTTCCCAGAACAGTCCCCCAATAGCGGCCGGGGTATATTGTAAAGCCGCCACGAAAGAGATTACCCCTATGTTGATGAGCATAAAAAAATCACCGATTACTGATTCAAGGAGGAAAGCCGCAAAAATTACAAGTGATACAGTGATCCACCGGTATTGCAGCAGGTATCTTCTCAAAAGACCAAGAGAGGGTGTCCACTCAAGTAAAGGAAGTACGAGGTGGTTTGATACCATGGTTGCCAGTGTCATTGAACTAATCATGATCATACCGATGCCCGCTGAACAGCCGCCGATAAAAACAAGCAGGGTTAAAAATTTTGAACCTCCCACCTGTGGAATGAGCAGCACAAATGAATCAGCTTTTTCCAGTGGTAAGCCGGCAACAAGACCGCCCCACGCGATGGGGAACACAAAAAGATTAAGAGCTATAATGTACAGTGGGATGATCCACATGGCTGTTTTGATGTGGGAGTCATCAGCATTTTCAACAACACTTATATGAAACTGGCGGGGCAGAAAGAGTATGGCATTTGCCGCAAGCAGTATGTAAACAAACCATGTGAAATAAGAATCAATCATTACAGGTTTATGGGCGGTTTGTATATTATCCGGTAGTAATGTCAGGATGGTTGAGTAGTTGTCAAACCCTCCAAGCAGAAAGAAGTACGCGAATACACCCAGGGCCAGAAAAGCCGTAAGCTTCACTACTGATTCGATAACAAGTGCCATGATTATGCCCTTGTGCTGCTCGGTAGGGTCAAGTCTTCGTACGCCGATGATAATGGTGAATACTATTATCATTAACACGATAATGAAGTTTCTAAAATAACTGATATTCGATGGTAATGAGCCGGGAATGATGGTAGCATCAAAGGACATGAAAATAGCTTTCAACTGCAAAACAATGTAGGGTATCACAATCAGCATTGCCGCTATGGTGACAAGTCCCGCCATCCTGTGAGACCTTTCGTATCTTAATGACAAAAAATCAGCTATGCTGGTGATACGATATTGCTGCTTCAATAGAACGATTCTTCTCAGTAGTATCCACCATATAATTGGGGAAAGGGCAGCACCAACCTGGAATGCCAGAAAATATATGTTGCCAGTGGCGGCTTTACCAACATTGCCATAAAAGGTCCACGTGGTAAAAAGAACTGTAAAAGATAAGGCATACGAAAGCGGGTTGTTAATCAGCTTTTGCCCAATGGTTTTCTTTCTTTCGATGACTAACGCGCTGACGAAAAGAAGTGCCAGGTATAGAAAGAAAACAAGAAATATACCTTCTGAAGAAAACATACAGATTACACTCGCCCATTCATACGCGTTTCATCCCTGCGAAGATACACATGGTACAGAGAAGCAGTACAATTAAAATATAGATCAGGGAAAACATCAGGCTGACGTTAAAGTAAATCGTGATCAACGGCCAGTTAAGCAACAGTAAAAACAGGAAGAACAGAAAGAGTGTTCCGGATTTATGGCTGAATAAATTTTTCATTCCCTGCATGAAAACCCCGCTGGAGCGTGAATTGAAAATTATCGACATTTGCGCGTATCCGTTAATATAAAACACTTCATTTTTTCAATCAAGAACTATTCACCGGCAATGCGGATAAGACTTAAAAAACTCTTGATCTTTTCAAAATTACTGTTATATGTTTTGTTGCCTGCCGATTTGTGCGCGCATGTGTAAAGTGAACGCAGCAAAGGAGAGGTTATGGGAAGAGTACTGGTTACAGGGGCCACAGGATTCATAGGCGGTCACGTGGTTGACGCGAACCTCGCGGTGAAGAATACCGTCAGGGCTTTCGTGTTGCCCGATGACCCGGGCGCTGAAACCCTTCAAGCGAAAGGGGTAGAGGTTGTGTATGGCGATATACGGGATATTGATACCGTTGAAGGGGCTGTTGAAGGCATGGACATTGTATTCCACTGCGCGGCGGTTGTTACCGACTGGGCTCCTGATCGATTATTTCGGGAAGTAACAGTTGGTGGAACCGAAAACGTGTGCAGGGCTTCCCTGAAACACGGGGTGAAGCGACTGGTGGATATCAGCACCAACGATGTGTTTGGTATAGATGAAAAGAACGTAATGGACGAAAGTTTTCCATTGCGGCCATGGAATGAACCATATCCCGATTCCAAGATACAGGCCGAAAAAGTGTCGTGGGGCTATTATGAAAAAGGACTCCCCGTTACAATGGTATATCCATGCTGGGTATACGGGGAAGGTGACCAGACATTCGTGCCCCTTTTGGCTGATGCCATCATAAACGGTGAAATGCTATTCTGGCGAAAAGACGTACTGGTCTGGCCCACCTACATAGAGAACCTGGTTGATCTTTTGATGCTCATCGCCACCGATGACCGGGCCATCGGCAACGGTTACCTGGTGCATGACGGCGAGTCAACCACGCTGCAGGAGTTCTGTAAAGGGATCGCAGACGCCCTTGGCGTGAAACCGGCAACCATGCGGATACCCTATCATGTGGCGTACGCAGCCTCGTGGCTCATGGAGGTTACGTGGAAGCTGCTCCGCAGGGAAACCCGTCCACTGTTAACGACCTATACCGTGAAAAACCTGGGATCACGTTTCAGGTTCAGTATAGACAAGGCGAAAAAAGAGCTGGGGTGGACACCGAAGGTGCCATATCCTGAAGCCTTTCAAAAAACCATGAAATGGCTGAAAACACTTGACCTTGAGACGCTGAA
>CAZAOK010000073.1:4019-9092 GCA_964486725.1 uncultured Leptospiraceae bacterium
GGCAGTACAGGAAAACGGGACCCCCGACCTGCTTATCAACAGCGCGGGAAGGGCCTACCCGTATAAATTCGAAAACATCAGTTATGAACAGTTCGATGAAACCATGAAGATAAACATGTACGGTATCTGGAACGTGTGCAGCGAACTGGTTCCCCGGATGAAAGAGAAGGGGGGAACCATTGTGAATACTTCTTCAATGTGCGGTTTTATCGGTGTGTTCGGCTATACTGATTACAGCGCGTCCAAGTTCGCGGTGGTTGGATTCTCCGAGGCACTGCGAAGCGAGATGAAACAGCATAACATTGACGTGCTGGTGCTCTGTCCCCCTGACACCGATACGCCGGGTTACCAGGTTGAGAATACCACCAAGCCCGACGAGACGAAGAAGATATCATCCGCGGCAAAGATCATGACTTCAGATGACGTGGCTTTTGCCCTGGTCAATGGCATTAAGAAAGGAAAATTCATGATCATCCCCGGGTTTGACGGGAAGATGTCATTCATCGTGAAACGGCTTTTCCCCAGGCTGGTAGAGATGATAATGGACAGTGATATCAAGAAGGTACAGAAAGGAGAATAACCATGGCCCGCGACCTGGCCGGGAAAGTGGCACTCATCACGGGAGCGGCCGGGGGTATCGGAAGTGCCATTGCTGAACTGTTTGACGCGAAGGGAATACGCCTGGCGCTTACGGACATTAACGTGACACAACTCAAAGAACATGCCGGGAAATACCGGCAAGAGCCTTTCGTTGGGAAGTGTGATATAACTTCCAGAAAGGATATCATTGCTATCATTGAAAAGGTAAAGGACCATTTTGGTCGTATAGATATCCTGGTGAATAATGCCGGAATCATTATTCCCTCCCTTTACGAGGATGCCGAATACGATGACATTGATAAACAGGTCGCGGTAAACCTGCTGGGCCCCATGCACATGACCAGGGCGGTGCTGCCTGTTATGAAGGACGGGGAGGGTGGTGCCATAATCACCGTGTCATCCCTTGCGGGAATAGTGCCCGAAACCCGAAGTGCCGTGTATGCCGCCACCAAGTTTGCCCTCAGGGGATTTAACCTTACCATTAACATTGAGCTGAAAGAGCGTGGCATTTTTGCCGGGGCGGTGTTTCCCGACTCGGTGAACACCCCCATGCTGTACTACGAGGCAACCCACGGTGGTTCGCCCCTGACATTCCTTGGCCCGCCCCAGCAGCCGGACCAGGTGGCTGAAGCCGTGTACCGTGCCATAGTAAAAAACAAGATAGAGTCGTACGTGCCGTATTCCACCGCGTTTTTTTCAAAGATCCTTGCCTGTATGCCGTGGATATTTCCACCGGTATGGAGGATGCTTGAGAGATCCGGTGAAAAGAAGAAGAAAAAATTCCAGGAAAGACTGGAAAAGGAGGACACGCTGTGAATTCAACATATTCTGGTAAATCTGTTCCCATTCTCGCAATTATTACCGCCGTGGGCATCTTGCTTTTCTGGCTTGGGTTTTTCACCATAGGCATGGCACCGGATAACCCGCCGCCATGTTATTTTGCCTACGAGCATGCTTTTCCCCTGCCTGATATCGTGATGGCATTCGTTATGATCGCCGCCGGTTACCTTATGCTGAAGAAAATTCAGGTAGGACAGTCCCTCATGCTGGCAGCCGCGGGGGCACTGACATTTCTTGGCCTGCTTGATTTCAGCTTCAACCTGCAGAACGGCATCTATGCCATTTCAACAATGGACATGATACTGAACGGGTTCATCAACACATGGTGCGTACTCTTCGGGGCCTTCATGATAGGGAAGCTGAAGTAGGGGTAAGTGAATACGCCTGGTGAACCGGTAAGGTTATATGGGATTGCCAGGCCTGGAAGTTCTCAGGCAACCCGTAACTCGATACCTTCTATTTTCGCACTTTCAATAACTGGTGATCCGGTGTCCGTGTTGAAACGTTTTTCTCCAACCGGGATTGGTTCTATCCTGTAGTCGGCCACCCTGGTCAATTTCCATAATACACCATAGTAGCTTTCATCGTTTTTGTCGAACTCAGGTGAAACGATCAGTATATCGATATCGCTGGTCTCACTGTAATCTCCCCGCGCGAAACTACCGAAAAGTATGGCCTTCGTTACGGGGATGCCGTTTTCACAGAGGGCTGCAATATATTTCTTTGCCAGATTTAAAGCATCTTCTTTAACCATTCCAGCTCCTCTTTCGTTCTGGACAAAAACCCGGCAATTTTACCTTTATCTTCTTCCCGGACAGAATGTTCAGGATATCTTCCCTCAATCTGGTATTTCATTAAAATTCCGTAAAATGTTTCCCTGTCCTGGCTTAGTTCAATTCCTGCTTTTTCTGCCAGCATAAATAAATTGTGACTTTTGGGAGCAAGATTTTCTGTTGATTGAACAAATATGGCTTTCAATATTTTTTCAATTGATAAATGACAGAAAAACATGCCCTCTGGTAGCTTATTCTTTTGTATTAATATTTCTGCTGTCTCGATATCCGATTGAGATCCTTCCAGCCAGTAGTTTATCTGTTTGTGCAGGTCCATACCTGATATTTTATATAAATTATAATAAAGTCAAGCAGGATTACTGAAAGCTATGGAAATTCATAAACACGTGGTGCGTACTCTTCGGGGCCTTCATGATAGGGAAGCTGAAGTAGTGATGGCTGCAAAAATGTACTGACAACTCTAACACCCGGTATTAGATCTGTCAGGTGATATAAATACTTCTTGCCAAATCAAATGGTGTGTTTTCAAATCTCATATAGATTTCTATCACTTGATATTATTATATTCGAATTAACTTTACCAGGGGTTTGCGCCATGAAAAAAAGAAAACAGCAGGTAATAGATCCGCATTTTCAAAGGAGGTCAGCATCCGGGATGACGGCATTCTTCATGCTGGCCTTTACTATAATTATCGTTTTGGTTGGAGTGAACTCCTACTATCACAACCGGCAGCTTGGTGCCATTGCGGAAAGCCAGAAAGAGATCGTAGCTGTTCAGCATGATATTATCAAGGCTGTTGATGTATTCTCAAAGAACCATTCACAGCAGCAGCTGCAGGTAGCCACGGGACTTATAAAGAAAGACCTCACCGGTAATATTGAAAAGATGGACAGGCATATTCAGTCATTTATGCATCTTTCCGAATACAACACTCTCCTGATAGTGGTGATCCTGGTTTTCACCATGTTCCAGGGATTTATACTCTATCGCATGATGATACGAAGAACACACCGTATTTCCGGTCCCGTCTACAGGCTCACACAGTACACGCAGGATATTATAGATGGGAATTATCCTGAAGTGCGCCCCCTGAGAGAAGACGATGAGTTGCAGGAATATTTTCAGCTTTTCTCTGAGATGATCAAGGTGCTGAAAGAGAGAGAAGATGAAAAGTAGTACTTAGAATTTAACATGAACGTTGGGACGCAAAAGAAAGTTCCAGCGTTCATCTATACGTTTTTCAAGTGAACCGGAATAGCCGCTTCCCAGTGTTTTCAGGCCGCCTATCGAGAAGGCAAAGGTGACCTTGCCCGACCCGATGGGGAATTTTTTTCCCAGGAGAAAAAGATACCTGGTGGCAGTCCATTGTCCATCTTCGGAGATGCTGCTGTCTACACGTAATTCCTGTTCGCTGTTGTGAAAGATAAACTTCCACACCGGGTTCAGGTTGTTATCGATCAAATCAATACGGTCCCTTATGATGGAGAGATACACGACGTTCTTGATCTCACTGTTTTCGTGCAGCTTTACGCCGATGGCGTAGCTCCAGCTGATATTGCGTTCTTCACGAATGCTGTCCCCCTTGATTTTTATTTCCGACTCTACCCAGTTGTCCTCTACCATAATATTATCAACGATATGCCTGTTGCCATAGCTTAGAAGAAAACCGCTGTATCCCTTGCCAACCACCTTGTCCTCTGTCGAAACAAAATTGATTACATTGCCAAGAAAAATTGAGCCTGCCCAGGGTTCGGGAAAACCCGCGGTGATGGCCTTGACCGCGTAGATGTTGTCAGACACCCGGGAGTCTTCGTAGAAGTTTTCATGGTTTTTCCTGATATACACACCGGCAATGGGAAGGGGGTAAACGCTTGCTTCAAACAGGATGAACCTGGGGCGGTACAGGTCTTTCAGCATGTTAAGGTATATATACCCCTCCTGCTGAAACAACTTGCGGGGAATTGGACGCGTGGTAAAGCCGTAAATGTATTCCACGTTTGAATAGTAGGGATCAATCTCAAGAACCGCTTCGTGCCGTCCCGCCTGGTCAAGCTGCCAGCTCCACAGGGCTGCTGACGCGGGAACGTGTAACAGAAACAGGGCAATCAAAATGCCAATGCTAATCGACAGGGCCGGGTAATAGTTCATCAAACGAATCATCATGGGTTCTGTTTCATCATGCGTGTACAATCATTGCAAACTCAAATATCAACACACGCGTTATCGCTGAAAAGTTCGCATACGCTGCTAACCTGTTCGGGCAGGCCGACAAGCATGATAACATCCCCCGGAGCAAAAGCAGTTTCGGGGTCAGGATTTTGCATGATCTGCTCCCCCCTGTTTATTACAAGTATGGTGACGCCGTATTTTTTTCGTATCTCAAGGTCAATAATTTTCTTGCCGTGGGCCTTTGAACCTGGTTCAACCTTGTAGCTGACAAGTTCCATCCCCTTGACAAGGTTCCGCTGCTCCATCGGGGTGATGGATTCAATTGAAGCGGACCTGAACATGCGGTAGCCGTCGGCCCTGACAAGCTCAATATAATCATCAATTTCATTGCGCGGTATATTGAATTTTTTCAACAGCCTTGTAAATATCTCAACCGATGTTTCGAACTCCTCTGGTATTACCTCGCTTGCCCCGAGAAGAAACAGGTCGTTGACTTCGAGTACAAACCTGGTACGGGCTATTATATATACTTCCTGGTTAAGCTTTCTCGCGGTGAAGATGATGTGCCTTGCCGACGGGGCATCTGGTATGGTTGTGACAAGAACCCTGGCTTCCATGATGTTGGCGTGTTTCAACACTTCCTCGTTTGAGGCGTCACCGTATATGATA
>CAZAOK010000073.1:9192-18634 GCA_964486725.1 uncultured Leptospiraceae bacterium
GCCATGGCAAGGATTGTCTGGTATTCAACCGGGTTTATGATAGTATTGTCAAAACCCACTTTTGACAGGATAAAAGAAAACTCACCTATCTGGCACAGTGAAAAACCCACGATAATGGCCGTGGTGAGGGAGAACCCGAGAAAAAGGACTACCAGTGCGGCAATAATAAACTTGATGAGTATGATGGCGAGACCGCCCCCAAGTATGAGCTGCCATGATTCCATGAGAAACGACAGGTCAAGCATCATACCAATAGATATAAAAAAGATGCTGGCGAATACGTCACGGAAAGGTATGATATTACCGATGGTTTCATAGCTGTATTCCGTTTCAGAAATGATGAGCCCCGCCAAAAAGGCCCCAAGTTCAAGGGACAGTCCGATGGAATAGGTGAGCCCCGCGATGGCAAAACAGGTGACCACCGAGCTCAGGATAAACAATTCACGGCTTCTTGATTTTGCCAGCTGGTAGAACACCCATGGCACTATCCACTTGTACGCGGCAAAGAGAAAAACAATAAGCCCGGCGCTTTTTACTGAAAAGCTCAAAAGGGTTTCACCTGAAGAACTTTCCACACCGGCAAGCAGGGGGGTAACCAGCATCATGGGTACCACGATTATATCCTGGAATATCAGTATGGCAAGTACTGTCCTGCCATGGTGAGTGTCCAGCTCAAGTTTTTCCTGGTATATTTTCATTACGATTGCCGTACTGCTGAGGGCGATCACGAACCCGATAAAGATGGCCTGGTTCACGTCAATCCAATAGAACAGAATACCGGCTATGGCGCATATGGTAAGCAGTACCTGCAAAGTACCGCCAAGGAGGACGGTTCTCCCTATCTGCATGAGATTCTTGATGGAGAATTCCAGACCGATGGTAAAAAGCAGCAGTATGATGCCAACCTCTGAAAGGATGTGCACCTCGTCGGGTCCGCCGCCTATGCCAAGAAGGCTGGGGCCGGCAAACACACCGGTAATCAAAAATCCCACGATTGAAGGTATTTTAAGCCGGTTGCAGATAAATACAACGGTAACAGCAATGGTAAAAATGACTATCATATCCTGTAAAAGGCCCATGAAATCTCTCCGAATGTGTGTTGTAACGTTAAAGATTGGCCAGGTGAAGCAAATTGTCAAGCAACTATATTGGCATTATTATCCCAGCCTACACGGCGATACTTTATGTGTGAGAAATTAATGGTGAGTATCTTGTCAGCAAGAGGTTATGGTAGCTTGGGTTTTTTCATTTCGAGGTTGCAAACATAGTGTTAAAAGCATTAATTTCTTAACCTTCTTCGAGGCAGCAGGGCAATACGATTTTACGAGAGTAGATATTATCCGCGCCAGAGGTCTGGGGAGGTGCTTGAGAAAGGAAAGATGTTTAAGCGTACATTAAACGTCCTTTGGGTTCAGGAATTTCACGTCCCATTTCATGGGCGGTTTCTATCCATTCTTCAATAACAACCCGGACATTCGCAACAGCCTGCTCGTAGGTTTCACCATCAGCCATGCATCCGGGAAGTTCAGGTACTTCAACGATAAATGCCTGATCTTCCTGGCTCCAGTAGATAATTAATTCATACTTGATCGACATCATGTTCTCCTAATCGATATTTAACTAAAATATCCCTGATCTGTTTGACCTGGTAAGGCTTTGCCTTGTTACCCCTGGGCTGCAAATTTATTATCTCAACAACATTGTTTTTCGTAAAAATATGATGGCTGCCCTTTATTCGTTCGTTAAAACCTAGACGAATAAGAAGTTGACATATTTCAGTGAAGTCAATATTCCTATCAGAAGTTCCGGAAAGAATTCTCTCCTTAACTTTAGTATACCTGCCCATATTTCCTAATTACCAATAATAAAATGCCCGGGATCAATCATAGAAAAAACAGATTCATGTTTTCGTTTCTTATATCAGAATAGCTTTAGTAACGAACTATGTCAATAATAAATAGTGCTAAATGCTCTGACCCGTTTTTTCAATAGCGTCTCTTTCCATTCCTCTCAACTACTGGATCACGAGATTCCGGCACTTCGGCCGGAATGACCGACCTTGCCTGTGAAAACAATGTACAATATACGACTTACGAATCACGTCTCACGAGTTACGATTTGCCGTGTCTCCGTGAGAAATGAATGTTGAGTATCTTGTCAGCAAGGGGTAATTAAAACCCGGGATTTGTTTCAAATGAGAACTTCCAGCCAGGGGGTGATGCCGGAAAAATTAAGGAAGAGTATAACCGGATTACTAATTTGTTGACAAATAGTTATAATAATAGTATTAAGAAAATAACATTGAATACAATAGTCTCGAATTTTTTTAATACTTAATAGTCCAGGACGATGAGTGCAAATTCTAAGACGAGAAAGGCAGCTTATGAAAATTGCAGCAGGAGAAATACCCGATGAATATCGCAAAGATATTGAAAAGGCAATTGCAATTTTAAAACGCTATGGTTGTACAGAAATATATATTTTCGGCTCTCTGGCGAAAGGAAATTTTTCAGAAAATTCCGACATCGATTTTGCGGTTAAAGGTTTAAAAAAAGGGAATTTTTATAAAGTTGGAGCTCTTCTTAATATGGAAATGGAGCACAATTTTGATCTGATTAAATTAGATCATGATGACTCCTTTAGTAAATTCATTCTTGAAAAAGAGGTGTTCCTGCGTGTCGCATGATAAAATTATTTTTGAAATATCAGAAATTGATAAACTATTGAATGATGTCGCCTCATTGCTTCTTTTGTGTAAAGAGAGAAATCCAGATCTGATCGAAACAATGGCTTCTGCGGCGGTGCTGCATTCATTTTACAATGGTCTCGAAAATATTTTCCTTCATATTGCCAGGGATTATGATAAAACTATACCCAGTGGTAACAAGTGGCATAAAAAGTTATTAGAACAGATGAATACCGAAAATAATAGAAAGGCTGTTTTGTCTGAAGAAAAAATTCAACAATTAAGTGAGTATTTAATTTTCAGACACTTTTTCAGGCACGCATATAGTTACAGGTTAGACTGAGATGAGATGAAGGAACTTGTTTTCAACATTGAAACCGTTTGGGCTGGAGTGAAAATTGAAATTTTTGATTTCCTGAAAAAGTCAGAAATGGATTAAAAACCCTCCGCGCTTCAACGTCTTCGCGTGAGCTTGATATTGCATCTATTCTTGAGGATAAAAACTATGAGAAATGATTCTGTTATAAAGAAAGAAGGTTTGAACGCTCTTAAAGAGAAACTCGGACCCGTAGATATGGAAAGATTTATCGTACTGTTGAACCGTGAAAAAATAGACTATACGAAATGGCGCAAAAATCTATTCGAAGATAAGAGCATAGCCGAATTGGCTGATGATGCGGATAAATATTCAAGTTCTCTTTAATTTGAGATCAATAATTATACTTTTGAAAATGCTATACTTCATCTTTCAGTTCTAACTGCTCACTCTTCACTTCTCACTCGCTTTTCTATCTTATTATCCTTCTTTTCCCAGATGCTGTTGAGCCACTGGTTGAAACTTTCCCGGTAGTCTGTGTCATCGGGGTTCTTTCCCCGCAGGTATTCGGGAATGTCGAGCACGTCGATCAGCACCACGATGCGGGTCTTTTTGCTGCAGAGAAATTCCCAGGTGTTTTCGGCACCGTCGGGATACACGATGGTCACATCTATCACCTTTCGCATCATATCCCCCATGGCTGACAGCACAAATGAGATACCCCCCGAACGGGGTCGCAGCAGGTGGCGGTAGGGTGAGTGCTGCTTTTCATGTTTCTCTTTCGTAAAGCGTGTGCCTTCCACGAAGTTCATAATAGAGGCGGGCTTGTGGCTGAACTTTTCACATGCCTTCCTCGTTGCCTCGATGTCCTTTCCCTGCAGGCGGGGCTTTTTGCGGATTTCTTCTTTACTGTAACGTTTCATAAAGGGATAATCCAATGCCCACCATGCAAGCCCCAGTATGGGTACCCATATAAGTTCCATTTTCAGAAAGTACTTGAGAAAGGGGATGTGCCCGTGAAATATCTTCTGCAGCACGATTATATCAACCCAGGTCTGGTGATTTGAGATAACCAGGTACCATTCGTCCTTTTGAAGCTTTTCAAGTCCTTCAACCCGGTATTCTACTTTTTTTAGTATCTCGATAAAGAGGTTGTTGCAGTACATCCAGGTGTATGAGAGCCAGTTAAGAATGTAGTCAAAGAATTGCCGGGTAACACTGAAGGGCAGTATCAGCTTGAAAACGGCGGTAATATATACCGGGATGCCCCAGAACAGGGTGTTGAGCACAAGCAGCAGCACGCCAAGTGTGCCCCGAAGGGGGCCGGGGAGAAATTGCAGCATGACAGGTTCTCCATTCAGCTTTGTGTGTTTTCGTTTGTCTCTTGTAATGCCGTATTATAGGTGATGCAGGTAGGGGAAGTCAATATTTATTCGTCTGGTTGATTTTGTAACTTCTTGCGGGTATTAGACTGAACGGGGGTTCTCACGGAGGCACGGAGGCACAGGGAGTTTCTCAATATATATTTAATATTTTCTTTTTATTTGAAAAATGAATAGTTGTGGAGTTTCGTAACAGGTATTGTTTTAGCAGGCTTAGAAAAAATTATATTCACCCATAAAGCCATATATATTCCCTTACTGTAAAAATTTCAATAGATTGAATTGATAAAAATCCCTGACAATACGCAATAAAGAAATCAACTCTCCGTGACTCCGTGTCTCCGTGAGAAATAAATGTTGAGTATCTTGTCAGCAAAAGGTCTTAGAAGCCCGGGGTGTTCTGTCATGTTGCATGGTGTACTATTTTACCGGGAATGTTAATACACACTGTGTTCCGTTATCGCTCTCTATCTCTAAACTGCCGTCAATCTGCTCAGCCATCAGGTGCACCAGTGAAAGCCCTGATGAGGTTTTATTATCCTGTTTTGAATCGTCGGTAAAGCCGGGTCCGTCATCTATAACCCGGATAACCGCGTTTGAATCTTTGCGGGTAAGTGAAATATCAATGGTGCCCCTCTCATCTTCAGGATAGGCGTATTTCATGGAGTTGGTAAGCAGCTCAACCACGATCAACCCAACAGGAATAGCGGTATTTACCGGAACTGTTACCGGGTCAAATGACGTGTTCAGGGTTACGTTTTTTGAGGCTTTCATAAACAGTTGGGATAACCTGCCAATATAATCATCAAGTTCAACCTCCGTAACCGAACCCGAAAGGTATATCATGTTGTATAGTTCAAATACCGCTTTGACCCTTGCATACAGGTCATCAAGTACAACAGCGGTCTCATCCGAGACACAGTCAGACCGGGCCATTTTTATCATGCTGGATATTGTCATAAAGCTGTTTTTTGCCCTGTGCTGCAGTTCAAGCAGCAGGTCTTTATTCAGCTTGATAGCCTCAAGCATCTTTTTTTCATTTTCCTTGTCACTGGTGATATCCTGCAGTGTGATGGTAATTCTGAAAGGCTTTTCGTCTTCATATTCTATCAGGCCTGTTCCCCATATGTACAATACCCGGCCGTCTGCCCTGATAACCCTGTATTCTAATGGAGGGAGTTCCCTGCAGCCCGATTCCAGGGATTCTTCTATCCACTGTTCAATATATTTTCTGTCTTCGGGATGATGTATCTCGCTGTTCACACGGGCATAATTGAATTTTTCTGTTTTATCATAGCCCAGAAGATCGAACATGGAATCTGACCAGATGATCTCACCTGTTTGGATGTACCAGATAACATCTCCTATCCCCGCGATACGTTGTACCTGGTGAAGATTTTCTCGTGCCTGCTGCAGGGCTTCTTCTGCCTCTTTTCGCCTTGTTATATCATCAAGGGACAGCTGCCAGCGTTTCACCAGGCCATTATTGCCGGTTTCCGCGTGAATGTTAACATGCAGCCATTTAACTGGATTGTTTTGGGTATCTTTCAGACGCAGTTCCAGTTGCTGCATCTGTCCGGTTTTTCCTATTCGCTTCAGGGCATTAAAATATTCAGCTTCGCTTTCAGGGGCGATGAAGCTGCTGAATGCCATAAAGGTAAGGGGGCCCCGATGCAGGTTTAGAAGTGAAGCTGCTTTTAGATTTATATGCTCAAAGATACCCTTGGGGCTAAGTGTAACAAACCCGCATGGAGCATGTTCGTAAAGGTCGGCGTACTCCCGGTGCATCGAGGCCAGCTTCTCGTTGGCAATCTCAAGTTCGTCGTTTTGAACCTCCAGTTCGGCCTGTTGAATTTTTAATTCGTGGATCAACTCCAGCACTTCATTTGACTGACTGTTTTTGTCTTCTCGTGGTTTGCCGACAAGTTTCTCTGCTTTCTGGCGAAGATCATCGAATTTGTCGTTAGAATTCGATGTCATTATACTGCTCCTTTATGTCTTTATTTCAGCGGCAGCAGTGTCTTCAAACAACAGAAGAATTCGATACGGTTTTTTTTCCCCGTAGTTGATGATCTGGCCGTTGATACGCATTGTTTTTGTTTCTTTTTTGTGCTCTATAGCAAATTTTTCAGTTTGGAAGTCTCTGTCTTTCTCGAGTGCCGTCTTTAATTTTTCATCTAAACTGGTGTGTGACAGCACTTCATTATCAAGTGCAAAGATGTTGATTCCCCCTGGTTCTGAAACTCTAATTTTCATTAACTGGTCAAAACTGGTATTGCTGATAATTATTCTGCCTTCACTGTCAAGAACAGCCAGCGGCATGGGGTTCATGTCAAACACCCTGCGCAATATCTGAATATGGGCTTTCTCTTTCTCCCTGCTTAATTCTTCAAGGTGCCGCTGTGCTTTTTTCTGATCGTCAATGTTGATAAAGGTAACAACCACCCCGTCTACACCGTTATCCGTTGTTCTGTAGGGTATTATACGCATGAGAAACCACGTATCGTCTTTTCGCTGTATTTCTTTTTCAAGTGGTGCCAGGTTTGAAATGACTTTTTTTATGTCTTCGATAAGGGTATCCTGCTTCAGGGTAGTGCTCATGTTTTCAAGGGGGCGGCCTATGTCGGAGTCTATCAGGCTCACAAATGAAGTAGCCTGGCTTGTAAACCTCTTGATGCACAGGTTGCTGTCCACGAAAATGGTGCCAATGTGTATGCTGTTAAGAAGATTATTCATGTCGTCATGGGCTGTTGAGAGTTCTTCTACCTTGTTCTGCAGTTCAGCGTTTACCGTTTGCAGTTCTTCGTTAAGGGACTGCATCTCCTCCTTGGATGATTCGAGCTCTTCGTTGGTAGACTGCAGTTCTTCGTTTGATGACTGTAGTTCTTCGTTAGTTGATTTTAATTCTTCGTTGGCAGATTCAAGCTCTTCGATGGTGGATTGATGGTTTTCCCTGGTAGTCTGCAGTTCGTGCTCAAGGGCCTCTATCTTCTTCTCTCCGTTGAATGAAACACGGGATTCTTCATCAATTGATACTGCTTCTTCGTATTCGATCTCTTCAAACACCACCAGGTATCTCCCTTCAAGTTCACGGGGAGATTTTAACGGGCATACATGCAGGTTGATTACCCTGGTTGTATCGTCGGTTTTTACCGGAATTCGGTTTCTGCTTATTCTTTTATCGCTTGATGAGGCCTCGTTCAACATGGATGAGAGTTCGAATCGAAGTCCCTCTCGTGCCAGGTCGACTATGTTATGGGTGGGTGGGCCGCTTGTTGCTTCAAGGTATTTTCCTGTTCGTCCCTGTACATGAAGTATTGTGCCCCTGTTGTCAACCAGAACTGAAGGGGGGGTTACCAGCTCAAGTATCTTATCTTTTGTCAATGTGCCAAGATCTGGCCCTTTCTCCTGCCCTTCCTGTCCGGCATTTTCCTGATGTATATCCTGCCTGGTTATGCCGGTTGGAAATTCAATGTTTCGGCGCAGCGATTCGGGTACCTCTTTTCGTTTGAATATCTTCCACTTTGAATGTAGTGTTTGAAACATATCGGTAAACTGTCCTATGCTTTCTGATGATCCCAGCATGAGTATTCCTTCGGGGGCAAGTGAATAGTGAAACAATGGCAGAATTTTCTTCTGGGCAGAGGTGTCAAGGTAGATGAGAAGATTGCGGCATGAAAGAAGGTTTAGGCGCAAAAATGGCGGATCTTTTAGCACATTGTGAATAGAGAATACGATACTGTCCCGTATTTCACTTCGTATGCGGTAATAATCCCCATCACGGGTGAAAAATCTTTTCAGCCGTTCGGGGCTTATATCAACGGATATGTTTGAAGGATATTTACCTTCACGGGCTTTCTTTATGGCATTCATATCGATGTCGCTGCCAAACATTTGAATGTTGAAGCGGCCGGGATGGGCATCAAGGTATTCATACAGTATCATGGCAATCGAATATACCTCTTCACCTGTGGAACATCCGGGAACCCATACACGCAGGTTGCCGCCATCGGGTATATTTCTGATCAGCCGTGGTAGTATGTCATCCTTGAGCACGGCAAAGGCTTTTTTATCACGAAAAAACCGGGTAACACCAATAAGCATATCCCTGAAAAGGATGTCCACTTCCCTTTCGTCATTTCGAATATACTCGAGGTAGTCTTGTGTATTGGTGAACTGGTTGAGGCTTATCCTTCTGTTGATTCGGCGAACAATGGTGTTTTTTTTGTAGTTTGAGAAATCGTGTCCTGTCTCTGCTTTGAGAATTGAAAGAATACGGTTGAACCACTTGTCTTCAGACTTTTTGAACGATTCATGCCTTTTTTTATTCTCAACTGTAATACCTGAGAAATAATCATCAAGTAATGCGGGCATTTCTTCGGGGGAAAGCACCTTGTCGACTATCAATGTGTCTATGGCGCTTCCGGGCATGCCATTGTACTGGGCTGTTTCGGGTGACTGTACAATAACCAGGCCTTCTTTATTTTTGATCTCTTTTACGCCAAGGGATCCGTCTGTGCCTGTGCCGGATAGTATTATCCCGGCTGAATATTGCCCCAGTTCACCCGCAAGTGAACGGAAAAACAGGTCAATGGGGTGATGGGGACCCCTGTCGGAGCGCCGGGGCAGGTTGATAATGCCCCCATTAATGGTTATGTCCCGCCCGGGATTGATTATGTAGACATGATCGGGTTCTACCGGCATTCCTTCTTCGGCAAAGTTTACGGGTATCTTAGTCTTGTTTTGCAATAAGTCGGCAAGAACGCTTGGCTGTTCCGGCTGCATGTGCATTACCACTATATAGGTCATGCCGCTGTTTTCTTTAATGCCGGTGAAAAACTTTTTAAGTGCTTCAAGGCCCCCTGCTGATGCCCCGATGCCGATTACCGGGAAGGTTGTCGATTCTGTGTTATTTGTATTTTCAGTATCTTCTTTTTTCTTCTTCATCGTGATCCCGCGGTGGCGTTATACGTATAAGCAATCGATGGTGTTCTTCTTATGGTACAGGTAAGTTTAATGGCGTGGTTAAGACTGCAATTTATTTTTATCCTGATACTT
>CAZAOK010000074.1:0-5147 GCA_964486725.1 uncultured Leptospiraceae bacterium
GATGGAGTGCTTGAACATCTGGTAGAAGTATGTGCAACACACCCTCCCCTAACCCCTCCCATCGAGGGAGGGGGATAAAGGAAACAGAATAGTTTGCAGTATCAGAATTTAATCTGCAGTGAATTCACCCAGAGCCCGTGGATGTTACAGTACGATTTTGCCAGCACCGTTCCCGGTTTATCTGTTTTAAAAGCGCAGGTTATTTCCGGATGGGTATAGATACCGCTGCTGTCGGGACCATCGGTTGACGCGCCATGGGCGGGGAAATCAGCTTTTCCAACCTGGTAGGGGAATTTATCCCCATCAGCCTGAAAGTATACCTCTATCCACGCGATGTGATGTGCTGTGGTATTGGGATGGGCAATCTCCTTGCCAACGCTTACAGTCACCTTGCCAAACTCCCCCTGCTTGAAAGGTGCGGCAACATCGATAACCGGCACATGTTTCTCTGATTTCCAGTCCGCGGACTGCAACAGGTCTTTAAATTCTTTCATGGTACTACCTCCAGATATATTTTAGATAAGATCAGTTCACACTTGACCAATCCAGCTTATCTTTATAGTCATTATTATACTTCATGGGCGTTACAGCGTGCAAGTACCTGTACTGAAAAAATCTTCTTGATAAAATAAGGCACAACTCGAATAGTTCATATTTCCATAATCCATTCAAGCAGGCAGGTTAATGAATATACTTGAAAACTTAAACGAAAACCAGGCACAAGCCGTTCTTGCCACAGATGGTCCATTGCTCATCCTGGCGGGCGCAGGTTCAGGCAAAACACGGGTAATTACCCATCGAATAGCATATCTCATCCGGGAAAAAGGCGTTCCACCATTTGCCATAATGGCTGTAACTTTTACCAACAAGGCCGCGGGTGAAATGCGCAGCAGGATAATCGACCTGATTGGCCCCCTCGGGGAACAGGTGTTTATGAAAACCTTCCATTCGGCATCGGTATTCATTCTTCGGAGATATGGAAATATTATCGGTGTGCCTTCCGGCTTTACCATATACGATCAGCGTGACCAGGAAATGCTGATCAAAGAAATTCTACTCGAAAAGAACCTTGACCCTAAGAAAATACGCCCGGCTATGATCGCGTCAAAGATCTCCGAGGTAAAGGACAGGGCGGAGATTCTGGAGGGGGGAGATGTCAACTCCCTGCTGCCCGACTACTATTCATTCAGCCTTGCTGATATATATGAGCAGTACCAGTTGCGTCTTACCACATCAAACGCCCTTGATTTCAACGATCTTCTTATTAAAACCGTCGAGTTGCTGAGAAAAAGCCCTGAAACACTGGCCACGCTGCAAAAGAAATGGCGGTATTTCATGATCGATGAGTACCAGGATACCAACTATTCACAGTATCTCATCTGCAAATACCTCGCCTCTGCCAGCCGCAACCTGTGCGTGGTGGGTGACGACGATCAATCCATCTATTCCTGGCGTGGTGCCGATGTCCGCAATATTCTCAATTTTGAAAAAGACTACAGTGATGCACGTGTAATCACCCTTGGTGACAATTACCGCTCAACAATTCAGATACTGGCGGTTGCCTCATCTATCATACAGAAGAACAAGTTTCGCAAGGAGAAGATGCTCAACGCCTTTCGTGGCGAAGGAGAACCGGCAGTATGGTGCCGGGCCAATAACGAGTACGATGAAGCCGAGTACGTGGTGAATACCCTTATATCACTGAAACATCGGGAAGGGCTTAAAAATGACGATTTTGCCATCTTCTATCGTACAAATGCCCAGTCACGTATTTTTGAGGAACATCTTCGCAGGGAAAACATACCCTACAGGGTGGTTGGCGGTCTCCGGTTTTACGACAGAAAAGAGATCAGGGACATTTTGGCGTACCTGCGATTTGTCACCAACCCGTCAGATACCATTTCACTGTCAAGGATCATCAATACACCGGCAAGGGGAATTGGTGCGGTAACCATAGAGAAAATAAAAGACCAGGCCTACCAGGAACAGACATCAGAGTGGGAAATAATACGTCGGGGACAGCAGGGAAACAAGAAATCCTCCGCGGGAATACACACTTTTGCCGACATCATCACCAGTTCAATGGAAATGGCCGCCCGGGTACCTGCCGACATGGATTTGGCCAGGTTTGTGCAGGAGGTTATTGAACTCTCCGGCTATACCGCGTCATTAAAAAAAGATAATTCTCTTGAAAGCAGGTCAAGGCTTGAAAACCTGGACGAATTCATTAACAGTATTTTTGAATACCAGGAGTTGAATCCGGATGCCACGGTTGACCAGTTTATCCAGGAAATTTCACTGCTTACAACCAGTGAACAACCCGAGCCGGAAGATCTTCCCCTGGAAACGGTCAGTCTTATGACAGTTCATAACGCCAAGGGACTTGAATTCCCGGTTGTGTTTCTTACCGGTCTTGAAGAAGGACTCTTCCCTCACGTGAACAGCAGTGACAGCGAAGAAGGCATAGAGGAAGAACGCCGCCTGTGTTATGTTGGCATCACGAGGGCAAAAGACCGTGTATACCTAACCAATGCCCATCAGCGCAGGGTATATGGAAATACTCAAGACAAGTTGCCCTCAAGTTTTCTTAATGAAATCCCCCCTGAACTGTTGAAAACAACAACATACGGCCCCCAGGAAAATAGTGTTTCATACAATGCGGCTCCCGCGTGGGGCAGAAACAGCATCCATGAGAAAAGAGTACCCCGTGAATCCGCTCCCTCCCCCGGACAGGCAATTTCTGATTCGCAATATAGTGTGAACCAGAGAATTATGCATCCACGGTATGGTACGGGGAAGATAGTGGAAATCCAGGGGAAAGGTGACAATGTAAAGCTGACAATACGTTTCTCAAGTGGAGGCAGCAAATCATTTCTGGAAAAACATACTCCGCTGGAGCGAATATAAATACTTGACATTCAAGGGTGCATCACCTAACAATATTCATCATAATTAAAAAAAAGAAAAATATGGGAACCGGCATGGAAAAAACGCACAAGATCACTACAGACGTTATAGAAGAAATTCCGGTGCTTTTTGTTGAAGGTGACATCACCTCTGAAGCAGACAGCGACATCATGAAGCATTATGCCGAGTTGAAGGAGACCCACTCTCCGTATCACATGGTAATCAATTTTGATAAAACAAAATATATTAATTCTGCCGGTATTGCCACACTCATCAACATCATCCAGGACCTGGGTGATATTGGTGGAAAAATTTCTTTTGTCGGCCTCTCAAATCACTTTCAGAAGGTAATGGATATAGTGGGAATATCAGATTTTGTTGATATTTTCCACACTAATGAAGAGGCATTTAAGCATATTGCCAGAGACAAGTGATCTTCTTCCTCAGTCCTGTATAAAGCTGAGCCCGAGTTTTTTCAGGGTTTTCTTTCCAGGCACCCCGTCTTTTTTCCATCCCCTGAGCCTGTAATATTTCGGCAGCATTTTCGAAAGGGGTACTTTTGTTTTTTTGTTCCCGGGAATAAGTTCCTCGTCAGTAAAACGTCTGGCCAGCGTATCAGTTGATTTGTCTATACCTTCCCGCAGGTTAAACAGGCGTTCCATGGTATATCCCCGTTCACCAACCATGTAATATTTTCCGAAATCCATTTTCATGCCTGTAGAAAGCGCTATTGCCTTTGAGTGGGGCAGCATGGGTAAATGCATTTTCAATAAACTTTTTGGCATCTTTACAGTCCAGTCAATCAGCAGCCATGTATGGGTTAACAGCCAGCTGATAACCGATGACAAGACCCTGCTTCCCGGCACCCTGAATGCTGCCGAAGGAACGAATGTCCATGATGTGAACAGGCAGTTGCCGCCAGCGCTTATGGCAGCCAGCAAATTCTGATCAAGAATTGTCCACGATGGCTTTGAACGGTAATGGTGGGGATCAAGTGTCACGGGACCGGTTACCTCGAAATAGATCATGTATCCGCCATCCAGGTGACACGCCCCCCGCGAGGCGGTGGCATACCCCAGCCCGTGCCCCACGGCTCCCCTTGGTTCATAGGCAGCCAGTTCAAGGCCCTTAACATGGGGGGCAAAGTCTTTACCGCCAAATTTTTCTGAGAGGGTCTTTACTCCCTCTGCCAGTTCCTTCCCCACACCACGTTTGCAGGCGATATCATCGAGAATACTGTCGACATTATCAGACTTACCAAATTCTATCCCCGAATTCCATATCCCCTTTTCATTCAATTCTGCGGCAAAACCCATCAGGGTACCCACGGTTATGGCATCCATTCCAAGCAGGTCAAGCTTGTAGTTCCATCGTATGATGGCATCCATGTCATTGATCATCATGTTTGATCCAAGCAGGCAGAGAATTTCGTATTCTGGCCCCTTCACTTCCCTGCCGTCAATATTGACCACCCTCCCGCAGCGAATAGGACATGACACACACCCGTAATTCTTTACAAGAAAATCATCGGCCAGGCGTTCACCTCCGATACTGTATGCGTCCTGGTAAGAACCCGAAGTAAAATTTTTTGTGGGAAGGGCGTTTCGCATGGACAGGGAGGTAAGAAACCCTGCCGTGCCATACCGGGGCGCGAAATCACCCGTCGCGGGATGGTCCTGAAGCATCTTGATCCATTTTTTTATCACTTGCTTGAATTCATCGGGCTTTTCAATAGGAACCTTATTGTTGCCCCGGGCAACCATTCCTTTAAGGTTCTTTGAGCCCATTACCGCACCCATTCCGGTTCTTCCATGACTTCGTTCCTGTGATACCACCGACGCGAATTTAACCTGGTTTTCACCGGCAGGGCCAATGGCCATGGTGCCGCCCTTGCCCATGGCCTCCTGTGACTTCTGTGTATCCATTCCCCAGATTTCAGCCCCGTCACGAATGCTCACCTTATCATTGTCAATCTCCAGGTATACAGGTTTTTCGGCCCGCCCCCGAACGACAATCCCGTCATACCCGGCCTTTTTTAAATGTATACCAAAGTTACCCCCGCTGTTCGAGTGACCGATTGCACCGGTAAGGGGACTTTTGGCCGATATATCATACCTGCTTGAAGACGGAGCCCCGCTGCCTGTCAGGGGAGAGGTCATGACGATCAATATATTATCAGGGGAAAGGGGATCAACACCCTTTTCAAGTTCATCCCAGAGTATTTTCGTGCTTAAAAACCT
>CAZAOK010000074.1:5247-18340 GCA_964486725.1 uncultured Leptospiraceae bacterium
TAATCCAGGTGAAAGGAGATGCGGTCATCGATTGTAGAGGGTCCCACCCATGTATTCATTTTTCTTGTTCTATGAATATCACCATCATCCCCCTGGTCATCGAATAAATTATATCCCCATCCTTTTTCCTTTTCAAAAGGAAAAAATGCCTTACCCAGCCATTTACCAGTACCAAAAAAATGATGGGTGAAATAATCCGCGGCAAAAGCCATGATACCAACCGGTAACGTTTTTGCCCTGTATTCCCCTTTCATTTCTCCAAACGCCGGTGCCGGGGCAGCATAAAAAAGCTGAAACACTTCGGCCTTTGACAGCGAATGAATATCTTCGAGAGTTGCATCTGCAGCCGGTTTTCCAAGTATTTCATTCATGGACTGTCCATTCCAGCCACCCATGCCTTTCTGTAATATATTAATTCCCACCAGCAGCAGGTTAATGGCAATGAGAACTCCAACTACTAATAATATTTTTTTCATCATTTCCCATTCCTTCCTTTTGTGGAATCATTAGCATGCCACATCCCCAGCAGATTGTTTACCCTGTCCATAACATGCACCGGGAGTAACAGTTTCATAAGGGGGGTCAGAAATTTTACCGACACGACGGGAACTGTCACCATTGCCCTGTTTTTCCTTATGCCCTTTAACACCTGCCTTGTTACCTGTTCGGTTTTAAGTAGCCTTGTTCCTGTCACCATTTTTGCCCCTTCAAACATCCCGGTTCCAACGGTATTGGGACATACACAGGTCACGCCAATTTGTAACCGGTTTTTTTTCATCTCCTGCCTGAGGGCGTCAGAGAACCCCACAACCCCGAATTTACTGGCACAATAGGCTGACAGGTTGGGAATGGCCAGTATGCCTCCAGCCGAAGCCATGTTAACCACGTGTCCCTCTCCCTTTTGTATCATTTGGGGAAGAAATGCCCTGCACATCCAGAACATTGAGGCAAGGTTTACCTGCAGCATTTTATCAATCAGTTCATCCTTAAGATCCAGCAACTCTCCCGCCTTCATTATACCCGCGTTATTCACCAGCAGTGACACCGGCCCCAGATCCTTTTTTACCTGTTTTGCCAGTTCATAGACGGCCTTTCTGTCTGAAATATCACATACATATGTTCTGCATGAACCTTTTTTTGACAGCTGGTTCTCGGTATTCTCAAGCTCTTTCTTATTCACATCAACCAGTGCCAGTATACAGCCCTCGTCCATCAACATTGATGAAAGACTTTTTCCCATTCCCATGGCAGCACCAGTAACTACCGCCACTTTACCCCTTAATTGTTTCACACCCCGCCTCCAATCCCTGTTATTTTGTTAACAATATTTCGTTCAATTTCGAAGCCGTATCAATAAAACATCGTATTTCCTGGTTACTGAATTTTTTCAGATTATTAATTATTATATCATAGGTATGGTCTTCAACCTGGCCAACCAGGTTTTTCCCATCCTCCTTGAGGGTAACCAGCATTTTCCTTCTATCATTGTCACATTTTCGCCTGGATAGAAGATTACGTTTTTCCAGCCTGTCGATAAGCCGTGTGGCGGTACTTATGGGTATATGCATTTCTGTGGCAATTTCACTCATGGGGGCATCGCTTCTGCGCCTCAGAAACTGGAGCAGGTAAATCTCCCCGTAGGTGAGATCAAATACTGAGACTTTCTCACGTTCAAAGGCAAATATTGTCCTGAGGGCATTAAAAAGTATTTCGTCGATTTCTGATCGTGTGACTTCTTCCGGCATTACATGCTCCCATGTTCATGATATGCACATGAAGGCATATTTACTTGCATTATGCAAGTAAAATTTTATTTTATACTTAATTCGTGACTACTCAGCTATGATTAAAATATTGATCATTTACTTCATATTGAAAAGGAATTGGAGCATCTCCCCCCGCCGAAGGCGGGGGAGATGCAGGATTATTATTCAATTTAGAATAATTTTGATTATTCAGCATGACAGCTGAGTAATTACCTTAATTCCATGGATACCTGGTATTACGTATTGATGATGAGAATCTCTTTTTCCAGATCTTCGATGGAGTAAACACGCCTGCTGTCTGGAAGTGACTTCAAAAACACGTTCCCATAAGTCTTCCCGCATATCCTGGAATCAAGAATGGCCACCACCCCCCTGTCCCGTGAACTGCGTATCAGGCGCCCGAATCCCTGTTTCAGAAGAAGAACAGCTTCCGGAAGCTGGTACTGTCCGAAAGCGTTTCCACCGGCTTCTTTTATCCGTTCAATGCGCGCCTGCACCGGAGGATTATCAGGTGCTCCAAAGGGCAGGCGCATGATGATAACACATCGAACCATGTCACCCGGAAGATCGATACCCTGCCAGAAGGAGTGTGTTCCCAGTAAAATACCGCTTACATCATCCCTGTAGGCTGATAACGCTTCTGTGGCGGACATCTCACCCTGACAGTACATCCCGTTGGATAGATGATCCTCGAGAAAATTCTTAACTGATCTCAACATGGAGTAGGAGGTAAACAGCATGAGGGTTCTTCCCCCCACCATACTGATTATACTGGCGGCATCTCGTGCGGCCATTTCGGCATAATTATCCTGAACCGGAGAGGGGCCATTCCTGTTCAAAAAAAGTATTGATTGCCGCTTATACTGAAAGGGAGACTGGCAAATCATTGACTTGTAGTCATGTAATCCCAGCCGGGAAGCTATATATGAAAAGTCATCATTGATAGCAAGGGTTGCCGAGACAAAACATAGACTTTCATAATAGCGGGCAACAT
Source organism: uncultured Leptospiraceae bacterium (assembly GCA_964486725.1). Taxonomy (GTDB): domain Bacteria; phylum Spirochaetota; class UBA4802; order UBA4802; family UB4802; genus M55B154. The sequence goes on from CAZAOK010000074.1 coordinate 8,008, forward strand.
CTCTTGAGAATATATCATTGATTTCAACAGGCTGCCCTACAAGGTCAAGGTCACCGATTAGAACATCCCGTTGCCGTTCCACCCAGTATACGAAATTCTCATTACCCATGGTTATGAAAAGGTCAAGGTTGTCCATGAAGGTAAACAGTCTCCCCCGTAACATGTCAAATTCGCTCAACTCCATCTCTTCGCATTCTTCGTTGACATGTGCTTCCATGAATTCCAGGCTCTTTTTAAGCGCATCAACCAGCGGTTTCCCCTCCGGCAGGGTTTTTTTTACCCGGTGTATTGACGAAGCATGGGGAAATACACGCTGCAGGGCGGCAAAAAAAATATCCGCTTCTTTCAGAATATCCCCTGTAATCTGGTGTACCTTTACCGCGGCATCCGGGGGAAGCACGTTCTCTACCACCGCCCCTCCCTTTCGTTTCCTGATCAGCCGATCCAGTGTTTCCCGAAGACTTTTTGCAGATAACCGGAATCCAAGCTGCGTGGAAGCGATCCGCTCCAGGGAATGAGCCTCGTCAAAAAATACCGCGTCCATATCCGGCAGGTAGGTTTTTCCCGATGCCACGTTGGTAAAGAAAAGGTAGTGATTCATCACCAGCAAGTGGGATTCCTGCCATTCTTTTTTTGCCCTGAGAAACACGCACCTGGAGGCATACCTGCACCTGCTCATCCCGCATGATTCGGGATCACGGCAAATCTTCTGCCAGAATTCTTCACCGGCACGTATATCAAACCGGGTAACAACCCCCCGGCCATCCATAAGCCTGCCGATATGTGCGACCTGCTTGAGCTGGGCACCTGAAACTTCACCATGGGTCTGTACCATCTCCAGTCTTTTTCTGCAGGGATAGTTTGAACTGCCAAGGCAAAGAGAATAGCGTGGGTCTTCACCGGTAAGTTTTTTTACGATACGGCAGGCTACGGGTATTTCGTGAAGCATTATCTGCTGCTGCAATGCTTTCGTTTCAGTGGTTACCGCCACCTTTTTGTTTTCTGTAACAGCATAATACAACGCGGGAATAAGATATGCCACTGTTTTTCCTACGCCGGTTCCCGCTTCGATTATACAGCGTTTTCCATTGTAGAGGCTCTCGAAGATACAACCCGACATCTCCGCCTGGGCTTCCCTCTGTTCATAGCCGTCTACAAGTTCTGCCAGTATGCCATTTTCATTAAATATTTCATCAATCATCCAACACCATGCCATCCTTTTAATGGATTACAAGTATATGTGATATTGCACGTGCCGGATCAACAAGTTTTTTATTATACCCGTGGTTATGTCAGGATTAATAGTAAACCACGAAGATAGTTAGGCGCAACAACTGGTGCTCACCCGAATTTGAATGACGGGTACCTGTCCACAAGCCCGAAAATGAATGAAAGGACTGCTGAACAGTACCGGTAATACCGCGCCATAAAATCAAACAGCAGGTTTGGCCATCTACGGGTAGCTATGACAGAGATTATTCCTGCTACGGCGATGACCATCAACCCCAGTGACAGCACCAGCAAAAGGAGGATATGGGGAAATGTTGCCAGCAGTATACCTATACCGGAAATTCGCAGTAACGCGAGAATCCTGGAGGGCTTTGATGGGTATACCACGTCATACTGCATCGAATGATCAATATTTCTGATCCCGGTCCACATGGGCCTGTCTTCAACAACCCCTGAAAGGTTTGAACAGATATATAAAAAGTATCGAATGGTTTTTTTCTGAACATCCATAAAATCTTCCATACCATAGCCGGCAAACAGTATTATAACCCAGTTTATGAAACCGAGAATGGTTGAAAGTATAAGATACACCGCGAACACCATCATGTGAGGGATAAGACTCAACATATACAAGCCCAGCAGCCGTAGAACTCCACCCATGCGGGAGAAAGACAACGCGTAATCTATTGAGAAACTGCTAACTCCTCCCGGCACCATGTCAGTTTCTTCTTCGGCAAACATAACCGGCTGGAAATCAGAAATTTCCCGCCCTGTTTCAAGGTCAAGAAAATCTTCCCCTGTCTTACCCCGCGATTGTGAAGGTATGCCCTGCTCTTCAAGAAGTTCCATTGAATACGCGTCTTTATCGAACTCATCAAGATCAATTTCCGGAAGCTCATCAAGATCTATCTCGGAGGTGTCCTCCATGAGCTGGGTACTTTCCTCGTCGGTAAGTTCTCTGTGAATATTATCAATGGTAAGGTTTGGGTCAATTTCATCTATACTGAGCCGCAGCTCCTCTTCCTCTTCTGACTCATCCACTACGGGAGTTGAGTCTACAAGTTCATCGATGGTCAGACCGGCATCTTCGAGGGTGAGCCGCTCATCCTCTTCAACCTCTTCTCCAGGCTGCACACCTTCTATCTCGTCCAGGGGAATATCCAGCGAGTCAAGATCAAGGGTGAGGTCCAGGTCTTCTTCACCTTCCTCCGGTGTCTGGCTGGAAGGTTCGACTTCTCCAAAATCCAGATCCTCTTCGGTTCCACCTTCCATCATTTCTTTCTGCTCAACTGCAGAAGCTTTCTCGTCTTCGGCAAGTTGAATATCGAGTGAATCAAGATCAATAGTCAGGCTCTCATCAATATCTTCTGACTCTTTTGAAAAAACCTCGTCTGTTTTTATTTCATCTTCACTTTCACGGGATTCTTTTTCATCAGTTTCAGTTGTTTGTTGAGGTTCAAGGTCAAGTCCTTCTATGTCCTCAAGTGCCTGTAATTCCTCGTCAGATACTTCATCCACAACTACCCCGGTTTCAGAGATCCCGTTCTCGTCTTCAATGGATAAAGCTGATTCTTCAGCTGGCAGGTCAGCAGGTTTTTCTTCTGCCATAATATCTTCAGATAGATCGAAGTCTTCACCAATTCCTTCTTCAAGGGTTCCTTCTTCCAAAGCGGGTTCATCTGTATCTTCTTTTTCGACTTCAACAGAGTCCGGGACTTCCATTTGTACATCTTCACCCATGAAGAAATCGTCTGGTGTCTCACTTTCCTCCATGGTTGTTTCTTCTTCGGGAAGCTGAGGCATATCTGCCAGGATATCTTCATCCACCCCACCTGGTACAGGTGCATCCTCCGGCGCATCCGCGGACATATCGATGCCTGTTTCCGCTTCACCCATCTCTACGGATAACGCGGCATCTTCATCAAAATCAAACCCGGCAGGCTCAGCGGTTTCCTCCGGGTGCTCATGTGTCCCTGTCTGTCCACGGTTATCAATAATTACATTTGTCCCGCATTTTGGACAGCTGAATCCAAACTTTTTGTCCTGGACTTTCTCATCATCAACCGCGTATGCAGCATTACATTCAGTGCACCTGACTATCATCGTCCTCTCCTGAGATTTTATCTACCAGGGAAATATTTTTCGTTTATATCATGCTGTATAATTAAAAACGCCAGTGGAAGAAAAAGGATCATAAACCACTTTAACTCCCTGCCGTTTAATTCCTCTGCCCTTTGCATATATTTCATGCTCAGGTACAGAAACCAGAGACCTCCCGTGAATATCACCAGCAGTACATTTGTAACGGGATTATCATCAAAAATCCTGCTTACCCTTGACAACCACCAGAACAGGTACAAGCCACCCGTGATCAGGACAAGAAGAAACAGCACAACCAGGTTGTCTTCAGGGATATATTCAATTGTGGATGTACTATTCATTTTTTATTCCCCTTCATATTGTCAATGTATCATAAAATCATAGCAAGTAAATAATTTTACGACAATTCTCCAGTATCTCCTGTATTAAATTAACGGTATATTCTCGGAAAATTGTTACTATTTTTCGTATTCAGAAAAGTTGTTGTATTTTTTTTGTTCATTTGTTTTCATTCATACAACGCCAGTATTAACAGAGAGATTTTTCATGAATTTGACCAGTGAGTTCAGCTACTCAAACATTTCCCAGAGAAGACTTGTACTTCTCAATGCTTTTTTCTCATTTCTGATAGGTGGATTTATGCTATCAGATCTTATACTCAGGGGTAAGTACCTCTTCCCGTATGCCCCGATAGGTAATGACATAATACTGCTGCTGATGGCTGGATTTCTTGCGGGAAATATCGTCGGCCAGCTTCTTTTCAGCAGGCTGAAACAGTCAAGGTATGGGTATCTAATCGTTGAAATTCTTTTTTTACTGACAGCATCCGCTTACATCGGAAAAGAATATCTTTCAACCGAAACAATATCGTTACCGGTACTTGTAACATTACATTATCCATATTCCATCCATATGATAGCTCCTTTTCTTGGGCTTATTGTTGGAATAAAGAGTATCTATTTCCTGAAAATATCTTCAGGTGATTACATTGACGAGAAAAACCCCATACTGTTATTTATCGCCCTGTCCATTGCCGGGATTACATCTGGTATCATCCTCAATGGGGTAGTCGCCACATATTATACCTGGTACCCGGTAATTTTCGCCGCCCTTCCGGTTGTAATTGCAACCATGGTATATATCAATCTGCCGTATAACCCGGTTCCCATGTACACAAGAGAACCGGGAAAGGTATATGAAGAACAGGAAGACAAGACCCCTCACTCAAGGGATGATATTTTTTTCACCTACCTGAACTTTTCTTATATTGCCACATATTCTATCTTTCTCTATTATTCATTTATTAAATACTATGGATTCTTCCCCCTGCCAGTCATGCTTTTTATTTCAGCCATGGCGGGTGCCATTCTCCTGGGACTGGGACTGAACCGGCTTCTAAAAAACGCCTTCTGGCACGTATACAGTGAAATGCTGTATCCACTCTTGTTTATTGCAGTATTCATCATACTTTCACAATACAGCAATACCCTGGATATTGCTGTCGCCGCACTGGTAGTAGCGATACCGGCTGTCATGTTTGGTTTTTCACTGGCAAACAATATCTCTCATATATCATTGAAGCATGATCATAAAACGAGATTCTCAATATTAAATTTTTCTCTTTATATTATTCCCATTCCAATCATGATGGCATTGTTCTGGTATGTATTCACCTACAGGTGGTTTTTTATAACATTTTATGTTATGGCCTTATTAAATGTCCTGTTACCGGGATTATACTTATTCCAGCATAAGAAAGGAGCATTAAAAAAGGGAAGCTACTTCGTCTTTTCACTGGTATTTGTTCCACTTTTGATTACCCTCCATATAAATTTTAAGATTCCGTTGAACAATGATCTCTTTGTTCAATATTCAAAGGGATACAATACCCTCACAAGGATAAACTATAACGCTGAATTTATTACAAGGTCAAGCCAGGTCAGACTGCAGAATGTACTGGCATGTAAAATCCATAATATATCAGTACGTAATCTGAAAAGAGCCCTGTTTCCCGTGAAACTATATGCAATGCAGGAAAATTCATCCATCCTGTTTCTTGACGGCTACCAGAAGTTCTTTAAGAACCCCGTTCCGGGGGTCAATACAGAAGAGTTGTATTGCACCGATTACATACCAGACAGGAACATAGACTATCAGCGGCTTGCTGTTACGGGTAAAGACCAGTATATATCAAACCGGGAGTATGTGCTGGAAACACTATCCAGGATTGCCGGCAATTATGAGATCATAGTTGACATGCCTAACATCTTTGACCAGCAGGTAAACCGTTTTCGTTTTAATCCTTCATATACTGATATCATCAGGGACAGGCTGACTCCCGATGGGATATTCATGCAGGTATATGATGTTGCCCGTTGTGATCCTGGCTTTCTGGAAAAAGCCACCAGCAATGTCCGTCAGAAATTTACCCATACAGTTGCCTTCTTATTTGGCAACTACCTGGTATACGGGGGTACTGACCGGCCAAAAGGATTTCTTCTGGAAGAAGGTCATATTAACAACATGCGTCAATTTCTTAAAAACCATGAGAAGTTCTCAGACCTGTTTCTGGACACTGAACATTTTCTATCACATATGATCGAAACCGCCCCCAACACCGACACGGTGGAGTTAGATCCCGGATACCCGGCTGAATACATGCTACTGAAACCTCCACACAATGTACCTGTAAAGGATAACAAGTACCTGGACTTGCTTACATCCGGGAATGACATGTTCATGAAACTGGTTGACAATGAACATATTAATTCCCGTGCCCGGTACTCTCTTTCACAAAACCTTTCACAAAACAATGCAATTTATACTCTTCTTAAACTGTCTGAAGTTGCCGAACTGAAGGAAAACTACGAGGAAGAAACCGAACTACTCTTCAAGCTGCGAAGAATAGCTGATTACCGGTATGAACTTCGCCAGTATATAGACAGGATCCTGGCGTTTAAAGAGTACCATTACCGCCAGATTGCCCGCAACTACGAAAAAGAAAAACAATGGGAAAAAGCTGTACACCTGTACAATGCCATTTTAACCATAAATCCTGACAATTTTCAGGCAAATTACAGGCTGGGCACACTGAATATCACCCTGCAGAACATGGACCTTGCATACCAGTATTTAACTCATGCCATGAAGCTTGATAACAAGAACCCACGTGTCCCCTACCAGATAGGCATACTGCTTCTGTCGCAGGGTAAATTCAGAGAATCACTCGAATACCTGTCAACTGCCAGGAACCTGCAATTCAAATCGGCATCCCTTTACCTGTATACCGGGTTATGTCATGAGTCACTGGGCAACCTGCAGGAGAGTAAAAAATATTACGAGATGGCCTTGAAACTCGACCCCAGCGACGGCACCATAACATCCAGTCTTGAAAGAATTAATGAGAAGATAGAAACAGAAAAAACCCACGGGTACATCCCTGCAATCAGAAAAAATCAAAATGAAGATGAACTCGGTGAAAGCATACCTATCCCCATAAACAAATCCGCGTTCGAGATAAGGCTCAGCGATGACGAAGCTTCCGACGAATAAAAACACCCGGCAATATGTATTGCCCCCATGGCTAAACACGATTCTGACCAGCAGGATTACCCTGGCCCTCTCATTCGCGGGCACAGTGTTTCTATCTTATATCCTGCTTGGCATTGATCAAAGACTCGCCAATGATGGTATGGGGGTAGTATACCTGGAGCTTTCCTTCACCAGTTTCAATTTCAGAGGTGTATTACTATCCTGGGGCCCCGATGGTATTGACCTGTTTCTATCTACAATATGGCTTGATTTCATATTTCCGGTTGCATATTCACTACTTCTATCCTCAACAGCATCCCAATTGCTTCGGGTAAGAACAATCAACGAAAACCCATCCATAGCGGGGTTCATGTACGCCGCATGTTTCGCTCCCTTTGTGGCAGCCGCTTTTGACTATGTTGAAAACCTGCTCCATATCATCATCATTTCAAACCGCCTTTTTTCTGATATCCTGATTGCCATGGCATCATCCATGGCAGCATTCAAATTCATTCTGTTAATAACCCTTCTTGTGTTTTTCCTGTTCTCTACCATGTCAATAATCAAGGGTACTGTTTCAGCTCGGAATTCCAGTTCCATTTAAAAATTGCTTACTGCTCAGCTATGACTAAAATATTGATCATTTAATTCATAATGAAAAGGAATTTCAGCATCTCCCCCCGCCGAAGGCGGGGGAGATGCTGAATTATTATAAAATGACAGCTGAGTAATTACAAAAATAGAATAAATATTCTTGACGTACGTACAAATAAAAGTAGTTGTAACATTGTTTTTATAAAAAAAATCACACTAATTGTGAATAAGTTACCACGTATTCATGCTGCATTGGTACTGAAAACACGGTGAGGTATACATGGGTGGGTTTGAAACATTCCTGACCATCTTTGGTGGTCTTGGCCTATTTTTGTTTGGGATGAAAATCATGAGCGAGTCCCTGCAAATGGCCGCGGGTGACAGGCTTAAGGCGATTCTCTGGAAAGTAACCAACAACAGAATACTTGGTGTGATTACCGGTTTTTTCATTACCTCGGTTATTCAGTCTTCAAGCGCCACCACTGTTATGCTGGTGAGCTTTGTCAGTGCGGGTCTTCTCACCCTTACCCAGTCAATAGGAATCATCTTTGGTGCCAATATCGGGACAACTGTTACCGGCTGGCTTGTTGCCATACTTGGTTTTAAAATAAAAATCGCGACATTCGCGTTACCTGCCATTGGAATCGGTTTTTTTCTCAGGTTTCTTTCCAATCAGAAACTGAAACAATATGGCGAGATCTTTCTTGGTTTTGGAATACTGTTTCTTGGTCTTGATATTATGAGCGGCGCGGTGCAGGATCTGAGAAATTCCCAGCAGGTTATGCACTTTATGGCTCAGTACAGCGCAAATACAATATTGTCCGCTCTGCTTGTAGTGGGAATTGGCGGAATTATAACCATGCTGGTACAGTCATCAAGCGCCACGATGGCCATGACCATGACTCTTGCCGTAAACGGTCTTATCGATTTTCCCACTGCATGCGCCCTTATACTTGGTGAGAATATAGGAACAACAATCACTGCCAATATCGCTGCCATCGGTGCCTCAACTGACGCCCGCAGGGCTGCCCTCGCCCACCTGATTTTCAACGTGTCCGGGGTTATATGGGTTCTCCTGTTATTTCATAATTTTTTTGTTCCGCTGGTAGACTACATAGTTCCTGGAAATCCTTCCAATCCCGACGCCGCGTTACGTTCCATTGTCATTGCTGATCACATGGCCGCATTTCATACAGTATTTAATGTAACCAATGCCCTGCTGTTTTTACCCTTTACAAGGCACCTTGCCAACCTGGCAGCATTTATTATCCCCGCAGGGAAAATAGACAAGGACGAATTTCATCTCAAGTATATCAGTACAGTACTGGTATCCACCCCCGCAATAAATATCAACCAGGCCCGCCTGGAAATGCGCCGCATGAGTGAAATTGTAAATGACATGTTCGACCGTACCATTGAAGTCTTCCACAATCCATCAGAGAAACTGGGAGACAAGGTTGAAGAGATACTGAAACTTGAAAACACGGTTGACCGTCTTGAAAAAGAGATATCCGACTACCTTGTAACCATATCCCAGCACAACATTTCACAGGATCAAAGCCAGGAAATCTCCTCCATGCTGCACACGGTAAACGAGATCGAACGTATTGGTGATCAGAGTGAATCCATATTGAAACTGATCAGAAGAAAATATGACCAGAAAATCAAATTTACCAGTCACGCGGTAAAAGGTATTGATGAAATATCCGGGAAGGTACGGGAAGCGCTGGCACTTATACATAAAAGCATCTCGGTGAAAAGCACAAATATTCTTCCCGAAGCCAGGGTAATTGAGGATCGCATTGATGAACTTCGAAAAGAACTTCGGAAGGGGCATGTCACCAGGCTTAACAAGCGGCAATGTGACGTGGATTCTGGCCTGCTTTTTATTGATATGCTTTCGAAATTCGAAAAGATCGGCGATCATGCCTTCAACGTGGCAGAAAGCATTTCCGGGGTGAGGATATTCTGACTTCCCGTAATTACTAAATCGCTATTTCTGACAGGATATTTCTAATATAGTTAACCGCTTTTCCGGAATCTTGTGGCATAAATATTTTTACTTCCTGTTTCATGCGCTTTCCGAAAACAAACGTATCGTCATGTTTCTCGACAAGGACATCCAGCTTCCTGCCTTTTATCATACCGCCGGTATCAAGGGCAAAATAATACTTTCCCTCATAATAAATAATGGATCCCAGTGGAATGACATCAGGATCAACCGCCATCACGTGTATTCCATTTGACACCATCCTGCTGAGAGAAAGTCCTCCAACTGCCACCTTGTCACTCCAGTCAATTGTAACCATCCGGCCATTAATTCGTTTCACCCCTGTATTACAACACGCACCTGGGCAATAGGCGGTAATGTCACACCGCATGTGAACGGGTTTACCATCTGCGAACATATCAGAATTCAGAACCTCTTCAATCCTATCATCAACGGCATCCTGGCCACTGTAAAGGATTCCCCCGATTGTGAACACACATATTAATAAAAGAATAAATATCATGTATATTTTCTGGAAGGTGGAGGCATGCATCATCATCAGTTTCCCGGTAGTCAAGAGTCGTTAGATAAAAAAACCCGTTAGCATCGGGCCCATGTCTCTATTTATAGCAATTATTGATATTAAAATCTAAATAAACTGCCCTCATAGATTACACTTTCATGCCTTTCAATTAATGATATTTTTGTTACTACTCAGTTATGACTAAAATATAGATCATTTACTTCATAATGAAAAAGAATTTGAGCATAATTTGTAATTATTCAGCATGACAGCTGAGTAGTTACAAAAATTATTTTCAATTCCCAGGGGGGTGAATTAAATTTCGGGTAATAAAACAAATTTCAATGTCAATTTTGAATAAAGAA
>CAZAOK010000075.1:0-18224 GCA_964486725.1 uncultured Leptospiraceae bacterium
CATTCAAAATTGACATTGAAATTCATATTATTACCCGGTATTTAATTCACCCCCTTATTTTCTCTACCTGGTTTACCTGTTTTATGTTTGACACTCCCCATTCGCTCACTTACAATTGGTATGCTTTTGGGCACTGATTTATTTTCTATGAAATAACCATTATCAACACTTATTAGCGAGGTTCGCTGTCATGAAAAAAGTATATTCAATACTTATCACATGTGTTGCAGTTATCCTGTTATTCGGTTTTATCGCGGGGTGTGCCTCGAAAAAGCCTGTGCGCGCGTTGAAAAGAAGTGTATCTCCAAACTCACAAATCGCCGTTATCGTAGATCATCCCAATAATATCAAGAATGTTATTCTGTCACGTTTCCTGGAAAGAAATTACCGGGTAAAGGCCATAAACGCGTCCGACCTTTATTCATTAAAAGATGTATATGATATTTCTGATTTCAAGAAACTTTCATACAAGTCTGACATGACACCTGAAGGTGAAGGCCAGGGCAACCTGCTTTCATTCGAAAAATCATATGACAATCTCTATAAACTTCACGTGTATAATTACGAACTGAACAAGGCAGAATCAATTGCCGAGATGCGAAGTAAATATAACATCCAGTACCTGGTTCTGCTTGATCTGAAAGACTGGCAGAAAGTATCATGGGCAAGGGCAATAGATCTTTCTTCCTACGAGGTTATCTGGGTGGAGAACTATCCGGCCGGCTATGATGATTCACTTGAAGATGTAATCGATCACTTTATTACCAGCATGTCCGGAACTAAATGAAGATACTACATTACCTGCACCAGGTTATCCCCGGGTACGCGTTACACGCCACTCTTGCGGCTATCCTGGCAATAGTACTCTTAACTCCGCAGCTGCACGCGAAACCTGTTGTTGCATTCGGGTATCTTACCAATACAACCGACAATCAGAATTATGATTATCTTGAAACCATCTTCCCAAATTCATTTGCATCATCAATTGAAGCTATTTTTCACAGTAATGTGCTTAAACCCCACAAGGTGAACGAAATTCTCAAAGAAAAGCATGACAGTGCTCTCAAAAAGGATTACAGGCATGTTGAACTTCCCGATGTTATTGATAATTTGAACGCCGACCTTTTTATTTATGGTAACTTTACACCTCTTGCAGACAACCGCATTAAAATCGAATTACATCTCTACGCCAGGGGTTCAAACGAGATATTCACTTTTACTAACATTGGCAAGATGGAAACCGAGATATTCAAGCTTGTTGACCGGATCACCCTCATTGTAGTTGACTTCATGGATGCCGATAACCTGTTTATGGCCCGCACCATTAAGCCGGGAGAACGCATCGGCATCATCACCAACCTTGAAGACCTCGAATTACACCAGGTGTACGCGGCCTTCATGGAAAACGGCCATCCGGTTATCTCTGTCCAGGGAAACGAGATAATGCGGCTCACCGAAGACCGCCACGTTAAATTCATCGATACCTTTAAATTTATCCGCACCGTGGATAATTCTTATGATACGATTACCGACTGGCGAAAAACAGAATTATATTACGGGCCATGGGCCGGGATACAGTATAACAAGATACGAAAAAAACTGAAGGACACATATTACACCTACGATGTGCACTACCTTGACGTTAAATCCGAAATAATCGATAAACTATATAACGCGTACAGGCAGCGTCTTCATATTCTCTGTATTATCGGGTTTAACGAAGACAGGGATGAATGCTGGGTACGTGCAATAGATATGCGGGATAAACGTCTTATCTGGATGCAGTCAAATATAAAAACCGGGATGCTGAGCGCAAACCCGGTTAAAGATATCACTGAAAAACTCATTGAACAGATGCATAAAGAACGGAAACAACCTTTCGAAAAATGATTATCCTACCTGCATTCTATTCGTAATCGTCAAACAATCCTTTATTCTTTCCCCATACGGTTACCCGGACACCGGCATACACCTGTACCCCGGCGATGGTATCTTTTTCATAGTCTTTCTCATAAAATGTTCGAAGGTATCCGATCTCAACGAATGGACTTACCCTCTGGGAAAGAATATACTCAACCCCCGTGTATAAGCCAGCTGCCATCCCTGATTCTTTCTTGTTAATATGGTCCGGATCGGTTGTATCATCCCAATCCGTACTGGTTGATACTGTTCCCAGTGCGATAGATGATTTCCAGAAAACAGGATAGCTGGAGAAACGATAGGCGTATTCAATACCACCAAGAAATGCTTCCTGGTTGTGGGTTACCTCGTTGACGGTATCGGAGTCCTTTGTCATTCCACTGGTATAAAACCTGAAATACGCGGTAAGATCTGAAGTGACCGTAATACCCAGTGCGCTGCTAAGACCCATCTGATTCTCGGCATCACCGGTCTGGTTGTACATACCACTGACATCAATGTATATTTCAGCCCATGCTGACGATACGAAAATAAATGAAATCGCAACTGTCAATAATATCTTTTTCAATGTTACGTTCCTCCAGAATTATTGGTACATATAGCCCGATAATACTACACTTCTGAATATCTGAAGTCAAGCAAAAACAAATTTATGTGTATCGTTTTATTAACCGAAATACTGGGCGGATAGTTCATGCCACTGTTGCTTTAACTCGTCGTCTATTTGTATGGCTCGCCCCGTGGCCAGGTCAATAATGACAAATGTTACCTCGGCATCAATTACACGCTTATTATCATGCTTTTTGTGTACAACCTGGTTAAGAACGATACTCCTGTTGCCAATTTTGTTCAGTGTTGTCTCTATTTCCAGCACATCTCCAAGCACAGAAGGTGCGCGATAGTTTATATTTATATTAACCACGGCAAGGGAAATACCTTTCCTGGCGAAGGAATCAAAGCTTATCCCCATCTGCTCCAGGTATGTCCACCTTGCTTCTTCCAGGAACTCCAGGTATCTTGCGTTATTCACATGCCCGAATACATCCAGGTGATAGCCTCTTACTTTTATTTCTGTAATTGCACCCATTTGACAACGCTCCAGTATTAGTAAGATATATATTCGCAATGATTGAATCAAGTCACACTATAACAATCCGGAAATACATCAATTATATTTTCCATTCTTTTCGGTTTCGTGGGAATGAAAAACTGTTCTCAATAATAGCAACCCATGAAATCAAATTTCTCTAATTTTTAACCGCCCGCTTCGCTCGATAAACGCAGATGAACACGGATAATTAGTGAATAGTACAAAATATAAAACTTGAGACTCTTCATCAATACCCAATTAGTATCACACGGAGGCGCGGAGACGCTGAGGAAGGGCACGGAACTCTCCGCGTTCCCCGCGCCTCCGCGTGATACCAGTTTAGTATGGTGAAATTAATCGTTGAAAAAATTACTTTATGAAACCATAAAATTGTGGTATAAATAGTATACTTCATTATAAATCGAACATAATCATCAGAATCAAAGGTACATAATTATGACAAACGGAGAAAACATAGTTGAACCAAAGCATCTGATCATTCCCGACGAAGTACTTCCCGAAGGTATACCAATTATACCCATTACCCATCGTCCCATTTTTCCCGGCATGATGATTCCCCTGGTAATATCAGGTGAAAACATGATGCTGGCGGCAAAGGAGATCGCCGACAGCGAACGAAAAATCGGCGGTGTGGTGCTGATAAAGGAACAGAAAGAAGGAGAGACCGTAAAATCAGAAGACCTTTACACGGTTGGAACTTCCATCAAGATATTGAGAATTGCTCCTATTGATGATAATACTGTGCAGGTGATGGTGAATGCCCTGAAACGGTTTACACTTGATAATGTCATTACCGACGAACCGGTTATCAAGTGGAAAGTGTCCCATCATTATGAAGCCCCCTATGAATCAACAGAAGAGATGAAGGCATATTCAACCGCTATAATCTCGTCTGTGAAAGAGTTGATAAAGAACAATAATCTATTCCAGGAGGAAATGAAGCTTTTTCTGAACCGGTTCAGTATCGAGGATCCGGGCAAGCTTGCCGATTTTGTAGCATCCATGACATCCGCGGATCCATTTGAAGTACAGGATATACTTGAAACCTTTGATGTCCGTGAGCGAGTGGAAAAAGTGCTGGTTCTGCTGAAGAAAGAACTGGAAATGAGTAAAATTCAGAAAAAAATTCAGAAGCAGATTGAAGAAAAAATTGCCGCGCATCAAAAAGAATTTTTCCTCAAAGAACAGCTCAAAGAGATAAAAAAAGAACTGGGAATCGAGAAAGATGAGAAAACATCCGAGATTGAAATGTTCGAAGAACGGGCCAAAAAGCTTACATTCTCAGAAGAAGCAGAGAAAAGGTTCAACGAAGAAATTGATAAACTAAAGGTACTGGAACCCCATTCCGCGGAATACGGTGTAAGCAGAAATTATCTCGATTGGCTCACATCCGTACCATGGGGAGTGTATTCAGCAGATAATTATGATATCCCCAAAGCCAGGAAAATACTCGACAGGGATCACTATGGCCTGGAGGACATAAAGGAGCGAATACTTGAATTTATCAGTACCGGTAAGATGAAAGGTACGATAACGGGTTCTATAATATGTTTCGTAGGCCCGCCGGGAGTTGGTAAAACGTCAATCGGCAGGTCAGTGGCAGAAGCACTGGGACGCAAATTTTACCGGTTTTCACTGGGGGGCATGCGTGACGAAGCAGAGATCAAGGGACACAGAAGAACCTACATCGGGGCTATGCCTGGTAAAATGATACAAAGCCTTAAACAGGTTGAAACAGCCAACCCCGTAATCATGCTGGACGAGATTGACAAGATTGGAACAAGCTTCCAGGGAGATCCTGCTTCCGCATTGCTGGAAGTTCTTGACCCTGAACAGAATATACAATTTCTCGACCATTACCTGGATGTCCGTTTCGATCTTTCCAACGTATTATTCATCGCGACCGCCAACCAGATTGACACAATACCACTTCCCCTCCTTGACCGAATGGAATTAATGCGTTTATCAGGCTATATTCTCGAAGAGAAAGTCGAGATTGCCAAACGCTACCTCATACCCAAACAGCTTGCGGGGCACGGTCTGAAAAAAAGCCAGGTTTCCATCAACACTTCGGCTTTAAAGTCTATCATTAACGGGTATGCCCGTGAAGCAGGGGTACGGAGCCTTGAAAACACCCTCAGGCGTATCATGAGAAAAACCACGAGAAAGATCGCCGAGAATGATGAAGAAAAGATCAAGATCACAAATGACAATATTGAAGATTATCTTGGCAAGCCGAGATTCACTGAAGAAGCACTGTACAAAAAGACCGTTGCCGGTGTTGTGCTGGGGCTGGCATGGACAAGCCTTGGAGGAACGACCCTGTATATTGAAGCCACTGCAATACCATCAAAATCAAAGGGCTTTACCCAGACCGGACAGCTTGGCAACGTGATGAAAGAATCCACCGAAATCGCCTATTCCTTTATCCGCTCAAGGGTAAAAGAGTATGGAATTTCTAAAGACTTCTTCGACAATCATTTTATTCACCTGCACGTTCCCGCCGGATCAACCCCCAAGGACGGCCCGTCAGCCGGTATCACCATGGCTACCGCCCTTTATTCACTGGTAAAGAACAAGCCCGTAAAGAAACGGCTGGCCATGACAGGCGAGATCACCATCACGGGCAAGGTGCTGCCCATCGGAGGTGTAAAAGAAAAGACCCTGGCTGCCAAGCGGGCAAAGGTAAAAACGGTTATTTTCCCCCTTGAAAACCAGAAAGATTTCGATGAACTTCCCGATCACGTCAAAAAGGGAGTAGAGGCTCATTTCGTTAACTACTTCGATGAGGTGCTTGAGATAGTTTACTAATTTTTACGGATTACTGCAAAGACGCAGAGGGCGCAAGGAGCGC
This sequence comes from uncultured Leptospiraceae bacterium, assembly GCA_964486725.1. Lineage (GTDB taxonomy): Bacteria > Spirochaetota > UBA4802 > UBA4802 > UB4802 > M55B154. Next base: position 5,886 of record CAZAOK010000075.1, read on the forward strand.
TAAGAAGAATATATATAAAAATATGGCTTTGGGAAAAACCATCAAAATATATTATATGAATATTAAGTGATAGTGAGCCGTGAGAAGTGAACGGATCGCTCGTCACTACTAACTTTTCACCTTTCACTTTTCACTTAATTCCATTTATCTGCAGTTAAAAAAATTTATGTAAATTGAAATTTCATAGATTATTGTTATAAAAATTATTTTCAATTCCCAATAATCCGGAAAGACCCAAATGATTCAATTATCGTAAAATGAATAATAATTCAGCATCTCCCCCCGCCGAAGGCGGGGGGAGATGATCCAATTCCTTTCCATTATGAAACAAATGATCAATATTTTAGTAATAGCTGAGTAGTTACAAAATATTTTCATTTGACATGCTTCACTGATACTATATAGTCTGTATCAATATCATGAACAGGGATTTTGTTACACGTTAACATGAACTATTTCCTCTAAAAAATATATGAATATGCCGATATACTATATATTCACATAAAGGATATTACTTTAAAAAACAAATACAATGCAAGATAACAGGCAAATACAGAAAGCATTTCAATCATCACCGGCAGCATTTATTCCGGTTATGGTAACTATTATACTCATGATATTTCTTGTGCAATGCAGTACCATCAGGATATCCAGGGAATTCTCACCTGATGACAGGCTTGAAGCCATTCTCGTTTCCGAAAAAGACAAGCCGGTGGCCCGATACGAGTTGATATATGACAAAAAGGACAGGCTTTCTCGTATCGAAAGATATTCCGGCAATGAAAAAGATTATAACGCCATACATCGATTTTATTATGACAGGTATGGAAGATTGAAACTTCACTGGTTCAAGGCCGAACATTTCATTGAAGGTAAAAACGTTACTGATGAATATGTCGAATCGTTTATTTTCAATCGCGCGGGGAAATTAATACGTACTGAAATTTCATATAAAAAGCCCTACAGCATTAAAAAGTCACACACACCCCTTATGAAAACAAATTTCGAATACAGGCAAAACCTGCTCGAAGAGATTACACTTGACGGGGGGAGATACGCCTTCACCAAACGAGCCGTGTTGAAATACGATGAGGGCAAAATCGAGAAAATTGAATACGTAAAAAAGACGTTTTTGAGAAAGCAAAGAAAAGAGATCATGACACATCATATGACCTTCTACATGGACGACAGGGAACCATATAAATACATGGACAAAATGAGCAACCAGACAATCAACAATGATGATGCTGCCCGGGAACGTTTCAGAAAAGAAGGAATATGGATGTCACTAATGAAACCCCACTACGCCAAAAAACCTGACAAATTCATTGAGGTACTTCTTGACAGGTATAAATGATACCGGCATCTATTCAACTTTTTGCAAATAGATGCTCTGGGTTGGAAAAGCAAATTCCACGTTAATCTCCTCAAGCCTTCGCTTCAATTCCAGGTTGACCTTCTGCTGAATATCCCTGTAAACCGCGAAATCACTGTTCAAAACATAATACACAACCTCGAAAACCAGGCTGAAGTCTCCAAATGAAGCAAAATGGGCACGATCAAAACGGGTTTGCTCAATATTTTCAATTATATCTTTAGCAATACCAGGAATTCTTTCAAGTTGATCTGCTGTTGTCTGGTAGACTACTCCGAACTCAAAAGAAACCCTTCTCTCATACATGCGCTTATAATTTCTAAGCCGTGAACTTGTCAGGTCACTATTGGAAAACACCAGCTGTTCACCGCTAAGACTTCTTATGCGGGTACTTTTAATACCAATATGTTCAACAACGCCAAGGTATTGGTCAATAATTATAAAATCTCCGATCTCAAAGGGCCTGTCGAAAAAAATTGTAAAATAATTAAACACATCCCCAAGTATGGCCTGGGAGGCAAAGGCGATAGCAACCCCGCCAACGCCAAGGCCAGCGATAAGACCTGAAATCTTCACCCCAAGGTTGTCCAGTAATATGATAAGGGCTATTGACCATATAAGTATCTTGATTATGGTTCCGAGTAAGACTATTGTATTACTCTTTTCCTCTTCAACACCCTTATTTCGCCAGTATCGTCGGATAAAGAACATGATCAATGATACCAGTAATTTCGCTCCAAAAAAAACTGTAATAACTACACCAGTTACATTGAGTATCTTACTTATAACGGGGTTAAGGGTAAGCCTCATCATTCCAATAAATAGAACACTGTAATAGAGAAGAGGCATAATGTTTTTTTCTACAGCATGAAGAACCTCGTCGTCAATATCTGTTTCTGTCCGTGATATTACCAAGCGTATTCTTGCAAGCAGTATTGACTTGATGACTAATACAAGTACCGCACCTGCCGCAATCATCAACACGGAGTATAGATAATCATTTACTGTATTACCCAGATACACCTGTTTAAGAATTTCCAAATTCATACATCAAACACCCTGTTATTCATTTTATAATAATTTTGATTATTCAGTATGACAGCTGAGTAATTACATTGTTTATATTATCACTCTTCCAGCCCCCAAAGTCAACCCGAAGAGTAATCAAAAAAGTTATTTCATTTTTTTAAAAATTATTGTATACTAATACGCAACATATAGTATTCATTCTTGTCTATACACATATAAATTGTTTTTTCACAATCACGTGGTAGGATAAATACATTTATTACACATAACACAACGAAAAAATTATGCCAGAAAAAACTAAAAAAACATCAAAAACATCTAAGAATAAAAGCACCGCCAGTTCCAATATAACAGCGAAAGAATTAACACGGGAAGCGGATGCTATAATCAAGTCACGTAAAAGTAGAAACAAAAAGTCATCAGGTGATGAATTCACCGATTCATCTATTGCGTGGTACCTCGAACAGATCAATCGGATTCCCCTTCTCACCAGGGAAGAAGAAGACAGGCTGGCCCGTGCAGCAAGAGAAGGAGATCAAAATGCCAAGGATGAGCTGATAAAGGCCAACCTTCGTTTCGTTGTGTCAATCGCGAAGAAATACCAGACAAGCGGTATATCCCTTCTTGACCTGATCAACGAGGGGAACATGGGCCTTATAAAAGCCGCCGAAAAATTTGACCCTGATCGAGGATTCCATTTCATATCTTACGCCGTCTGGTGGATTCGACAGGCTATTATCCTGGCCATATCACAGAAAACATCTCTCATCCGTCTTCCGCTGAACAGAACAGCCGATATGCAGAAAATCGACAGGATTCACAAAAACCTGGAAAACAAGCTGGGAAGAGAACCCACCCCCGGTGAAATATCCGAAGAAATCGACATGGACAATGAGGAGATCAACCACCTCAGAAATATTTCCCAGGATTACGTTTCCCTTGACGCTTCTGTAGGAAACGCGGAGGACAACTCCATTCTTAACATGGTTGAAGACCAGAGGATAGAATCACCGGACAAGAGAATTCTTGATGAATCACTGAAAGACGCTCTTGACCAGGTACTTGAAACGCTCACCTCATCTGAAAAAGAAATTCTAAAACTGCGTTTCGGTCTTTACGGTAACAAACCCATGTCATTGCAGCAAATTGGTGAAAAGTTCAACCTTTCAAAAGAAAGGATTCGCCAGATAGAAAAGAAAGCTATTCGACGCTTACGGCATCCATCAAGAAGCCAGAAATTAAAAAGTTATCTTCAGGATTAATCATGCGATACTTCATTACAGGTCTTCTCGCGGGCATCGTACTGGGATTTGTCCCATGGCTTATGCCTTCACACTCATTCAAAATATTTCCCCAGTGGCATGGAAAAATATCAGATGCCCGCACAATAGCCACATCTCCCTTTACTGTTAATTCCAAAAAACCAATCGGGCCGGTGCGAACAGGCAAGGGATACATCATGTTCAGGGAGAACGGAACCCTGGCGGCAAATCCTTCTACTGATACAGGGATAATAGCACCATCAGGCAACGGGATGTACTATGTTGAATACGCTAAGCTTTCTGATGAAATATCATATCGCAATTACAGGGAAGAACCTTTCTGGACCCTCTCCACACACGAATATCCGCATCTTTCATACGAGGGAAAACTTATCCTTCTGCTGACAGCCGACAATAGTGCTGTAAGAATGGTAGACTATAATGGCAATTTTACCGGTGTAAAAAAAATTACCGGGCGATTTTGCACCAGTTTGGGATTTTCCCAACCGGGCAATGCGGCCGCCATAGGGTTTCTTGACGGAACATATTATTTTCTGAACCAGAAAGGAGAAGTTGCGCATAAGGGGGTGACCCCCGGCAATTCCCTCGTGAAATCAATATCGATCAGCAACAACGCTGAGTACGGTGCTGTCCATTACGGCTCATCAGGAAAAAGAAATGACAAACTGCTACTGGTTAACATACCTGAAAATGATTCATTCACCGTACCCGTAAAGGGAAACAGCAGGGCTCGCTCTTCAATATGTATTAATGATAACGGGACAGCCCTTTTTCTCGGAATGTCACACCTGTACCATGTACAGATTACACGGGAAAAACACAGTTCCATTGATATACTCGATCGAAGAGAGGGGCACAATTCCATACAAAACGCAAATGAGATTTTCGCCGTATCCTATACCGACAAAAAAGGAGCGTCACGTTTTTATATCGTACATGAAAACGGAACCGTACTTTACGCCCGGGCCTTTCCCGAAGAACCCTATCTTGATGTCATTACACGGGGCCAGTCAATTCTTCTAAGAGGTCCTGATACGCTGTACTGCTATGGTTACCAGCTATAATATCTTTCCGCACCTTCCTGGCCGTTTCTGCCAGGTAATCATTGTTTCTTCTTTCTGCACCCTGTTGCAGAATAGCTAACTTTTTCATGGCAACCTGTATACTCGCCAGCAGGTAATCCCCGGGCATATCGTCATGATGATTTTTCAGTAATCCGCAGATAGAATAAACCCTGAAACGATCCATCCCTTTATAACTGGCCGAAAGCTGATCGGTATGGCCTCCATACCGGGTTACCATGTATTGCGGGACATACCCGATTCTTTCTTTCCAGCTGACACGAAGCCAAAGGTCGTAATCTTCACACGCGGGTAACCTTTCATCAAAACCACCCGTTTCTTCAAGTAATGCACGGTGCATAATGGTTGCTGATGGACTTACAAGACATAGATGGAGGGAATCTAAAAAGATCCACCCTCCCCTTTTCTTGTGACGCTGCCCGGGATTAACCCTTCTCTCGTTTCGAATCCAGATTTCATCTACCTGGTGTATTCTCTCTTCCCGGTTCAGGCTGCCCAGATATTCATCATGCACCCTGAGTTTATGCGACATCCACTGGTCATCAGAATCCAGAAAGGTTATCCAGGGCGAGGATGATACCATGATCCCATGATTTCGGGCAGCACTCACCCCGGCATGTTTCTGCTGAATATATTTCAGCTTACCCCTGTATTCTTCTTCTATTAAAGGGGTATCATCCGTAGAACCGTCATCTACAACTATCAACTCGTAATCAGTAAATGTCTGCGCAAGCACGGAATGAATGGCCCTTCTCAGCATTTCATACCTGTTACGGGTGGGAATAATAACAGAAATAAATGGCATACACGGTTCACTTATCACCTTTCATGAGAAATTTAAGAGGGTGCCGCTTCAACTCCATAGAGATTTCGTCCATCGTTTTCGCGGTTTTTCTAAAAGACCGCATTATCTCGATAATATCCTTTTGTGAATCGTTAAGAACCGTACTCACCGTTTCTACACTGCGGGACAGGTTGCCAAGCAATATCCTGATATTGCTCCTGCTGTCCAGTGATATATCCCTGAGCACCCCCACTGTACTGGTAACAGTAGCCAGCATCACATGAACATCCTGCAGCAGTGCCTCCAGGTTAACATATTCGATACCTTCAATAACCGCGTATTCCCTGAGAAGTTCCTGCTTGGTATCAGGATTGCGTAGTTCAATTATGGTATCCCCAATGATGTTCTGATTCTGAATTACCGCGGTACAATCTTCATACATTGCTATCTCGTTTTCAACACGCATTACCGCCAGGAAATGCAATGCAGGCTGGTATACCGGGATTATTTCAACAACCCTTCCGATAGTATATCCCTTTACCTTAACCTGTGTACCATTTTTTATCGATGATATGCTGTCTACCTTCAGGTAAATGTCCTTTGTGGAAGAGGCAAACGAATATCCAAGTTTAAGCACCACGAAAACCAGTAATATCAATACAGGAAGCAGGATAAACACAGCTACCCGCACTTCATTTTTTTCAAGCTTTACCATATTACGACCTCCTTTTACATCATTCGCATCGGGCCATCAATGGATGCCTGGTGGAATTGTCTCACATATGGATTCTCGGCCCGTGCAAAATCATCCGGGCTGCCGTCGAACACAATTCGTCCTTCATGCAGCATAACAAAACGCTCAGCCATCTCAATATATAATTCTGGACGATAAGTAACAATGATCACCGACTTGTGGGGGGCAAATGCCCGGTTTTGCAGGGCAGACATGAACACCTGCACGTTTAAAAGACATTGTTCTTCAAGAGGATGTTCTATGAGCAGAAGGTCAGGATCAAGGGCGATGGAACGTCCGTAAGACGTTCGCAGTAATTCAGATGAGGAAAGATGAACAGGCCGACGACTGGCACAATGTTCAAGCTTAAGATATTCAATCATGGACTCAACACGCTCGTCCACCTCCCGGGATGTTAGGCTGGAATGATACCGCAATGGCAGTGCAATATTTTCAAAGACACTCATGTTGTTAATCAGCCCGAAATTTCTTTGTAAATAGCCGAAACCTTTTCTGAAGTTATGCACTTCTATTTCATCAAAATCCTTTACTGGCCTGCCGCCAAAAAAAATATTTCCGTCAAATTCTCCTGCAGCATTCACAATGAGTTGACAAATGCAGTCGATACCCGAATTTTCAGGGCCGAAGAACACTATATCCTCACCAAGACAAATTGATATTGAAACATCATTTATCAGCCTGACACCCTCAGATGAATAGGAAACGTTTTCAAGTGTAACTATCTCCCCTTTATTTGTACATGCCGTATCCATATATATCCCTAAAAATAGAATAGCGCTGAAATAAACGCGTTAATAACAAAAATAACAAGCAGGGTTCGAACTACTGCCTGTGAAACATATATTGGTATTTCAAAGGTAGACTTTGGCTTAAGTCCGTAATAACAACAGATAAGCGGTATCAATATCCCGTAAATCAGGCTTTTTAATATGGTAATGAAAAGGTCATTAAAACTGAAAGCGTCAAGCAGGGTCTGTATAAAAACCCCAATGGGAATATGCACGGTTGAAATAGATAACAGGTATCCTCCGAAAAAAGCCACAATGTCAAAAATTACAATCAATGAAAAAATTGCAATAATTGATGCTATGATCCTGGGTAATATAATATACAACTTGGTGTCTATCCCCATCAGTTCAAGGGATAGTATCTCCCGGTTCTGTGTCTGTGTAGCAATCTCTGCGGCTATTGCCGAACCCGACCTGCTCACAACGATCATCGCGGTAGCCAGAGGTCCCAGTTCTCTTGCGATGATAATAACCAGCAGATTACCGATAAAACTTTCTATCCCGAATTTCGGGAAATTTGTATGTGCCTGAATTATAACCGTACCACCCAGCATCAATGCGATTATCATTAAAAGTGGCAGAGCATCTATGCCGGTAAAGCGTGTCTGGTTTACTACAATACTGTACAGTGACCTGAAGCGGAGATAGCGAATTGACTTTAATGATTTAATAATACTTACAACGTAAGAATAAAACGATCGAACACCGTTCCAGACAGATAAAATACGCTGAACTATTTTCTTAATAAAACGGGGAACATTCATTGACATGTACACCTGTATGTCTCCACTGTACCAATCAGATGGTGGTTATAATATATGTACAGAACAATAGTATAGTTCCATCGGTTGTTAAGGCAATAATATTTCATACAAATTTAATATTTTTACCGGCCTGTTTATGCCCCCGGGCATATATGCCTTATTTTTATCAATTTAATTCCACTTCAGAGGTTATCATGACGATACATATATTAGAAAACCAGCACAACATACAATTATTTCCATGTGAAAGAATAAAATAATTGAAATGATGAGCGGATCCGTTTTAAGTGATACAAACTGAAAGGGAAACATTTTTATGGCAAAGAAAAAAAGTGCAATTATCATTACAACACTGACAATCATTCTGATAACCCTTCTAAGTATTCTAAAGAAAGATTATATTATATACAAAATCGATTACTGCCGGGGTTACCTGCTCTCCATGTTTTCAAGCATGAACCAGAAGGACCGGTTCACCATTGTGTATCCGTCGTTAGAAAAGAAATATATAAGGCCATACGAAGCCAAAGAAGAAAACCTTTACCACTCCGGTCAAATGCTGTTTTACCGATCTTCCGGAAATGAAAAAGTCTCCCGTATTTCTGACACCCTTTTGAAGTACACCCACTATTATAGAACTTACAACCTGAAAAAAGCCATTATTGAGGCAAACGCCCTAACCTCTGAAACTATCAGCAAAAATGACATACTGTACATTCCCCACTCACTACCGGCCGCCGTGGTTGACCTGAAAAAATCCTCAATGCCGTCGATCCCCCCGGTGCGGGGCCTGTATTTCACCGGAAGCAGCCTTGGTAGTTATAATTTCATCAACTCTCTTAAAAGCCTGCGGGAAAGCGGCATCAACACAATTGTATTCGATGCGAAGGACATACCCGGGATAATCAGCTACCTCAGCCATGTACCCGCGGTGCAGGAACTTGACACCCATAGCAGGCGAACCGTGGATGATATCGCCACGCTTATACGTATTTTCAAGTCACTTGATTATTATGTCATCGCAAGAACGTCAGTATTCAGAGACCATCTTCTTGTTAAAAAGAAACCTGAATACGCGATACAGTCCCGGTCAACCGGCAGGATATGGAATGAAGGTTCAAAAGAACTGTGGTGTGACCCCACTAACAAGTACGTACAGGATTACAACATTGCCATCGCCCTTGAACTTGCTCATTACGGTGTGGACGAAATTCAGTTTGATTATATACGTTTCCCCACAGTTGGTAATCTTTCAGATGCCAGCTACGCGTGGCACTTTGGAAAAATGCAGAAAGAAGAAGTGATAGCCCATTTTCTCAAAAGAGCCTCCAAGGAATTGCACGCCAGCAATACAAGGGTTTCCATCGATATATTTGGCGTAGTGGCATGGGGCAAATCGGTTGATATAAGAAAAACAGGGCAGAAAATAGAACTTCTGGCCCGCTATTGCGACGTAATATCACCCATGTTATATCCCTCTCACTTCAACGATGATTTTGACGGTTTCAACAAACCTGGTGATAACCCCTATTACTTCATCTACCAGGGATGTAAAAGGGTTAAGGACCGGGCGGGAAATACCCGTGTACGTCCATGGCTCCAGGCATTTAAATGGCGGGTAAGCAATTACAACGAGGATTACATTCTCCAGCAGGTTAAGGCCAGCAACGATGCCGGTGCCGGGGGATACCTGTTCTGGAACGCGGGGAACGATTACGGCACGGTTCTCAGGGCAATGGCTTCACTGAAAACCGCTGTGGACAACAAGGGTACAGCAAATAATCTTACCGACCCGACTAATCTCACACAACGCTGAGGACGGGCGAAAACACAGGAGCATTGCTTTGATTGTACGCGACAAGGATTTTTTCAACGAATATGTCAGGGTCTGGGACGAAGGCGCGTTAAAGGACGCGCCATTTATTACACTTGGGGTAGAAGTCATTCTGAAAGATTTCTATGGTGACCTCCTGGATGCCCCCCCGCCATTTCCAGTAAAGGAAAATGAACGTATACTTGACCTGGGATGCGGATGGGGCCGGGTGCTGAAACCAGTGCTTGACAGGAATGCTGACGCGGTGGGACTGGATATCTCCCATAATATGCTTGCACTAACACGGCAGCATCTCCGGAAACAGGAACGCGAAGCACCACTGCTCCAGGGAGACGGCACCCGTCTTCCTTTCAAAGACAACTCATTTGACAAGGTATATTCGCTGCTGGTTCTTCAGCATCTCTCAAAAGCAAACGGAAAAGCAGTGTTTGCGGAGGTACAGAGAATTCTCAAACCCGGAGGTGTTGCATACATTCGCGTACCCGGGAGATTTGCCCCCGAAAACCTCTTGTTCAGTTTTTTACAGTTTGTAAGCATCCACCTGTTTCGGGTAAAAGACCCAATCAGAATGCGATTTTACAGGTTAGGCGAAATCAAGAAGATAACAGAGAAAATATACAAAGACGTATCTATCACAGCCCATGAGTTCAGGCCTCCGTGGAATTTTCATACCAGGTGGACCTGGCAATACATACTCATCCCACGATCATTACATCGCAGGCTTCGAAAGATATCTGACTGGTTTGAAGAGAAAGCTAATGGCAGGGTTCCCTTTCTCAAACATTTCGGTGTTGTATTAATGGTAAAAGTAACGAAGTAAGAAAGACTACTCCCATGCGATTGTGGTTTCATCGCTGCTTCGCTTCACATTGATACAGCCAAGCGCAAAAAGTCTCTCCAGTTCCTGTTTCACCTCCCCATTACGTGTGTTGAGGTTGCGGGAAATGTGCTTTTCAAGAAGTTTTATTACCGCTTCATCAGGAGCACCATTGGTCATTTCATTGAATTGTTCGATTACCCTGTTCATAATAATATCCCGGGTGATCTCGAAAGAGCGAATATTCTGGTAAAGGGTTCTTTCATCTTCGGATAATGATTCTCCCTTATCCAGTTTCTTCTGAATATCCTTCACGTAGCGTACAATACCATCGTTAAATTCATTCACGATACTGTCAATCTGCTGATGTGAAATGGCACCCGTATCCGCAACCGACCTGTTGGCATCATATTCATCCCAGTCGCTGGTCAAAATACGCATGCCATACTCTTCTTTTTTTTCACGCACCTCTGTGCCGGGGAAGGGAGCCAGTATATGATACCCGTAATTTGGACTAAGTTCCTTTGCGAAATCCATCGTTTTACGAACTGTCTCGGGTGTTTCTCCCGGAAGACCAAGAATATACGATGTCATTGGATCGATACCAACTTCCTTACAGAGGTCAACCGCTTTTCTGCATTTCTCCAGGGTTATTTTCTTTTTCACGCGATCCAGTATTTCCTGGTTTCCACTTTCTATACCAAAACACAGGGTGGTGCATCCTGCTTCCTTAAGGTTTTCAAGCAATTCACGGTTAACAGTATCAACACGGGCAAATGCTGTCCATGGATGAGATATACCCCTGTTGATAATACTTTTACATATGGCAATACATCGTTTCTTGTTAGAGGTAAACAGGTCATCCACCACATTTATCTGCTTGAATTTCAGCTTTGACAGCATTTCAAATTCATCAACAATTCGCTCTACATCGAAATAACGCACCCTGCGACCAACCATTTTGCTGCCCACGCAGAATATACATGAAAATGGACACCCCCGTGAAGTCATGAGGTTGACAGGGAAACCAAGCGCACGGTACTTACTCAATTCCACAAGATGCCTGGCTGGAAAAGGCAGAATATTTATATCCTCGATAAATGCCCTTCGTGGATTATTGTGAACTTTTCCGTTTTTTCTATATGAAATGCCCTTTACGTGTTCCATTGAAGATGGAGAATCAATGTTTTCCAGCAGTTCCATGAAAGTAAGTTCCCCTTCCCCCCGAACGATATAATCTATCCATGGACTGTTTTCAAGTATGGCATTGGCATCAAATGTTACATGCGGACCTCCAAGGACAGTCTTGATATTCGGATTGCATTCACGGTAATCCCTGAGAATATTCAGGCTTCGATTAATAGTCATGGTTACACCGGTAGCACCAACCACGTCCGGCTTGAAGGAGCTCAGCACCTCTTGTATCCTGTCCATTGAGTATGGATTGACGATATAATCTTCGATTTTAACAGTAACACCTTGTTCAACAAGGTATGCGGCAAGTGCCATAAGACCGAAAGGGGGGGATGGTGATTCCTCAAATGGATAAGGAGGATTTATTAATAACACCTTCATGTATTGTTGCTCCTCATGCCCTGGATACTTAAAAAGATCGATGCATCCTGAATGGCCTGTATTCATTTTAAAATAAGCTACATAATAGAGATGCAGACATATATCATAGAGTATGATTTTGTAAATAAGATTTTAATACGCACGTAGTATTTTATTCGGGAGTGAATTAAATTTCGGGTAATAAAACAAATTTCAATGTCCTGTATCCCCCGGCGGGGGACAAAAAATACATATAAATAAATTATCTGATTTGG
>CAZAOK010000076.1:0-17855 GCA_964486725.1 uncultured Leptospiraceae bacterium
TTCGTTATTCAAAATTGACATTGAAATTTGTTTTATTACCCGAAATTTAATTCACCCCCCGGATAACTGCTTTACAAATTTTCACAATAGAACAATAATCAACTTACATATAACTCTCAAAATACAGGATTAACACATCAATGAGCAATACCGTTTTAACCGAAACACCGGGAATAGCCGTCAAAGGCCTTAGCAAAAGGTTTAAGGGAAGTGATGTTTTCGCAGTAGATAACCTGTCATTTGAGTGCAGGCCAGGCGAGATTACCGGTCTGCTTGGTGAAAACGGTGCGGGCAAAACCACCACGTTGCGTATGCTTTCCACAATGATCAAACCCACCAGCGGTTCCGCGGTAATCTGCGGTTATGATGTTGAGAAAGAATCATCACTGGTGCGTCGTTCAATCGGCGTGCTGTTTGGCGGGGTTACCGGGCTTTATGACAGGCTGACTGCACGCGAAAATATACTATATTTTGCCGGCTTAAACGGGGTAACCGATGATATTGCCGTTGCAAGACTGGAAGAACTTTCACTTATGCTGGATATGACCGAATACATTGACAGAAGAACCGGAACCTTCTCAACGGGAATGCTGCAGAAAACCGCCATCGCAAGAACACTGGTACATGATCCCCGGGTACTGCTGCTTGACGAACCCGCGGCAGGTCTTGACATGGGTTCATCACGGATAATTTATGACGCGATCAACCATTACAGGAATCAGGGAAAAACAGTAATACTTTCAAGCCATGACATCGGGGTTGCCTCTGCGCTGTGTGATAATGCCGTCATCCTGCATGGCGGACGTTCAGTGGCGCAGGGTACAATGGATGAGGTTATAAAGGGATTCTCTTCACTTGATGACGCTTTCGTGGAATACACCGAAAACAGGATACACAACTAATGCGTGTAATGTTCATTTTAAAAAAAGAACTGACGGACATCGTTCGCGACAGGAGAACGGTTATTATTTCAGTAATAGTTCCTCTTCTATTGTTTCCCATGGTGTTTTTTACCATGAGTGGAATGACAGGATCCGTTGATACTACTGAAAGCTTCAGGATATCAACAAGTACACAGGGGCAGTTGGCTGAAATTATAATGAATGACCCGAAAGTTTCCCTGGTAGAGGTGGATGATGTTAAACAGGGAATTCGTGAAGGTTCAATCGATGCTGCGCTGAAGGCAGGACTAGATAAAAAGGCAGGGGTCCGGTTGCTGTATGATAACATGGACAGGAGATCAATTGATGCGGCATCACACGTTGCCGTCCTGCTGAAATCCATGAATTCCAATGCCGGGCAGATTCACGTTGAGATGATGCCCATGCACCCTGTTAAAAAAGCCGGGGGCTGGCTTTTCCTCTCTACCATAGTTCCCATATTTCTTTTTATCTTCTGCTGTTCATGTCCACTGCCCATTGCGGCTGACATCAGCGCGGGAGAGAAGGAGCGTAAAAGCCTTGAACCTCTTCTGAGCACCGGTACATCACGCACTGTCATAATACTTGGAAAGCTTGAGGCCGTTACCATTGCCGGCTTTGTCAGTGTAACCGCTTTCTGTACCGGATTACTTCTCTCATACATTCTTTCACCATCAGTTTTTACCGAGAGCTCCATGAATTTCAGTGTATCATTATGGTCTATGACTGTAATTCTTATACTTGTTCTTATCCTTACCATGATATTCAGCGCCATTGAAATAGCAGCCGGCGTGTTTGCCCGGTCAAGCAGGGAAGCGCAATTGATGGGAATGCCTATTCTTGTGATCTGCATGACCGCGGTATACCTTGCAGGTGCCGTTTCTCTTAAAACAATGCCCGCGTATTACCCCCATCTGCCCCTGGTGAACATTGCCCTTGCGTTGCGGACATGTGCCATGGATATTCCCAGGATAGATATAGTTATTCCAGCGATTATGTGGGGGATGGTATATGGCGGGATCCTGAGTTTGTTTGCAGTATTCATTTTTCATCGCGAGTGGGCGGTCTACAGAACATGATGTAATTCAATTGACATTGCAAACATGATTATACTAATATTTAATAACACAATTAAATGCAGACAATTGGAGGACTCTCATGGGCATAATAACATTACTTGTTGTCGTAATACTTGTTATTGTCATAATCAAGTTAGTATAGTCACACTATTCCAAATAAATTATTATTAAGAGGTGTTGGTGTATGGAAATAGTAACAATACTGGTTATTGTCATACTTGTTATCGTAATCATCAAACTCCTTTGATTACACGTAATGCGAAAAATATTACTGTATCATAATCTCCACGAATCAATCTTATCCAGTGGGTATATGGGCCTTGGAATGGAATCAAGCTTAAGCTTGAACACGTCTACGTTGGATGTTCCCGGTGTTATCACGTTTACAGTTTTCCTGTTATATAAAATATAGTTATACCTGAATGGAAACAGGTTCTTCACCACGGTCACATCAGCCTTCCACAGGCTCAGGCCCAGCTCAGTGAAATCAGAGGGTTTTGGATACGAGTCGGCAAGTTCAGTCAATATCAGGTGTATGCCTTTATGCTTCACGATGGCAACCTTACCAAGCCGCTTGATGTCCAGTTTCTTAACTACGGTTCCGCTGTATTCAAGGGGCCGGTTATATACAGGGTCAAGCCTGCCGCCAACTGTCAATGTTATGTCTTCGCCGATATCTTTTTTATACGCTTTGCGTGCAGCAACGCCGTCACGCAACGGCACGTATGATACCAGTTCGGGGCCTTTTTCAAGCAACGCCTTCAGTATCCAGGTATTCCCGCCGGGGGAGCCGGCACCTACCGCGTCCGAGGCATCGCAGAATACAACCGTACCGAAATTTCTCAGAAAACTCTTGCCTTTCGCGATGGCAACAGCTTCTTCTGCAGGTGTGCCTTCAGGGTGCTTCACGTCACGCACCGCCCAGTTCTTATCAGCCAGTTCGTCGGCAAGCTTTCTGGCTTTTTCACGGTTCCCGTCGGTAACAGCCACGGTGCTCCAGCCGAGTTCGGGATCATCTATGAATATATGCACCATGAAGTTGGACAGGCACAGTACTTCATCGTCATCCTCTTCCACATCTTTCATCCAGCCGAAGATCTGCCGCATGGGTGAGAGAAAATCAACGTTCATGCCGCCTCCTTTCAGAAGGCGCATCTTGTTCCATTCCATGACTGGATTAACTTTGCCAAGAACCGTATTCACAAGTATTTTACCTGAATGATAACCTGTTTCAAAATGATCACGATGCGGATTGGTCTTGTAGCCTACAAGAAATGTGGCATGCCGCATCCTTTTCTTCGTGAGGTTGGCGTGCAGATCATGACTGATACCTATGGGTATATCGTTGCCAATGCGGCTGCGAATGGCTTCAAGTAGATCACCTTCCGGGTCACGCATGCCTTCAACACCCATGGTGCCATGGAGGGAAATGTATATACCGTCGATTTTTCCAGCCTTTACTATTCCGTCTACTATGGTCTTTTTCATGTGCCTGTAAAAGCCTGCATCTACAGGCCCTCCGGACATGGACGTGGCTTTAAGAACGGGGACGACCTTTATCTTCTCTTCACTAAAGTCCTTCACCGCCTGTAAAAATCCGCCCAGCTGCTTGTCTTCTTCTACAACATAGGGGATGATGGCATCTCCGTATACCAGGCTGTCAGCTTCAAAGCTTCGCCTGGTGGTTATCACCTGCGAAAAGGAGTTTGTTTCGTGCATCATCTCGGCAATTACGATGGTTTTTTCGGCTTTCGGCGGGTTTTCAAAACTGGTAATGTCATTACCGCAGGTTGTTAAGAATAGTGATAGTATGATTACAATGAGAACATGGAAAAAGTATACCGGCATGAATTCTGTTTTTTTCATGATCATACCTCCATGAAGAATGCTTCAGCATACAGTATGACAGATTATAAGTCAAAATAAAAACTATGGTATATTTTCTCACGCGGAGGCGCGGGGAACGCGGAGAGTTGAGTAATTTATTATCATTCCGTCATGTAATATATCGATACAATCTATTATAGTTTGTTCGGAAACAGGATGTATATTTTGTCTTTATATTGGATTTATCCATATCCTGGCATGTAAATCTGTATCCATATAAAAAACAGCAACTATTGGTTGCAATACTGAAAGGAGAAATGTTTCTTAATTGAACATCTCTCCGCGTACCCCGCGCATCCGCGTGACACCTTACTGTTTATTATCACGTTCACGTATTTCACGTACCATCTTAAGATGCATTTCCTCGTCGATAGGATAGAAATACAGGAGCACGGAACCGATGAGTATGCTGACGGCAGGGACTATGGTCATCAGCAAAAAGATCCCATGTTTAGCAGTCACGTCCTGCGCCACGTTGGGGATGTAGCCGGAGAGCTCAAGGCCCATGCCTGTAACCAGCCCGGCCAGTGCCGCGGAGGAATTGAAGAAGAGTATAAAAAACCCGTAGAGCATGCCCTCCCGTCGAATACCGGTTTTCCACTGCATGTACTCAACCGTATCCGGCATGAGTGACCAGGGGAAGAGGAATATGCCGGATATGCCCACGCCGGAAAGCACCAGTATCACCAGTGTTAACTTGATTCCCTGTATGCCGGCAAAGAAACTGGTCATTAGAACCATGAAGAAAAATACTGCCGCTGAAAGAAAGGCGTTCTTCTTGCCCCATTTTTCGGCTATTGCGATAAATATGGGAATGGCCAGACCGGCGGTGGCAAAGAGGGCAACGAAGGCAACCGCGATGAGATGCTCGGCGTTCAGCACATACTTGAAATAGTAGTTTACCGTGGCGGCAAGGGTGTTCAAGGCCATGTAGAAAAAGAGACTCGAACTGGCAATGAGAAGAAAAGGGCCGTTTCTGCGGATAAGGGCGAAGTCTTTAAATCCGGCAACCGGGCCCAGGCCGGTTTTTACAATGCGTTTCTCGCTTGTGGAACTGAATGTAATGAACAATATTATTACCACAAGTATGCCGTAGAGCAGGGATGTCACCCTGAAACCAGCCGCCTCGTTCTCAAACAATGATGCGAAGGGGCGGGTGGCACCAGCCGCCACCAGGGAACCCATCAGCGCGAATCCCATTCGCCAGGCCGAGACCAGTGAACGTTCGTGGCTGTCATGGGTTATGACTGAGGCGAGGGAAGTGTAGGGGATGGCGGTAAAGCTGAAGGCCGCAAGGAAGAGTATACTGGATATGAAGGCATACACCAGCTTGTAGTCTGTAAGAATGCCTGCCGGGGCAAAGACAAGAAAGAAGAAGAGTCCAAGGGGAACTGAGGTAAACAGTATAAAGGGACGTTTCTTTCCCCAGCGTGTTTCTGTTTTATCCGAGAGTATCCCCACGATGGGATTCATCAATGCCTGCAGAAGCCGTGATACCAGTATGATGGTTCCGGCAATGGCTGATGGTATGAGAAAGACATCGGTATAATAATACAGCAGGTAAAAGATGACACTGTTGATTACCAGCTCGATGGCAAAATCCCCCGAGCCGTATCCCATCATCTGTGCTGTGGTCAGCCTGTTGTCTTTCTTGTTTTTCATGTGGCTTAAGTTAAAATATACTTAACAGTATTTCACGCGGAGGCGCGGGGAACGCGGAGAGTGGATTTCTGTATTAACGTCTCGTCATGTAAACAATAAGATCAATCCATTCGAATTTTTAAATTAAGAGGATATATATGCCTTTTGGGAATTATTATACGTATTTCTCAGCCTGTTATAATAATACCCTTAAAAAAACCAACAATTATTGGTTACCATACTGGAAAGAAAAACATTCCTTAATTGAATATCTCTCCGCGTTCCCCGCGCCTCCGCGTGAGATTATTATTTAATCTTCATGGTATCAAAAGTCAATGATTAATAATAGATTCTATCTCAGAAAGTGACCGTATTTCAGCATCCGGGATGATTTCCGTATCATTGGTCTGGTTATCGCGGTTAAGCCATATGGAATATATTCCAATCCGGTTGGCACCAAGTATGTCGCTGTCAAGGCTGTTGCCGATCATGACCGCTTCATGGGGTTGGGCATTCACACCTTCAAGGGCCGCTTGAAACACTTCCTTTTCGGGTTTTCGGGTATCCAGGTCACCGGATATGGTGATACTGTCAAAATAATGGCCGATGCCCGAACCCTGTATTTTTTCCCTCTGCAGGCAGGGTGAGCCGTTGGTGACAAGTGCAAGGGGGGATTTCTCCTTTAATGTATCAAGCAGGGGTATGGCATCATCAAACAGGCGATGACGATTTCTTCGTTCTTCGCGAAATGTTTTTGACAGGGTGCGGGCCAGTGCCTCGTCTTTTATCCCGAAATCGGCAAGCGCCCGCTCCCATGAATGCACCTGGTAATACTCTTTAAGTTCACGCAGCTGCTCTTGATCAGGGCCGGGGGCGGTAAAGTCTGCCCACAAACCTTCCCACGAGCTGATAGCCACACGTTTTGTATACGGACGGGTGGGTAAGCTGTGCCACAGCTCCCGGGCCCTGTTGCGTATGGACTCCACAAACTTGTCCCTGTCAATACCACGAGATTGATACAGCAGTTCTGCCGAGGCAAAAAAGGCTTCCAGGGCTAATGGCTCTTCAAGTATGAGAGTATCATCGAGATCTAATAATATGGCTTTCGGTTTCATGCTAATATCTGTTCACTCTTTCACATTTCACGCAATCACTACATCAAATGCGGTATTTCTGTCCAGTCAAAACCCATGAGCCTGGCCGCCTCGCGGTCAATTTCTACCGGGTTTTTGCCGCCGATGAGTTTATTCACCGGTGGATCACATGCCGGGCCGCCAAGGTGATACTGTGACAGCCCAATGGTGGCATCCATTATGGTGAGGTCGGGGGTTCGGTACCTGTTCAGCTCCCTTATGGATTGCTGCATCTGTTTATGAAATACTGATTTCTTCCATCGGCTGTCAGCCTGGTAAAAACGGGGAGGGGCAAATCCCATCATATTTTTAAGGGTGCCGGTTATACGTGCCAGTGAATGTGCCTTGAGTACCGGTACAGAAATTATATACGAATCCATTGCAATGGCAGGCATATTAAATTCCGGGAAAATCTCGTTTTGGCTGTCAGAAAGAAGTACTGTCTCTTCCTCGTTCAGGTCAACCAGGGGTACATTCATTTCATTGGATAACGAGACGTAGCCAAGCTCATCAAAGACCTCCATGGTATTCATGTGAATGTCACCGGTACCCTCTGCGATGATTACGGGATTGCTGAAATGATCTCTCAGCCATGATAGTATTGCCCCACAGAGAATGGCCGGCGTAGTTACCGGATGTGGGGATACATTAACCAGGTTAGGTTTGATTATAATTCTGTCTGATGTTGTAAATATCTCATCGATGGATAATTGATCCATGAGTATGGGAACAGATATTTCATATGATGTAAAATCTACTGTTTTGATTGTCATTGCAATAATATCCTTTCTGGTTTCATAAAAACAATAGCACGGTTTTTAGTGTTATCAATCCGGAAAAAATGTTAATAATAGTATCACGCGGAGGTGCGGAGGCGCAGAGGAAGGGCACGAAAATCTCCGCGTTCCCTGCGCCTCCGCGTGATACCTATTGAGTATTGATGAAGAGTTTTAAGTTGTATGGTTTACACTATCCGGAATGAGCCATAAATATTACTTTACACATGATGAAATTGCAATATGGTACGGATACAAGATTATTAATACCATAAATGGTGGTGCAACTTGAACACATATGTTTTACCCAACGGAAAAGAGATCTGCTGTCTTGACAGGCTTACGGCAGATTATATCTACAACGAAATATTCGTTGAGAATGTGTATGTAAAGCATGGAATAGAGATACATGACGGGGATGTGATTTTCGATGTTGGTGCGAATATTGGTCTTTTCTCACTATACTTAATGTATTCCTTTCACGGGGTAAAGGTGCATGCATTCGAACCCGTCCCCCAGATCTTTGATGTGCTGGAATCTAACCTTTCGGATTACAGGGAACAGGTTAAATTGTATAATTACGGGTTGTCACACGAGAATGAAACCGTAACATTTAATTATTATCCAGGCGTATCGGGTGATTCGACCAGGAACCCTTTTATCTGGGAAAGAAAAAAAAATGATTATCTTAATAATTACAGGGAAACTGTTTGTTCCACCTATCCTGCTGCACGCATGGTTCCTTCCTTTTTGCGCCCGTTTGTAGTTGAACAGGGATTACGAAGATTGTATAAGAACGTTAATGTAACATGCTCCTTGAAAACTCTTTCAGAAGTGATCAGCCATGAGAATATTGAAAGAATTGACCTGCTGAAAATCGACGCTGAAAACGCCGAGTGGGATGTACTCAACGGAATAGACAGCAGCGACTGGAAGAAAATTTATCAACTTGCCATAGAAGTTCATGAGCATATTGAGGGTGGAGAAAATCTTGGAAACCGCATTAAGGATCTCCTTATGTTCAATGGTTTTTCAGTTACGGTTGACAATACTGATGATGTACAGGCAAACATGGGTGTATTCATGCTTTACGCGCTACGATAACTTTTTATGATTATTCCATATTACAGGGATATACTGATTATTAAAATTAATGCTTTAATTCAGTGAAATATAATGGAACCAGCTAAGGAACCACTTGTACAGACTATAAAAGAGAAATGCCGTGTATGTTACACGTGCGTTCGCGAATGCCCGGCCAAGGCGATCCGTATATACAATGGTCAGGCCGAGGTTATACAGGAACGTTGTATTGGATGCGGCAACTGTTTTAAGGTATGTACCCAGCAGGCGAAAAAAGTCAGAAGTTCCATTGAAAAAGTTGAAATATTAATTGATATGGGCAAGCAGGTGATTGCTACTGTTGCACCCAGTTTTGCCGCTGAATTCAACGAGCTTGATTATCGTAAATTTACCGGGATTCTTCGTGCCCTGGGGTTTTCTCATGTTGTTGAAGTAGCCTTTGGTGCAGATCTTGTATCATATCATTTTAAAGAACTGGTAACCAACAATCCGAATAAACATTATATCTCCACCTCATGTCCATCAATTGTTTCCTACATAGAGAAATTTCATCCCGGGCTGGTGCGAAACCTGGCACCCATCGCCTCTCCAATGATCGCTATCGGCCGCGTTATACATGAAATGTACGGTGATGATACTGAAATCGTGTTTATCGGGCCATGTCTTGCCAAGAAAGACGAGGCTGAACGTGAAGACATGAAGGGCATTATCAGCGAAGTTCTTACCTTTTCAGAACTCAGGGATATGATTGAAAAAAAGAACATCACCCTTGACACGGTTGAACCTTCTGACTTTGATTCCCCACATCCCGGTAAAGGTACACTCTTCCCCATCGGCAGGGGAATGCTGCAATCTGCCGGGATACAGGAAGACCTGATGACAAACACGGTTTTTGCCACCGATGGTACAAAACAATTTGTTCATACCCTTAAAGAATTTGAAAAGATCCCCCATGGTATTCAACTGCTGGAACTGTTATGCTGTAACGGGTGCATTATGGGTCCCGCGATGACAACGGGGATGAACCATTTCAGCAGGCGTGCATTTGTCAGCAAGTACGCCCAGAGCAGGTACCAGGAAATCGATTTGCAAGAGTGGGAAGAGAACATGGAAACCTACAGGGATGTTAATCTTGATGTACAGTTTATTGAGAATGACCGCAGGTTTCACAGGCCGACCAAGGAAGCATTGCAGTCAATTCTGCAAAAGCTTGGAAAATTTAACCCGGAAGATGAACTCAATTGCGGGGCCTGCGGTTATGATACGTGTATCGATCATGCCACGGCAATATACATGGGAATGGCAGAAAGCGAGATGTGCCTCCCGTATACCATTGAAACACTGAAAGATACAGCCCTTGAATTAAAAAGTTCATACGAAGAGCTTGTCAACACCAAGAACGCGTTGATACAATCGGAAAAGCTTGCTTCACTTGGCAGAATGGCATCCGGTATAGCCCACGAAATTAACAACCCGCTTACCGGAGTACTTACCTACAGCAGCCTGATGCTTGAGGATCTCAAGGAAACCGATTTTTCTGAAGATTTGAACGTAATTATAAAAGAAACGCTGCGTTGCAGGGAAATTGTGCGGGGTCTTCTTGATTTTGCACGTGAATCCACCCATGAGAAGATACAGGCTAACATAAACGAGATTATCTCGAACACATTACATATACTTGAACATCATGTAAGTTTTCAGTCAATCACCATAAAGAAAAAGCTTGATGAGAATATCCCTTTTTCTTCAATGGATGTGAACCAGATGCGTTCGGTTATAAACAATCTCGCTGAGAACGCCGCCCATGCCATGCCCGATGGGGGAACACTTGTGGTGACCACCAGGTTTGATGAAAACAGCAATTCAATTATCCTGGGCATATCAGATACAGGTTTTGGAATAGAAGAAGAGAATCTTAACAGGATTTTTGACCCATTCTTTACAACCAAGTCTGCCGGCAGCGGCACTGGTCTTGGCCTGGCTGTTGTGTTCGGTATCATACGTCAGCATGATGGCACCATACAGGTTGAAAGCCAGCCTGGCAAGGGGACGTCTTTTGTTATCACACTCCCGGTGGAATAACGCTTACTTTTTCTTCTGCAAATCCAGCGTTTTTAATACAACCCATGCCAGTGTGCCGCCGATCAGCGCCGTAACAAGCTGCGGCCAGCTCATCATTACCGCCGCGTTCTCGGCGATTTTCTCAGATACCAGTCCTGATATGATGTAATAGGTCATTGTATGCAGAAAGACGAATTTAATTATGGCAGCCGGCACCAGTCCTGCCATGAAATGTGTCTTCTTAAAATAATGAAATACCAGTATAAACAACGCGTTTCCCAGCATAATAAATGGCAAAACGGGGGCCAGTGCAACTGGAAGCAGGCCTGAACTGAGGGCCACAACTCCTGGTATAAGACCCATCAAAATTGCCTCGGGTGTGCCGATCAACACAACAGTGAGAAGCAGAATGCCGTTGACAACGGGACCGGTATACCACTGTGAGTGTATATAGGCGGGCATAATGATCAATACCGCGAGAAGAATAGTAAAAAGCGAAACCTTGATGCCTGTTGATTTCAATCTTTCCATAATAAAACCTTCAATCGTTGTTATTGCTGTTTTCATACCCTGTCCTGCCATGATCGTTATTGATGACTATTATAGCATAATATATAATTCTGTCACGGTAAATTTACTATAAGAGCAACGGCTTCCCCACCACCGAGACAGAGTGTGGCAAGGCCCCTTTTCAGATTTTGTCGTTTGAGCTCATACAGCAATGTAACAAGGACGCGGCAGCCGCTTGCACCGATGGGATGGCCCAGTGCCACGCTTCCACCGTTTACGTTTATCTTTTCAGGATCGATGTTCAGCTCTTTCTGTATTGCCACCGAAGAACCGCTGAAAGCCTCGTTTATCTCGAAAAGATCAATATCTTCAATGGACAAGCCAGCCTTGTCCAGGCAGCGTGGAATAGCTCCGATGGGGGCAACAAGCACGTATTTCATATCAATGCCGTAGGTGGCCTGTGGGCCGATATGTGCAAGTATTTCACATCCATGTTCTTCCGCTTTGTTTCGCGACATGACCACAACTGCGGCACTACCATCGCTGATTATAGATGAATTACCCGCCGTGGTAACGCCACCTTCTTTGAATGCGGGTTTCATTTTTCCAAGCATCTCAAAAGTGGTTTCCCTGGGACATTCATCAGTGTCGAAAATACTGGTTTTCCCTTTTGATAACGGTACTTCGACGGGAACGATCTCATCGCTGAAGCGTCCTTCTTCTATTGACTTCATTGCCTTTTTGTATGATTCCGCGGCATGCCTGTCCTGTTCTTCACGGCTCACATTATATTTTTCAGAACAAAGTTCGTTTGAAATGCCCATGTGAAAGTCATTCACCACGTCCCACAATCCGTCATGAACCATGTGATCCACTAGCTTACCGTTCCCCATCCTGTAGCCTGAACGTGCGTCGGGTAGATAGTACGGGGCATTGCTCATGCTTTCCATACCACCGGCGATAACAACCTCGGCGTCACCAGCCGCGATTGCCTGCGCGGCCAGCATAACAGACTTAAGGCTTGAACCGCATACCTTGTTTACGGTGAGACAGGCGGTGTCCCAGGGCAGCCCGGCTTTTACTGCTGCCTGCCTGGCGGGATTCTGTCCGCAGCCGCATGGCAGCACTTGTCCCATAATAACTTCGTCAACGAGATCTTGATGTATTCCCGCACGTTTTATAGCCCCGGTAATAACAATTGAGCCAAGGTCTGTTGCGGATAATTTTGATAATGATCCATTGAAACTTCCATTGGGAGTACGGCACGCGCTTACAATAACCGGCTGGTTCATATAGTTCACCTCGTGTAGATAGTATTACCCGTCAAGTATACCATTCCATTGTTTCAGGCGATCTTCCACACTGGCAAAAAGATCATCAACATCACCATCAATTGTTATGGATTCAATCAAATCTCCCTGTCGGATATTATTCACGGTTTTCTGATCATCAGAATCCATAACCTTGCCAAAAACCGTATGTTTTCCGTCAAGCCATGGAGTAGGCACATGGGTAATAAAGAACTGGCTGCCGTTGGTTCCGGGTCCGGCGTTTGCCATAGACAGGATTCCCGGCCTGTTATGTTTCAGATCCGGGTTAATCTCATCTTCAAATGTATACCCGGGACCCCCGCGTCCTGAACCTTCGGGGCATCCACCCTGTATCATGAAGTCGGGGATTACCCTGTGAAAGGTAAGGCCATCATAAAATCCCCGCTTTGCCAGGTTTACAAAGTTGGCAACAGTGACAGGTGTCTTGTCAGCATGCAGCTGCAGCTTGATATCACCTTTCGTGGTTTTGATTGTAGCTATTAATGGTTCCATAATCTATCCTGTTCTTTTTTAAATTTAACAATTGATATTACTACCACAATACAGGGAATCAAATATGTGATGATTCTCCGCATGTTGCATGGTCAATCTTTAGTATAAAAGAATATATAATGTATTATATGTCAAGTGAAGTGTTACAGTTTTACTTTTCCACAACAGAAATTTCAATCACTTCCACCATGGCGGGCATGGTAAATCCCTGTTTCCGTATTACCGTATCATCAGAATCATTATTTTTACCTGTAATTTCCGTATCAATCATCCATGGATGGTCGTATGAGATTACACCCCTGGCACGTACATATTTTCCATTGTATGATTCCATTTCATCAGCCGACAGGTTCATGATCATAACACTACCCACCACCAGCCCGGCCTTTGACAGCTGCGCGGTACCTTCAACAGTCTGTATGTTTCGCTCAGCAGGAGAGGAGGTGCAGCATAAGAAAACGAAACTTGTCATTAACAGTATGGTTGAAATTGTGATTTTCATGGCATTCATCCTTGATTCGGGGAATTATAATATGCATATAATCATAACCAGTTATCATGTATATCGAAGTATTAAAAAAATAATACAATACAAGTAGCTCAATATATTATAGGGCTTTAAAGATATGAAACCGCCCGCTTCGCTCGATAAACACAGATGAACACAGATTGTTGGTGAATAATAAATAGTGAATAGTGATTGGTGTATAGTAATCATCAATACACAACAGCGATCACGCGGAGGCGCGGAGACGCTGAGGAAGATCACTGAACTCTCAGCGTTCCCCGCGCCTCCGGGTGATACAATTATTTAAATTCTTTATTATTTCGCAAATTTCGTACTTCACTTATCAATCAATTCTACATTCACAAGAATTCGAATAGGGTAAATAAAAATATGGGAGAATATTAAGAATAACTTCTAAGTATATAATACATCTTCGAAGAATGGTATTCTCCGTTGGCGAAATACCTGCCGTGTTTAATGCCTTCATACTGCATGTTGGCTTTCTGCATAACCCTTTCTGATGCCCTGTTGTCAATCATGCACACTGCTTCAATTCTGAACACGCCAAGATCCCTGAAGGCGAATTGAATAAAACCCTGCAATGCTTCACTGGCAAAACCATGGTTCCAGTATTTTCTGCCAATGGTATACCCTGCTTCACACCATCCGTGCTGACGATCAATGTGGGAAATGCCGATTATGCCGATAACCTGTCCGGTTGTTTTCAGTTGTATGGCAAGGTCAAATTCATTATTCATGTTGTATTTTGCAATCGATGCACGAACACTTGCTTCGGCGTCAGCCATTGTTTCCAGCGGTTCCCATGGTTCGTACCTGGCAATATCCGGGTCAGAAGCCCAGCCGAATACATCAGGTGCATCACCGGGAACAAATTTACGCAATATCAACCTGGATGTCTCAACAGGTACAATATCTGATATTGAGAAAAAGATAACCATGTTTTTCAACCAAAAATAATTATTCTGATTATGTATTGATCACAGGAGATGATGTTGCGTCAACAGTAAAAAGCACAAATAAAAAAATAAGGAGGAGGGAGGACGAGGTGCCGGGCCCCGTTACCATTGGCCTTTGAGGGAACCCAGCATTTCAAGATACTCTTCTACCTTTTTAGTGATATGCGAAAACTTGATGTCTTTCATATCTAATCTCCTTTTATAGTTATTTAAGAATTATGAATATAGTAAACATTTTATATATCGTCAAAAAAAAGTGTAAGACATCCGGACGGTTGGTGAATGAAAAACGCGTGGATTTCCAACTACTTTTATATTCAAAACATGGTAAGAAGGCAATTGTAATTGCAAATAAGAAACCAGTAGAATAGTATATACATCATTTGATCAACGCAAATTTACTTACAGGAATTGATAATGTCAAAATCTACTAAAAGTCTTTTCGTCGAAGATTATCCCCGGGAAATACTTAAAAGTGAAGTGCTGCGGTCGGTAATCGTGGCTGTTATCGCTTTTGGTGCAATGGCATGGTTCCTGGTCACCCTGTTGTTTTTTCCCCAGCACTTCCCCCGCACGGCTTTACAGGATTATCACGGCATCTCAATTTTCGGATGGCTTGCCCTTATATTTGTAGCACTGGGGATCTACGAGATCGGATTTACATTCGTTATCAGGTATTTCATAAAGAAAAGAAAAAAGTTTCCATATCTTCCAAGGTTTTTTAATGCCTTTATCGAGATAAGCACGCTCTCAATGGTAATATTTTTCGCCTCAAGAACAGGACTCGGACTGGAGGCAATATTTACCCCAACCATTTTCCTGTATTTCGTATTCATTGCATTGAGCTCACTGCGTTTAATTGTTGGATTATCGATTTTTACAGGTTTTGTTGCTTCATTAGAATACCTCGGTTTGGCCTTCTATTTGATGAACACGTATGAACTTGCCGGTGATGCCGGTCTTGGTGCTGTTGCTTATTCAACTGGATTTTACTTCGCCCGGGGTTTTATACTATTGTTTGCCGGAGTAATCACGGGATTCGTGTCCTACCAGATCAAGAAAAGGCTGGTTACCTCTCTGCAAACCATGGATGAAAGAAACAGCGTTGTCACTATTTTTGGTGAACATGTATCCCCCGAGGTTGTCGATCGCCTGATAGAGAAGGGGGGGTACATAGGAAGTGAGAGCAGGTATGTATGTACACTATTTCTTGATATACGAAATTTTACCGGATATTGCGAGCACAGAAATTCCCAGGAGATAATTGATTACTTGAATTATATTTTCGATTTCCTGGTAGAAGTAGTAAACCGTAATCACGGTATCGTTAATAAATTTATGGGTGACGGTTTCATGGCCGTCTTCGGGGCCCCCTTTTCAGAAGGTAATGACTGCGAAAACGCGGTACGGGCTGCTATAGAAATGATTGACATGCTTGAAAAACAATCAGCTTCAGGAAACATTCCCCCAACTCGAATTGGTATTGGGCTGCATGCCGGCTATGTAATTACGGGGAACGTGGGTTCATCAAGGCGCAAGGAATATACTATCATTGGTGACGTGGTAAACATCGCCTCTAGAATTGAGCAGCTCAATAAGCGTTTTTCTTCTTCAGTGCTGGTGTCGCGTGAAGTCTGGAGTAAAATATCCGGTATGGAAGTTGACGCGGAAGATCTTGGTAATATTGAAATCAGGGGGCATCAGCATCCTGTTAATATTTTCAGGATAAGATAAAGTCAATACACAATAACTATCACGCAGAGACGCCGAGGAAGGGCACAAATTCTCCGCGCTCCCCGCGCCTCCGCGTGATAAAATTATCAACATTTTTCATGATAACTAAATTTACATGCTTCACATTTCAATCAATCCAGGAATCCCTAAGAGTGATTTTTATAATTGACATTCAGGTTGTATTGTTGACTACTGTTTGTGTTAATGCAAACTGACTGCTTATAAATGTCCAGAACTCCTTCCCCTTTAAAAACAAAGAGAATCGGCAATGGATGAAATACACAAAGATTCATTTAACATATCACACTATCGATTGATACTTAGAACCAATATCTATGTACTGGTTGCCTATATAATTACGGCTGCAGAAACGCTTATCGCGAAGTTGCTTGGGCTGACAAGCATGAGCTACAGGGACCTCCTCATCATAACAATGATAGTATTAACCGGCAGCTCATTATCAATTTGTATTATCTACTATAAAAAATATTTAAAGAAATCTGTAGAGTTATCCATGTTCTACACACAGGTGTTCATGTACCTGGTGCTGTACGCGGCATGGGTCTACAGGCTGAACGAAATACGAATCTTCGGCCTCTTTTGTGCCCTCATGGCATTGATTATCATGTTGTCATATACCAGCTTTTTTCAGTCACTTCTCATATCACTTGGAACCATAATTACACATTTACTTGTTACCTGGTATGCCATTGAAGAAGGGGGACAGTCTGGGCGCATGGGGCATCAGATGTTTTATTCAATTTCCATGGTCCCGCCATTTTTGCTTATTTCTTTAATAGCGAATCACCTTAACAGGCAGAACAGGATTTTTGAAAAGACCAGTGAACGACTGGAGTCAATGAACGAGAGCCTGGTAAGCACCAACATGAAACTTAAAAGCATACAGAAAATGTCAGATATAGAAATGGACATTGCCTCGGACATCCAGGCATCATTGTTCCCGGAAAAGGCTCCCGTTACTGATCACTGGGAAGTTGCCTTTTCATACATCCCCAGGTACGGGGTTTCAGGAGATTTTTACGATTTCTATTACGATGAAGATTCACTGACCGGAATGACGTTGTTCGACGTATCAGGTCACGGCGTGGCATCTGCGCTGGTTACGTTCCTGGCACGTCCCGTTGTCTACAGGTATTTCAACAGGCTTAAAAACGAAAGACTTGGACGGGTGATAGACAACGTGAACTACCAGATGCTGCACGAACTGCATGACACCAATATGTTCATGACTGGTATAATATTACGTTTTGACGGGGAATACGTTGAATACGTGAACGCGGGACATCCTGAACTGCTTCGAAGAAAAGCAGGCGGCGCCGTGCAGGTTATCGGTGATGGCTATGTAAATCACAAGTGCAGGCCTATCGGCATCATGGATGATTTTGATCCATGTAAGACTATAAAGTTCAGGGTACAGAAAGGGGACGTACTTCTGCTGTACACCGATTGCATAATTGACAGCAACAACCCTGAACAGCACCGTTTCGGAAGAAATCGCTTAATTGAATCATTCAGGGATGCACCTGCAGGATCGGCTTCCGAAATATTGGAATACATTGTAAACCGTTTTAATGATTTTCTTGATGGAAAAACAATAGAAGACGATTTAACCATTATCGTAGCCCGCCGACTGTAATAATATTTTTTGGCTCATTCCGGAATTTTGGGGAAAACCATCATAATTTATTTTAACTGTCATTCC
>CAZAOK010000077.1:0-10749 GCA_964486725.1 uncultured Leptospiraceae bacterium
TTAGGGGGCTGATAGACTGATTATATCATGGGTCACATGAATGTAACCCGGAATTGAAATCACTCCCATCACCACAGAGGCGCGGTAGAAAAAACTACCGCCTGGCAGCGTTTACTATATCCAGAACGGTTTCAATGACGTAGTTAACCTCTTCACCTGTCATGCCGGGGAAGATCGGGAGGGACAGTTCGCGTTCGAATACCCATTCGCTTACCGGGAAGTCGGCGGGGTTGTACTTGTACTTGTTGTCATAGTAGGTAAAACGATATATGGGCTTAAAGTGCACACCGGTGTTGATTCCCTTTTCGTGCAGCATCCTGATACAGTCATTCCGGTCTATCTTCAGTGATTCAAGGTTCAGTTTCAACGGGTAGAGGTGCCATGAAGACCTGCGGTCTTCTTTCACCACATAGGGGATAAGAAGCTCGTTATCGCCAAAGGCGTCAGCATACTTTTTGGCGATCTTTTCACGTTCTTCATGCATCCAGTCAACCCGGTCAAGCTGGGCAAGGCCCAGCGAAGCGTTGAGGTCGGTGGTGTTGTACTTGTATCCCAGCATGGTAACGTCATATTCCCAGCCGGCACCGTCTTCGTGGCGTTTCCAGGCGTCACGGTTCATGCCGTGCAGACGCATGGTCTCAAGCTTCTTCGTCCACTCTTCGTTGCCGGTAATGATCATGCCCCCTTCACCGGTGGCAAGGGTCTTGGTGGCGTAGAAACTGAAACAGGTGGCGTCACTGAGGGTGCCGATCCTCTTTCCCCTGTACCAGGCAGGCAGGGCGTGGGCGGCATCTTCGAACACGTAGATACCCCGGTTTTTTGCCAGGTCATGCAGCGGTTTGAGAGCACAGGGCTGTCCCGAGAAGTGAACGGGAATGACAGCCTTCGTCCTGTCGGTGATAAGCCCTTCCACGTTACGCGCGTTCACGCAGTGGGTATCCTTTTCGATCTCGGCAAGCACCGGCCGGGCGCCGCAATATTCAACCACCCCGGCTGTTGCCACAAAAGTGGTGGTTGGAATAATCACCTCGTCCCCCGGCCCTACGTCCGCAAGCAGCAGGCACAGGTGCAGTGCCGATGTACACGAGTTTACCGCCACCGCGTGAGGCATGCCGATGTATGCGGCAAACTTCTCTTCAAACTCTATGGTTTTTCGCCCCATGGTGGTCCACCCGCTTTTCAGCGACTCCATGACGGCATCAATCTCTTCGTCAACTATGTATGGCCTGTGAAATGGAATGTTCATTATTTATATTACACTGCTGTATCAAATTCAATTGAACCCGGCTTGTCCATTCTTTTCGAAGCATCGATTATTTCCATACCAACGATATTGCCGTCTTTATCGTAATCAAGAATCACCCCCGGTTTGTCTTCATCGCTTTCTTCAATTTTTGCCTCGCTAAAGATTATACGAACTATATCCACTTCACGATCGTATTGTATTTTCATGGTTCTCTCCAGTATTTGCTGATTTTGCTCGTTCTATACACTGTTACAACTACTGCAGGCTCGATTGTATTATTTACTATAACACGTACCAGGTAGCTTTTACCATCTTCCATTTATATAATAGACTGGTATGCTTTTTTATTATCATATTCTTCGACAATTTGATCAGGACTTACCAGTATACCATCAACTATGTCCACCGGGATATTTCTTCTTTCAATTTCCTGCTTCGCATGTCTTGATATTCTATATTCCATTAATTCCGTTTACCAAATGACATATCAAATTACTCTAACCATACCGGCCTTCACGCTTTTCCAGAAACCAGTATTGGCATTCTCCATTATATGTTCAAACTCAGTGGGAGTATATACCAGTATGTCAGTAGTAGGCACCAGGTCAAGGAGGTCATGAAAAGAGGCCGCCCGTTCCACGAAAGGTAGCGATGTGTCACATACAAGTATCAGGTCGATATCACTGAACCTGCCGAAATCATCACGGGTAAAGCTTCCAAATATGTATGCTTGCATAACACGACCGGAGAGAACATTCTTTAACCTGGTCACGTATTCGTCACGTGACATACCGAACAGTGGATCCCGATCTATTTTTAACAGGACATTATTTTTCATTGATTACACTTCTCACAGTTTCCAGTATAAACCCTGCATATTTCAGTGCTTCATCAGCCTGTTCCTTCGTAAAATACTCATACGGTGCACCCGAAGGAAAGGCGTCAGGGTATCGGGTACTTATATAATACAGGTCAAGTTTTTTCCCGTTATCAATAACATCATCAGGCATATCAAGGGACCGGGCGATTTCAAGAATGGAATGGGACTTTATCAAGTCATACCCCTTGAAATAAGCCAACGCCTTTAACGCTTTCTCACCAACCTGCTGTGATATAAAACAGGCCTGCGAGTATTTACCAGCTTTGAGGGTATCTGTGCCCCACTCAAGGTCGTTTTCAGCCTGACGAAACCAGTCAAACGCTCGTCCTTTCTCCATTATACCGGGATATCCTTTATTATAAATATTTTTCTATTATGAAGGGTATACCTGGCTCATGTCAAGGATATCATTATTCATCGATAGTGTAAAACAGTATCACCGCAAAGGCGCGGAGGGCGATAAGAAACAGCAGAATTAAAGGTCATTCCTGCTTATGTTATCGCAACAAAAAGTCATCCTGGTGAAATTAAAGATCTTGTCTGCCTGTGAGTTTACCTTCAAACTCGACAAAGAAATTCTCTGCGCCCTTCGTGCCTTAGCGGTGAAAAAAACATCAAAGATTAACGGTTTTTCGCAATTTTTTTTATTGAACCGGCAGATTTTATCGTATAAAGAAGTAAGACCACTTAAAGGAAATTAACCATGCAGCAGGCATCCGGCACAACAACAGGGGCGGCGGACGTACATGCCACCCTGAAAGAGATATTCGGCTATGATACCTTCAGGCCCAACCAGGAAGAGATCGTAAGGGCCATCCTGGAGGGACGTCACATTTTCGCGGTGATGCCCACCGGCGGCGGTAAGTCGCTCTGCTATCAGCTGCCCGCCCGCGTCATGCGGGGCACCACCGTGGTGATCAGTCCCCTGATCTCACTGATGAAAGACCAGGTGGACGGGGCCGTGTCCATGGGCCTTGATGCCGCTTTCATCAACAGTTCCATGGCATTTGACGAGGTGATGGAGGTGCGCGAGAAACTGCTGGATGGGCAGCTTGACCTTCTTTACGTCTCACCCGAACGTTTCGCGATGGAAGGATTCATTTCCACGCTGGAACGGGCCCCCGTTACACACTTTGCCATCGACGAGGCACACTGCATATCAGAGTGGGGACACGACTTCAGGCCCGACTACCTTGCCCTCTCGGGCATAGTGAAAAACTTTCCCGGCGTGCCTGTCTCCGCCTTCACCGCCACCGCCACCCGAAAGGTGCAGGATGACATACTCAAGAAACTTGCCCTGGTGACACCCCACACTGTGCGGGCCTCCTTCGACAGGCCCAACCTTTTCTACCGGGTAATACCCAAGGACAACATAAAAAAGCAGCTGCTTTCATTCATACAGAATCACCCGGGAGAGTCGGGCATCATCTACCGCACCTCACGCAAAAGCGTTGAAGAGACCGCGGCCTTTCTGCGGTCACACAACATCAACGCCCTCCCCTATCACGCCGGAATGCAGCCGTCAGAGCGCGCCAAAAGCCAGGAGAGATTCATCAGGGACGACGCGCAGGTGGTGGTTGCCACCATCGCCTTCGGCATGGGCATCGACAAGTCCAATATCAGCTACATACTTCACGGCGACCTGCCCAAAAACATCGAGGGCTATTACCAGGAAACCGGGCGGGCAGGCCGTGACGGCAGCCCCGCCGAGTGCGTGCTGTATTTCAGCTACGGTGACATCAGCAAGATGCGCTACTTTATAGACCAGGTGGAAGACGAAAAAGACCGCCAGGTGGCATCAACCAAACTGCAGCAGATGGTAAACCTCGGGGCCACCCACGCCTGCCGCAGGCGTACCCTTCTTGCCTACTTCGGCGAAGAATACCCCATAGAAAACTGTGACTCCTGCGATGTCTGCGAGGGAAGCACCGACATCACGGATGCCACCACCGACGCCCGCATCGTCATGTCCGCCATCGCCCGCACGGGGCAGCGTTTCGGCGTGCAGCATATCATCGACATAGTAACCGGTTCAGACACCGAGAAGATACGCGAACGTGATCATCAAAACCTGAAAACCTACGGCGCAGGTGCCCACCAGAAGAAGAAGTACTGGCGGCGGGTGACAAACGAGCTGCTGGCACAAAACTGTCTCAACAGAACCGATGACCAGTACCCCGTTTTACAGATAACAAACATGGGTAAAGAGGTGCTCACCGGCAACACCCCGTTTTTCATTACCGCCATAAAGGAGCGTAAAAGAAAACGAGAGGTTGATACTTCGGTATACGACATAGATCTTTTCGAAAAGCTGCGTACATTGCGTAAAAAAATCGCCGACAGCGAGGGTGTCCCCGCCTATATCGTTTTCTCTGACAGCACCCTGCGGGAGATGTGCGTGCGAAAGCCGGAAAACGACGGACAGTTCTTAGAGGTTCCCGGTGTGGGCAGACGCAAGCTTGACAAGTACGGGGCGGAGTTTATGGAGGTTATTCGGGGAGGTTAGGTGGAGGTTAGTTAAGGTTAGTTTGATGGTGTTGAGGAATGTGGGTTCAACTGGCGGTTATCAACTTGTCCAGGAAATCAATAAAATTTTCGATATCATCCAACAGTAATTCCCGTAACTCCAGGGTACTTGATGCCACTATCTTGAATTTGTCTTCCCTGATATCACTATCATATGCATGCCTGAAATAATGCCTGAATGCAAGCAGTTCGCTCAGGTGCTCATAACTGTGTTCTGACAGTAATGCCGGGCGAACATCTTCTATCTCAAGTCGCATCCTGTCAAGAAGTGCCCGGTGCCACAGGTTTTCATCAATACTGTTCTCAAAAGTTGATGCGATATTACGGAATATCCTTTCACAGCCGGTATACACCTGGTTGACTGTAAACGCGGCTTCAACAAGCAGCGAATAGTCATTTTCCCTGCAGTACGAATCCCAAACCGTCTGGAACCTGTCCAGCAGGCGAACCATTCTCTGCCTGTCATCCAGTATCTCACTTTTGAGGAGAAGCAGTTTCTCTTTCATATATTACAAGTCCTTTCTCTTTCACTTTTGCAGAGAATGGCAGCTCTTCAAGCTGCCTCACGTCCACGGTCCTGTCCAGGGCTTTTGATAGATCAGTATGCATTTTCAGTATATCAGAAAAGTCCATGTCACCCTCTACGGCTATATCCACATCTGAGTCAGCATGTATGTTGCCATTGCGAATGGAACCATAGAGGTATGCCCGGTGTACGTTATAATTCTTAAAAATACCGGTCTCTTTTTCCAGCTTCGAAATCACGGCGTTGCAGGTCTTTTCCTTTTCCCGCCTGCGCCTTTCTTCTTTTTCTACAAGAAATTTTTTTACGTTCTGCATGTTCATTGTATTCATTTATAACCGTTTGTACATACAGTACAGACGAATATTAATATGGTCAATTGTTTTTAATTGATTCTTTCTCTTTTGATCTTTTCAGTTATATTTTTGTATTCCTCTTCGCTCCAACTTCCAAAAAGGTGATCCAGGTCATTGTATTCACGGGAATATTTTCTTTCTTTCTCAATACCAAGGTCTTTTCGTATCATTTCAAGTACCAGCTGGTTTGTACTCTTTCCCTGTTCTCTGGCAGCTTTTTTAAGTTTTTCATCAACTTCAGGTCTGATTCCCCGGATGGTTATTGTCCTCATAATAAACTCCTGATAACATGTTAATCAGCAATTATTTAAAATTTAATGGGGTTTTATTGAGTTTCAACAATCAGCTCACGCTTTACTCCAGACTTCAGCTAATTCGATGCGCAGTCCCTCCAGGACACGGCTTTCAAGGGTTTCATTCTCGGTGAGATATTCGGGTTTTCCATACTTGTTGTTTTCAAGACGGTAGATCATGATATACCGTGCTTCAGGGTTGACGATCCAGTACTCTTTTACGCCATGCTTTTGGTACAGTTTCAGCTTCTCCCCTTCATCTTTATAGGCTGTTGAAGGGGATAGTATTTCAACAACTATATCCGGGGTTCCCAGGCATCCCCCTTTGTCTATCTTCTTCTCGTCACATATGACTACGATATCAGGTTGAACAACCGTTGTTACTTCTGAATCATCAGCACCAGATTTTTCGATCAACCTGACGTCAAAGGGTGCCGCAAAAACCCTGCATGGCTTTTGCTTGAGGAAAAGCCAAATTATACCGAACAGTTCACCTGAAACAGCCTGGTGATCTGTATTAGGGGCCGGCGTCATATCATATGGAACACCCTCGATAAGCTCCCATCGGGTGTCATCATCCCATGTGAGATAATCGGCATAGGTATAATTTTCGTTCATTTTCTTCGCCAGTGGTGCCATAATTCACCTCACCTTTCACTCAATATCAATTCATAAACCTGAAAAGCGTCATCATTACCGCAAGGATAGTAAAACCAAGGGACATGAAGGCAAACATCATATTGAATTTACTGTTAACATCCTCGAAACGCTTGTCTACCTGCTCGAAGCGCTTGTCTACCTGTTCGAAGCGCTTGTCTATCTGCTCGAAACGTTTCTCCATGTAATCGAACCCCTGCTTCATCAATTCACGCTGGTTCTTCAACTCCTCTTCAACACGGACAATCCGTTCCCGCATTTCCATCTCGTACACGTATTTTGGCATGGACTGTGTTAATTCATGCATCCAGTCTTCAAGCTGGGATTTTACATGACTGTCAATCTGTGCCAGGTCTTCTTTCGAAAGTGCCATGTACCTTCCTCCATGATTCATCTACACGGATGTAATGTATACAGGATAACTATAGAGGTCAATTGTTTTTCGGGTTCAATCTTCAAACCGTGCAATCCGATACTGTCCATCAATTGTAAATGTTACATGAATGCATAAGTATTCATCGGGATGAAATGGAGGGTTCTCACGGCGGCGCGGCGGCGCGGCGAGTTGATTTCTTGATCATCATTTTTTATGAGTTATGTATCAATTCAATCTTTTATAGTTTGTTAAGAAAAAAGGATATATGTTTGGCCTGCGGATCTTATCTACATATTTTTTAACCTTTTATAATTATACCCAAAAAAACCTAACAACTTCCGGTTGTTATACTTAGTAAATGAATCGAAGCTGTATTGATTAACTCGTTGTGCCGCCGTGTCGCCGTGCGAACCCCTCTACCTCACCCAAGCAGCCATTTATACATGGGTACTACATGTATCTTTTTATTTTCGAATGAAAGAACATCCTCTTCTTCCATGGTGAGAAGGGATGCGCTTTTTTCACCAAGCCTGTCCATCGCCTCAAGCAAACCGCGTATCTCACGATCCCTGGTATCCCTGTCAGCCAGGGAATAGCAAATGTTTATAATATCAATCTTTCCCTCATTGGTCACAATGAAATCAACTTCCTGTTTCCCCTTATAATAAAATATATTCCTGGTTTTTCTCCTGAGCTGCAAATATGCCATATTTTCGAATACATGCCCATAGTCTTCTTTTCCGGGATATTCAAACAGCATTTTAAACGCGGTATCCACTGTGTACATTTTACGGGGATTTCTCTGTTGCTCCCGTATGGAATCACTATATAATGAAACGGGAAACATTGCAAAAGAATCTTCAAGATACACCAGGTAATCATACAATGTATCTTTAGCTACCCTGTATCCTCTTGATTTGAAATCATTGTATGTTTTATTCACACTAAAGGGCAAGGATATGCTGGAAAACAATTGAGCTATGAATTCCTTTAACAGGGAACTGTTCTGTATGGCATGCCTTTCTACAATATCCCGGTATATTATCAGCTCGAGGTAATCACTGACTATTCTTCGCTGGATTGACGGCGGTTCATCAAAAACTTCCGCGAAGCCGCCATTTACCATGTATTCAGTAAACGATTTATTTAAATGACTTAATGAACGCGACGAATGAAGGTTTACCGTTATGTTTTTATAACGGACATATTCACTGAAAGAAAACGGGAATATCTCAAAGGTAAGGGTTCTCCCACGTAGAGAGGTGGCTATTTCGCTGCCCAGCAGTTTAGACGATGATCCGGTAATGAAGATCTGAATGGACAACGTATCATATAGCCGCCGGACAAACTTTTCCCAACCTGATACATTCTGTATTTCATCAAGGAAAAGGTATATCTTCTGGTCTCTTTTTTCGGGATATAATTCATAATATGACTGTATCAGTTCATCAAGATTCTCAAGTTGTATCGCATATAACCGGTCATCTTCAAAGTTTATATACAGAACATTTTCTATTGGATTTTTTTCTCTTAACTTCCGTATCAGGCTATACAATAGAAAGGTTTTTCCTGATCTTCGAACACCGGTAAGGGATATTATTTTTTTGCTTTCTAATGGTATATCATTTTCCCGTTCCATGGCAGCCAGCAATGGCCTTTCCATGAAATCAGTTATTAAACGCTTAAAAAGTTCTTTCATTATTTCCTCTCACAAAAGGACATTATGAAATGATTTTGTCCTTCCTGTCAAGGAAATAATATAGTTTCAAATTCCAGATATTCACACCAGAGAGATACATACTATTCGTCAATGCTCTACTGCTTCACGCGGAGTCGCGGGGGCGCGGAGGGGGTATTTCTTCATTCCCATATCGTCAGGAATTATCTGAATTCAATCTATTATATTATGTTTAGAAAGAGGATATTGTATTATCCTGATTCAGAGACACTTTTATCCTGGCCTGTACATATCCACATATTTAACTAAATCTACAACAAGAAGATACTATACAGAAAAAAAATAACTACCCTGTATTAAAACCACTCTCCGCGTTACCCGCGCCTTCGCGTGATATCATTAAAAAATATTTCATTAAGATAAAGACTTGTTGGTTAACCCAGCATCCATGCCAGGGTATCTTCAAGTGAGTACCGCGGCCGCCAGCCGGTCTGCTGCAGTTTGCCTCCATCCCCCATGAGTACCGGTATGTCAGCTTTTCTCTTGAAATCAGGATTTACCCGGAGTTCCGGCCGGTGCCCCCCGATACTGCAGGCCAATGCCGGTTATGAGTACTTTATTATTCATTTTAAAATCACGGGAGGTCTTTGTATACATCCTTTCGGTGTGTTATTCTCAAAACAAGAATTACTTCAGCCAGTATTGCATATATAACCCGGTAATTCCCTACCCTGTATGAATACAATCCCCTGTATTTACCTGATAGCTGCTTATCTTTACCGGGATTTTCAGCCAGGTCTGATTCGATACGCTCAAGAATCTTTTCAATTTCTTTTTGAGGTAACTTTTTTAAGTCTTTCGCAACTGATGCCTTGTACTTTATCTCACAGGCCAAGGCGTTCTCTCATTTCTTTTGATGATATAATCTCATCATCCTTGTCCTTCAGCCTGTCAAGCGCAACCTGGTATTCTGAGTATTCCGTAAGATATTGTTCCAGGGCAGTTCTGATTATATATGTTTTTGAACGATGTGTTTCATTTGCCAGGTCTTCCAGTTTTTCTGCAACTTCATCCGGTAACCGAAGTGATAATGTTGTTTTCATAATAATTGACCTCATT
This sequence comes from uncultured Leptospiraceae bacterium, assembly GCA_964486725.1. Taxonomy (GTDB): domain Bacteria; phylum Spirochaetota; class UBA4802; order UBA4802; family UB4802; genus M55B154. Next base: position 9,655 of record CAZAOK010000077.1, read on the forward strand.
CGCGTGTATTACAAATATACCAGTGTAATACAAGTATGTCAACTCTTTCTGCGCGTTACAGCATCCGGTATGTGTCACCAAACCCGCCTTCGGCGGTTTCCAGCAAAAGGTTCAAACTTTTATCTTTCAACTTACAACCTCAACAGGTCTTCAACACTTTCAGCAGTAAGGCCAAACTCTTTACTGACAGTATCCAGATCCTCATCAGTTAGGCCTGAAGTCTCTTTGTTCATATCTTTCCGCATGAATCGCACCCAGGTTCCGGTATCACGTACCTGTTTATATACGCCAGATATACGAACCTGCTTTTTGCCGTCTTTTTTATCTTTTTTGTCCATAATTTTATAAACCTTATATTATCCCAGTACAATTAAAACTATCACGCAACATCAAACTTGATTACTTCAAATTTGACATGTCGCTTTCTTGCGTCATTGGCAATATTCTCCATTCTTTTCGCAACCTCGTTGGAGAACCACTCCTCGCCGCATAAAGTACATATATCCGCGGGGACACCTTCGAGGATAAGAATACCATCATCAAGTGTGGCGGTAAATTTTGTTGTACCATTTTCAATTCTGCCCTGGCATAGAGGACACATAGTCATTGACTTATTCATTTCACCTTCTCTTAATTACAGGAGGATGCCCAATTGATTGATCTAAAGATATTCGTTTCTGTTTGTATCGGGATCATCCGAAACAAGAAAGCCAGCCCATTTGTTAACAAATTTCTCTGCCATTTTATAGTTTTTATCATCGGTATTTCTTAGAACGAAAATAACTTCAACATTTTTATCAGCTTCGGCTCATCCTTCACTCTTCATTCAACTCCGTTCTCACTCTTCACACAGCCCCTGCTCACTTTTCAATCCTCACACTTCACTCAACCTTATACACTAATCACTATCAACCAACCACCATCCACCATCTTCTATCCACTGTCACCACCGCAACACCATCGTTCGACTAAACCGGCAACATGCCATTCCCTTCAAGTATTAACTGCAATTTTTTGCAAGTTCTCAATAAACCGGGCGGAGGGAGCCTCAGGTTAACGTCTGCGAGGGCATCTGCGTGTATTGTTTACCCACCC
>CAZAOK010000077.1:10849-15398 GCA_964486725.1 uncultured Leptospiraceae bacterium
ACATTATTGACTTTACTATTTATAATTTGAATACGTGATTTGTTACATGTCAAGTATATCTGTAATTCTGGCAAATCACTACCCACTGTTCACTCTCCCCTTTCGTACGCAGATTCATATAGTATACCCCCATGATACCTGGAATTGTCCCACCATTTATGAATGTGACCAAGGATTGTATCGTATAAAATACTTGATATATATATGCCACAATCGTATACTTTGTAATAACATGTAAATAGAAAAGGTATATAAAGGAAAATGGTGGAACAGACCTATTACGAGTACAATCCCTGGTGGGAAGGTGATGTATATTACGGAGAACTTGTTGAAAGACCAGAAATATTATCCCTACTGGAACAGCATCTTGGCTCCAAATCAATTATTATCCTGACGGGACTGCGGAGAGTTGGGAAGACCTCCCTATTACGGCTTCTTATCCACAAGCTTATAGCGAGGGGTATACAATCGGAACGAATATTCTATGTAAGTCTTGACGATTATGTGCTAAACGAAAAATCCATAATCGACATTATTGATGATTATCGAAAAATCCACAGGCTTACCCGCGATACTGAAGTATATCTTTTTCTCGATGAAATCACGTACAAGGATGATTTTCAGCAGCAACTAAAGAATATACATGACAGTCAGAATGCCAGGGTGTTTGCCTCTTCTTCAAGTGCGTCTGTGCTTCACGATCGCAAGGCCTTTCTTACCGGCCGAGAACTCACCTTTGAAATTTTGCCTCTTGATTTTAATGAATACCTGCTGTTTAAAAAAATTAAGATTATGAAACGCGACGAGAAACTGAAAGATAGTTATTTTAAAGAGTACCTTGAGACAGGCGGCATGCCGGAATATGTGCTAAATCCAAGACGGGAATACCTTCAGGCCCTTATCGATGATATTATATATAAAGACATTATCGCCTTTCACAATATTAAAAGCCACCAGGCAGTTAAAGATTTTTTTATGCTTCTCATGGAACGTGCAGGCAAACAACTGAGTATAAACAAAGTTGCAAACATTTTGAAAATTTCACCAGACACTTCAAAGAGGTACCTGTCATTTTTTGAGGACTCATACCTGGTTCACAGCATTCCAAGGTACGGAAAAACCAATGAAGCTATACTTGCCCCGAAAAAGGTCTACGCGCCTGACACCGGCATCAGGAATTTTATAACCGGTTTTCGGGATATTGAAAGTGTCTTTGAAAATTACCTGTATTTGAAAATTAAGACACAGGGCCCTCGTTACATTTACAGTAACGGTGTTGAGATAGATTTTTACTGTTCTGAAAAAGATTTATTACTGGAAGCGAAGTACGGTCCTGCTATGAAAGAAAAGCAGCAGAAGCTGTTTGATTCATTTAAGGCAAAACGCAAAATAATCGTGTCCGATTACCGTGATATTGAATCTGTTGAATCTATTATTTCAGGAAACGAGAATAACTGAATGAGCCGGCCTGTTCTGGATAGGTATATATTTTCACTCCTCACTCAACTCCATCCACCCCAGGGTATCTTCAAGCGAATACCGCGGCCGCCAGCCGGTCTGCTGCAGTTTTCTTCCATCGCCCATGAGTACAGGTATGTCAGCTTTTCTCTTGAAATCAGGATTCACCCGGAGTTCCGGCCGGTGCCCCCCGATACTGCAGGCCAATTCAAATAGTTCATCAATGCCGTATGTTTTGCCGGTACATATGTTCACCGTCTCTGACCGCATGCCTGATTCCATGAGGGCCGCGTACGCGTCTGCCACGTCACGCACATCAGACACGTCACGGCGCACGTCCATGTTCCCCAGTTCTATTACCGGTTTTTTATTTTTTACGTGCTCCACTATCTTGGGGATCACAAAATGACCCGGCTGGCCAACCCCGGTATAGTTGAATGGACGGGTAATGATAACCGGTAAGTCATCGAAATACGTCTTCACCAGATGTTCCATGGCAAGCTTGCTAGCAGCGTAATGATTAACCGGTGCCGGGCATCGCTCTTCGGATATAGGCCTGTCTCCCCCATTGCCATACACGTTGGCTGAACTTGCCATAACCAGCTTTCCTATACCGGGACAATAAGCGTCAACCGCCTTCAGCAGGTTTTCTGTACCGATAACATTTACATTATAAAAATCAATGGGGTTTCCATGGGGGACAAAGGACACGGCCGCAAGGTGAATTATACAGCCGGGTTGTATTTTTTCTATGACTGAAGCTACCTGCGAGGGGTCTGTCATATCGCAGGCTTTTCTGTATTCAGATTCATCATCTCCATATACTGTTCCGTATACGGCATACCCTTTGTCTAACAGTACCTTTTCTATATAAGGACCTGTGAAACCATCAATACCTGTTATGAGTACTTTATTCTTCATACATTATTATCTTTATAGATACCTTTGGCTGAACAAAATATAGCCACCCGCTTCGCTTAACCTGATTTACTTCAAAACATACAACTTGATACCATCATCAATACTGAACTGGTTCACGCAGAGGCGCGGAGGCGCAGAGGTATGGTCGATAAATTGCCATTACTTATTTTAAATTATCAACTATAACAGATTTTTTAAGGTGTGTTTCAAAAAGGCTACCATTATTCTTCATTTTGCCCATAAGCCACACCTCTCCATTATTTTTACAAACCGTAAATGATTGACCTGTTATAATTCATTGAACACACATGATAAAAAACAACGAAACATCACCGCGAACCCTGCGCCTCTGCGTGATAACATTATTTATCTTTATCATTAAAACAGTTCCCTCGACAATCAAGAAAACTCAATACTATTCATCAACACTCAATTGGTTCACTCAGAGACGCAGAGGGATTATAATTATTCACTACACGGTGAATCCCTTTTTTCAGCAATGATTCACCAAAATTGATAAGCAGGCCTACTTCAATGTTCATTAAGCGCATATATGTCAGTAACTGTTTGGAATGGACAGATGATATTTTTTCTACTGATTTTAATTCAATTAGTACTTTATTTTCCACCAGTAAATCAACCCTAAAACCCTCTTTAAATGTTATACCTTCGTATACAAAATCAACAGGAACCTGTTTTTCAACCTTTAAACCTCTTTCAGATAACTTCGCATACATTACAGCTTCATATACAGATTCAAGCAACCCCGGACCTAATCCTTTGTGTATACTTATTGCTGTATCAATTATAATTCCAGTTAGTTCATCAATTTCAATCATATTTCTCCGCGACCTCCGCGACTCTGCGTGATTATAAAATAGATCAAAGCTTCTCTGCACGACAGCGTTTAAGGTCTTCCTGTACCATCAACTTGCAGAGTTCCGGGAAGGAAGTCCTTGGCTGCCAGCCAAGGTTTTCACGGGCCTTCGTGGCGTCACCAACCAGGAGGTCTACCTCGGCTGGCCTGAAGTACTTCGGGTCAACCTCTACCAGCACCTTTCCCGTGACTGTATCCATGCCCTTTTCATCAACGCCGCTTCCCTGCCACTGAAGCTGTATGCCCGCTTCGCCGAAGGCCAGTGTGGTGAACTCGCGTACACTGTGAGTCTGGCCCGTGGCAACCACGTAGTCGTCCGGCTCATCCTGTTGCAGCATGAGCCACATGCATTCCACGTAATCACGGGCATGTCCCCAGTCACGCTTCGCGTCCATGTTGCCGAGGTACAGCTTCTCCTGCAGCCCCAGGGATATCCGCGCCGCGGCAAGTGTTATCTTGCGGGTAACGAAGTTCTCCCCACGGCGTTCTGACTCGTGATTAAAGAGTATGCCGTTGCAGGCGAACATGTTGTATGCCTCACGGTAGTTCTTCACGATCCAGTACGCGTACAGCTTGGCCACACCGTAAGGGCTTCGGGGATAAAATGGGGTCTTCTCTGTCTGTGGTATCTCCTGCACCTTGCCGTACAGTTCCGACGTGGATGCCTGGTAGATTCGCACCTTCTTCTCAAGGCCGGTTACCCGAACAGCCTCAAGCAGCCGCAGCACCCCCACCCCGTCCGTTTCTGCGGTGTATTCGGGCACATCGAAAGATACCTGCACGTGTGACTGTGCCGCCAGGTTGTAGATCTCGTCGGGCTGTACCTGCTGCACCAGGCGTATGAGGTTGCTTGAATCGGTGAGGTCGCCGTAATGCAGCTGCAGCCTGTTGTACAGGTGGCTGTCACGGATGAGGGTGCCCAGGTAAAGGGGCTCTATTCGCTCACGGTTGAAGGATGAGCTCCGCCGCACCAGGCCGTGCACCTCGTAGCCTTTATCAAGGAGGAGTTCCGCCAGGTAGGATCCGTCCTGGCCGGTTATGCCGGTTATGAATGCTTTTTTCATGGGTTTTTATTTATTGCCTTTTAATAATTATTCAACAATCTCCCAATGTCCACCTCTCTCAGGCCCAATACGCTTTAATAAATTATCTTTTTTTAACTTATCAATATCTCTTTTTATCGTTTCAGGGTCAACTTGCAACATATCAGCAAGTTCACCAATTGTAACTTTGCTGTTTAAGTTAACAATATCAAGTATCTTTGCGGCCCTGTTTCCTGGGACATTTTCTGGG
>CAZAOK010000077.1:15498-17505 GCA_964486725.1 uncultured Leptospiraceae bacterium
TTGTAAATATCTCGATTTGTAAACCTTTAGGCTGATAAGTCAATTTGATTTTTGATTTTCGATTCTTTTGCTACAATGCCATTCTCAACCAATTTCACGCTGTCATCAAAAACATGAGAATAGACATAAAATGAGCTACGCACCATTGACTGAGAATGGCACCTCTTCCAGTCACAGATACTGAAACGAGTTCAGAATGACAGTTTCTATTCTTTCCATATCAGACTTAGATCATATATATCACCCATTGTTTCCCTGTGTCATAAATGGATTTGATGGTTTGATATCTATCTCATATCCAAGAATAGAGAGTATTTGATTGATAGAGACTATACTTATATTTGCGATATATCCGTTTTCAATTTTTGATAAAGTTGCTCTTGAAATGCCTGATTGCTGCGCCAAATTCTCTTGTGACAATCCTTTTTGTTTTCTTAAATTTTTAATAGTTTTTCCAAGCTCTGATAGTATCATCATCTATTTCCTTTATGCTTTCCTCTTTGAGTGATAGCTTCCAACTATCCAGCATCATCTTGCCTATTTTAAAATCTGGATTTTTGTGTAGATAAGTTTCAAGCTCATCTATAGTCCACACAAGTGCGTCATAGCATTCTTTGTAATACTTTTTTGCTTCGTTTAAAGTTAATAGACAGCTCTTTTGTCCAAATTTGATAAGGGTATTACGTGAGTGCCATTTTTTTTTTCCATCAAGCATAAGTGCCGGTTTATCCTTGTGGATATATACTACGGTATTGACCACATCATACACAGGGGAATAAAATATATTTTTAAAATCATCGTCAAAAAGCAATCCAAAATTTTTCAAATGTGCATCGCCATTTTTAAGCAGATAGTTCATCACCACAGTTTTATAAAAAGTGATTATCGACTCTTTTTTATTGGTAGTGTAGGCATAGATAATTTTGGCTACCTGTTCATAGCTTCCATCATATTTATTCTCTTTGTTTTTATCCATCAATGAGAGTATCTCTTCAAATCCGTAAAAGCTGCCATCACTATTAAGTGTAAACTTTTCTATTATCAGAAATTTATTGTTTTTAGATAATTTCACATTTGCAGTTTTTACCCCGGCTTTTGCAACAGCTCTTAGACAAAAATATTCATTAAGCGCTAAATCCTGGTACTCTTCCCCCCACGTTTTGATGATATACTCTTTAGTATCCAGTTTTTCTTTTAAAAGTGCTATTGTTTTTGGCTGAACTCCACTGATGGCATTTTTATTTAAAAATGTTTGAAGAAGGTTACTAAAAGTATCCTTTGTATCATTTGCTAATATCTCATCTATATCAAAACTTGGAAACTCGATGCTATTTTGTAAGTCACTTTTAAACTCTATTCTCGATTGGATATTGGAACTTAAAAGTGAAAATATAACATAATCATCTACTTTACCATATTCTTTGGATAAGATATTTTTAAATATCTCATACAAATAACCCTCAGGCAAAAAACTTTCTAAGAATGGTGGGAATCTATAATCATACAGATATATTTTTTGAGTATTTGGCAAAGATAGTGCGATAGAATTTTCTATATCAAATATTTTATAGTCTATTATAAAATTTTTATTATCTTTGAAAAATGTTGCGATCGGTTTTTGATGGTGAAAAATCTCTATCATTTAATGATCCTGTATAAATTATTTTACATTTCTATCATATATGCCTTATTTTGTAAAGTAATTTATACATTTTTAACCTCAGTTCACTTCTCACGGCTCACTATTCACTAATCATCCGCGTTTATGCTTCGGCGTCGCTCAGCACGGCGTCGAGCGAAGCGGGCGGTTTCATGTATTAAAAGCTGTATGACATTATAAGTTTTTTGGGATTGTCAATAATAGTATCACGCGGAGACGCGGGGAACGCGGAGATTTCGTGCCCTTCCTCAGCGACTCCGCGCCTCCGCGTGATACCAATTGGGTATTAGTGAATCAAATAATTACTTGTCTTACTCTTCATGCAGGTTGACAAACACCGTACTCAT
>CAZAOK010000078.1:0-17437 GCA_964486725.1 uncultured Leptospiraceae bacterium
TAGCCAGCTGCCGGAATCGAACCGGCGGCCTGCTCATTACGAGTGAGCTGCTCTACCGACTGAGCTAAGCTGGCGGTGTTTTTTCATACATAGGTATATGACAATAATTGCGCCAATCCATAAAAATTCAATAAATTTTTATGTAAGGGAGGTTTTATTTGCCACAGTGAATATATAATCCAAAGTGGCAAATATGGAATATTTTAAGGGGAAATCAACCTTTCATGCTTTCCACGAAAGCTTCAACACGGGTTTGTAATTGACCAGCATCTTCCTGGCTATAGTCTGTGTCAATTTGCAGTACCGGGATCCCCGACTTTTTCAAATCATCAACGATTAACCCGCTCTCGATCTGGTAAGGCTGGCAGAACTGCAGGTTATACAATACAACACCATCGGCATTATAACTGTTACGCATTTCCCTGATCTTTTCAAGCCGTTCTGTATTGGGGGTGAAAACAGCGCAGTGGATTTTCATGTAACGATCTACAATGTTTTCCATCAATTCGTCAACACTGGAGCTACTCTCATCAGTGAGATACTCGTGACCTCTTTCGCCGGTGCATAATTCTTCACCAACAACAACCGCGTTTGAGTTTTCAATTATGGCGGGCAATTTCCAGTTGGGAACTGCCATGGGGCAGCCGGTAACAATTAACCGGGGAGTACCGGCACTGACCGCACCCTGCTTGTTTTTGATCCGTTCTTCAAGCTCGTCTGCAATCGCATTAACAGAATCGGTAAATCGAACGGGGTCATCGTAAAAGAATACCTGGCTTATCAAAAGTGCGTCAAGACCAGAGATGGGCGCAGGGTCGGCATTACGCAGCGCGTAGATCCTGTTCATAGCCTTGCGCTTATTATTTACAATTGTAATGCTTTCTTTCAATTTACCTGCTTCGATCTTTTTCCCGGAAAGTTCTTCAAGTTTGGCTGCAAAGCGGGTATATTCCTCAAAAAGCATTTTCCTGCCGTTATCATTTTTCACCTGGGGCAGATCCATGACGTACAGGTTATCAATAATCGACTGCCAGTGCTCATGGGATTTTTTCTTTCCATCGCAGGTGTTCTCGCCAACTACGAGGTCGCTTGATTCAAGGTAGGGACATACCTTTGCCAACTTGAAGCCAAGTGCTGATTTGATGAGTGAACACGTGTTGCGGGGTACATAGCCTTCTGCCATATCAAAAGCAAATTCAGCACCCGCGCATAACCCGACCGAAATACCGTCGATTGCAAGTATCAATTCTTCGGGAACATATACACAGAAAGAGCCGATAACCGTTCTGCCCTCTTTTCTTGCATCCACAAGTTCCTTTATCCTGAGGCCATGTATTTCACTTACAACAAAATCAAAGTATTCCATACCCTTGGGACGGTTACCCTGGCTGAGAAAATTCTCGTCATACATCTGTCCCACCGCTTCAAGTAACGCGTCATGTTTCTCAATATCAAGTCCCAGTTCCTGCCACATCGGTTTGTAATCTTCTGCCATTAGTTATTCTCCTTATATGGTATATTTGCATATGCAAACGTTAGTTTTGGGGCAGGATTTGTCAATATTAATATAATAAATTTCAAATATCGATAAAAACGATATATGAAATACAGTCATTGCAGGGTTTCAAAAATTATTGATGACTTAATAAAATATTTCTGTTTAAATACACTTTACCTGCCATCGCATAGTAAGCCTGACGTATTATTTATCAAATATTACGGAGGTTCACATGCCCAAAAATACCTTCATTAACCGTTTCGTGATGCCTGTGGCTCCGGTACTGTTGCTTGCCATGATCGGATATGCCTGCTATTTCGGGTCCCGTGGAATTGAACACTATACCCTTCACCAGGTTGTGGCTGCCGTATCGGGAACCCTGTATTTCACGGCAATTGCCTTTGGCACACTGTACGTTTATACATCAAGCCAGCTTCGTGGTGCGACAACGGGAGAAAGCATTCTGGCATCATTTATTATTCCTTTCACCTGGATGACAAAGGAGGTGCTGGTTCTTCTTGAATCTCATCCATTCATTGAGTGCCTATACTGGTACGTGAGCCCCCTGCATATCTGGCTGATGATTTTCATGGCCATTGAGATGGGGGTAGCGTCCCTTATCGTACGGAAAAAGAAAATAAAACGTGGTGAACAACCAGGCGGCAAAATGATCCCCTTGCTGGTAATCGTGGCAGGACTTGTCATTTTCGTGTTTATGTACGCCTGGGGCAAGGGGGAGAATCTTTACGTTATTTTCCTTGAAGGGTACCGTTTGCTCTTTGGAAGCGGTATATAGGTAAAGGAGGAATGATCATGAAAAACAAGTTCAATGAATATAACCTGTCGGATAAAATGAGCAGGCGAACCATTCTCAAGGTGACCGGAGCGGCACTTGGCGCCGGTTTGACTGGTGTTGCAGGTGGTGGGATAACCGGCAGCCTGTTTAATACACTGGGTACCGGTTCGGCACGGGCATTCGCGTCCCCGTCCGCCCTGAAAGGGAAACCCAATTTACTGTTCATACTTGGAGATAATCACAATGCGCGAACCATGGGTTGCGCCGGGCACCCCTTTATAAAGACGCCGGGTATGGATCGTCTTGCCCGGGAGGGGGTGATGTTTCAGCGGGCCTTCAATACTACATCGCTGTGCAGCCCGTCACGGGCAAGCATACTTGCCGGCATGTACGCTCACCGGCACGGGGTGCTGAACAACCATACACCATGGACGGACAAGGAAACCAGCTTTATGGAACATCTCAGCAGGGCAGGGTATGCCACTGCCTTCATCGGCAAGTGGCACATGCCGGGCAGGCTGCCCAAGTTCCCATTTCTTGATCTTTTCGTCACCTATACCTACCGCGAGGGGCAGGGGGCGTATTTTAACACTCCCATGCTGGTGAACGGGAAAGAAGTTCCCTCACGCAAGCCCTACATCACAGAAGAAGTGACCGATTATGCCATTGAGTTCATAGAGAAGAACAACCCGAAGGACGGGGACAGGCCTTTCTGCGTGTACCTGTCCCACAGGCCCGGACATCCTCCTTTCCAGGCACCCGTTGATATATCGGGTATGTACGATGAGGCGGACGTGACCGAAGTGCTGCCTCCACACGTAGACCCTCTCTGGTACGGGAAGACCAACCAGAACGTGTTTCAGGGTGTGATGATGGGCTCCTACTATGACCAGTACCGCGGTTACTGCGAGACCCTTACCGCCATGGACAGGGACATCGTCAATATACTTGATTACCTTGACCAAAAGGGGCTCAGTGACAATACAATAGTCATCTACATGGGTGACAACGGGATGCAGTGGGGCACCCATGACTGTCACGGCATACGGGAACCTTACGAGGACTCCATACGGCTGCCATTTATTGTGCGGGCACCGGGCATGGTGAAAGATCCGGGTGGTAAGCGAAAACAGATGGTGCTGAATATTGATATCGCCCCGACGCTGCTTGACCTGGCAGGGGTCAGAGCCCCTGACGACATGGATGGTATGAGTATTGTGCCGTCCATACGAAATCTGCGGGCAAAGACGCGAAATGACTTTTTGCTGGAATTCTGGCGGTACTATCCCGAGAACACACCATCATACAGGGGTATTCGCACTGATCGTTACAAGTACGTGGAGTTTGAACGGGGAAGGGATCCGTGGCTTTTTGATCTCGATAATGATCCGCATGAAAAGAAGAATTTATACGAAACTAAAAAAGGCAGAAAACTGGTGCCCGGTCTTAAGAAAAAGATGGAAACATATGCCAGGTAAGAATAGCCGGGAATGCCCAACGGTTTTTATCGGGTTGCTAATGAATGATCATAAAAAACAACTGAAGGCAGTTTTTATTGATCAGTTTTGACCTGGAATTCCTTTTCCAGAAGCTGACGGGCCTTTTCAAGGTTTTCCCGTGAATCAAAGAAAATTCCCAACTGACTTGTATCGATCTGCGCGGAAGGCCTTTCGGAAGTATTGTTGATAATGGTACCTTCTTTTCCGGAAATAGCGGTATACTTTTCTTTGCTGCCAAAGAGCATGGCTACAAGGGAAGCAGGCACCTCACTCTCGGATGTTACCGTATCCGAGTGCACTGCCCTTAATTTCCCATCGGTCTTCATGTTGATGGTATACCCGGGGACCATTCCGTCAAAGGTTTCCTTACCCTGCATGTCATATTCAATTTCGATCACGTTGTTCTTCTCGCGTGTGTCTTTCCAGGTGAAGCGGTCGCTGGTCAGTACACCAAATACCTCAAGGTTACCCGCTTTACCTTCGTTCACAAATTTGGTAAAACTTGAGATGTTAATGGTAATGTTATACTTACTGGAAAGAACAGTCATGACTTGTTTCACAGGGAAAGATCGCATAACCCTGTATGCACTTGTACGGTTACTGCCCTTGTTATACACTACGAACCTTGTTAGATGAAATTCACGATCTTGCAGGGACTTCCACTGGCTGGTGCTCCAGATGGTACATGACATGAACAATGTACATGTAAGTATTAAAAAAAACCTGGAAATGATCCTGATTATCCTTCCCATGCAGCATCCTCCTGAATTTATTAAGTAATAATAAGAATATGATATGAATTTATACGTCAATAAGAATACGGTATCTGTTTGTATACATACAAGTAATAATTATCTAATATCTCTTGACATAAATTTGACAATTATTACCATTGTGCCACATGTATCATAATATTTTTGTGTTTTTCATGTAAAAATTTTATAGAAGGGAGTGGGACAATGAAGATAGCTGTCTTAGTTAAACAGGTTCCGGATATGGAATCTAAGTTCAAGATTATTGATGACAGTAAAGTCGACGAATCCCAGATCGCGTTCAAGATGAACGATTTCGATGAGTACGCAGTAGAAGCAGCTCTGCAGCTCAAGGAAAAGTATGGTGGAGAAGTTGTTATTATTTCTTCCGGCCCAGACAGAATAACAAAAGAGATTCGTCAGGCATTCGCCATGGGAGGCGACTGGGGTGTACACATTAAGGACGAACAGGTTGACGCAGGTGACAACTTTGTAGTTGCTGAAGCCCTGTACAAGGCTATAGACAGCCTTGGAGATGTTGACCTGGTGCTCAGTGGTGTACAGGCTGAAGACGACCAGGCTGCGGTTACCGGCGCAATGATAGCCGAAATGATGGGCGTACCGCACTGTACAAACTGTGTAAAGATTGAAGTTGGTGATGATCAGAAATCACTTACGGTAAACCGTGAGCTTGAAGGCGGACTGAACGAAGTATCAGATATGCCAATGCCAGCTGTACTCACAATCCAGTCAGGTATCAACCAGCCCAGGTATCCGACTCTTCCTGGTATTATGAAAGCTAAGAAGAAAAAACTTGATGTGAAAACAGCAGCCGACCTTGGCGCGTCAAATGTTGGTGAGGCGGGCTCGAAGACACAGTTCATGAAGATGTTCTTCCCTGTTGCTGAGCACATGGCTGAAATTATTGAAGGCGATGCTCCGGCAGCGGCTGCAAAGCTGGTTGAAAAGCTTAAAACTGAAGCGAAAGTGCTGTAAAAGGGGGGTACAAAATGGCAAAGTTATTAGTAATAGCTGAACATAGAAATGGTGAAATAAGCGAAGGTACGCTGGAACTGTGTAAAGCGGCAAAGGAAGTGGCATCAGCTCTTGGCGCAGAACCTGCAGCTGCTGTGTTCTACAAGGACGACAGTATCGCGAATGAAGTAGCAAAGTATATTCCCGAGGTATTTGCGGTAGTAGATGCCAAGCTGGAAAACTATAATCCTGACACAACTGCAGATGCGGCGAAAGCTGTAATTGACGCGCAGGATGTTGCAGGCGTATTGATTCCGCATAGTTATGACGGTGTTGATTATGCTGCCAGGGTGGCCATGGCCATGGGTTGCGGTATTGTTTCAAACTGTAATAATATTGCTGAAGAAGGCGGAAAAGCGGTCTTTACACGAAGTATATACAATGGAAAGATCCAGGAAATTAAATCAGTAAAGGGTGATAAATTCGTAGCAACCTTTGAAAAAGGTGCCTACGATCCCGAAGCTGAAGGGTCTGCCGGTTCAGTAACTACTGTTGACGCAACTATCAACGATCCAAGAAGAAAGATGAAAGAAATCGTTGAAACAATGGCCGGTGCAGTAGATATCTCTCAGGCCCGGGTAATTGTTGCCGGTGGTCGGGGAACAAAGGACAAAGATAAGTACAACGAGGTTATCGTAAGCCTTGCACAGAAACTTGGCGGTGAATATGCCGCATCCAGGCCGGTAGTTGACTCTGGATGGACTGATCCTGCACGTCAGGTTGGTCAGTCAGGTAAGACGGTTAATCCCGATCTTTATATCGCCGCAGGTATATCCGGAGCGATCCAGCACGTTGCTGGCATGAAAGGTTCCAAGTGCATTGTTGCAATTAACAAGGACCCTGAAGCTCCCATCTTTAACATTGCTACATATGGTATTGTAGGGGATCTTTTCGAAGTTCTTCCTGCTTTCCAGGAAAACCTGTAAGAAACGAAAACTGTACCATAAACAATAACAAAAAGGGTGCCTTAACGGGCACCCTTTTTTTATATGAAATAATGAAAAATATTTTGATGGGACAGTAGTTTGCCTAGAAAGTTTTGAAAAGAATTCCGATTTCTCCTCTCCCGTCATACATGTAATCTGTCCAGTCAGTATTGGAGGCGATGAGGTCGTTTGCGTAAAATTCTGCCATCATCGCAAGATAGATGTCAATAAACCTGGTGATATGGAAACGGAACCTGAGCCCCGTCCCAATACCGGGCTGCTGATAGCCCATAAATTGGATTGCATTGCTCTCTTTGCCTTCAGCCGACATGGCTACATGAGTTATGTAACTGAAGTGAAAACCACCGAGAAGGTCAAGGCTTACAGACTTTCCATTTAACGCGTAGAAAAAGTATAATGGCATCTGAATCATCTGCACGGTACTCTCAAGGTCTATTGGTTCAGTTTCGTCATACATTTCAAGAATCAATATGGAGTAATAGTAATATAATCCCGCATGAAGACCGGTGTTTTCAGAAAACATGTAGTCAAAGACAAAACCGCCTCCAGCTCCCCAGCCTGGTTTCCATTCAGGTTTTCCCCCGTCATCACGGCCACGCAGGTGAATGGCCGAAAACAGTCCACCCGTACCTGCAAGTCCAAACATGATATTTTTTGATGTATCCTGTTGCCTGGATGGTTCTTCTGATGAAAAAACGTCGGATGTAGTCATAATCAGTAATAGACAGAGCATCACGAGGCAGCCCAGGTTATTTATTCTTTTCTTGATATAGTGCACAGTTGTTACCCCGTTCAGGTTTTCATGATGCATGTTCCATTGAATACAGATCCTGTTTCAACGGAAAGATCCGGTGATACAAGGTCTGCCCTTGTGATGCTGTTCGCGTACAGCTCTATTCTTTTTGAGGTATTAATTTTTCCATTCAAGGTACCATTTACAGACACGATGCTGGCCCTGATGTCCGCTGAAACCTTTGCTTCTTCACCGATAATGAGATGACCGTCGGTCTCGATCTTTCCTTTGAAATCTCCTTTTATCTTTAACGAATCTTTAAACTTTAATGAACCATTAAAGCGGATATCGCTGTTTATAACAGTTCCAATTTTATTTTCATCTTCAACTATTTCTTTAATGTCAGCCATGAAAGCTTCTCCTTGTAATTTCTGCAAAATATTTTCCGTGTATAAAACATCTGTATTAAATGTCGAGAAAAATATCTTTCAACTGGAACATTACTTTCCCAGACACTTGTTATACCCAACAGTTATACGATCATTTTAATTATGGGCAGGTTGTTTTTAAATGTCAAATAATAAAAAAATTATAAAAAGTCATTGCGCTAAAATGACTTTTTCTGTTAATCCTCCTTAAAGATGTTTTACTAAGGAGTTAATAATGGAAGAAATAATCAGCAGGGCAAATGAACTTGGTTTAATGATCAAGGGTACAGATGTATACAACAGGTACGTTGAAGTGGTGAAAAAGCTGGAACAAAATCAAGAATCCAGAAAACTACTTGAAGAATTCGCGCAGCTAAGTGAAACCATACAACAGAAAGAAGGTACTGGTCAGCCTGTAGAAGTTGAAGAAAAGCAAAAACTTGAAGAACTTTCAGCGAAGGTGTCCGAAGACGAGCTGTTAAAAGAATTTATTACCGCGCAGTCTTATTACATGAACCTTATGATGATGATACAGAAGGCAATTAGTGAACCCGAAGGTGAACCTATCCGGGAATCAAAGATAGTAAAGCCAAACCAGCCGGGAAAAATAATAACCGACCTGTAAATAAAAAAGCGGGAGTATAAATATGCTCCCGCTTTTTTTCTATTGTGAATGTATACATGATCAGCTTATTTTTTTGACCGCCTCCGCGATTCGTTTTAATCCTTCAGAAATATTCTCATCAGACGTGGCAAATGACATCCTGAGGTTCTTCCGGGTGCCAAAGGCGATACCCGGTACCGCGGCAACCTTCGCTTCTTCAAGAAGGTACGCGCAAAACCTGCCTGAAAGGTCGTCATTGTCAAAGTTCTTTTCCATTTCTTTCCAGCCTGGCAGGGATGCGATGCCTTCAATATTGGGATACGCGTAAAATGCCCCGTCGGGATTTAGACACGAGAATCCCTGTATTTCATTGAGACCATTTACTATAAGTGATCGCCTGCGTGTAAAGGCTTTTACCATCTCGGTTATGACACCCTGGTCCCCGGTTAATGCTTCAACTGCAGCCCATTGTGAAATAGAGGCAGGATTAGAAGTAGACTGACTTTGCAGAACCTCGGCCTTTTTTATAATCTCTTCATCAGCCGCCATGTACCCGATACGCCAGCCTGTCATTGAATAGGTTTTTGATACACCGTTTAGCACCACGGTCTGTTTTTTCATTTCCGGGGCAACGGTAACAATATTATCAAAGCTATTACCGTCATAAAGAATCGATTCATATATATCATCGGATATGGCCATGATGCCTTTTTCAAGGAGAATGTCAGCGATTGCCTTCAGCTCCTGCTTGTTGTACATGGAGCCGGTGGGATTTGACGGTGAATTGATCACTACTGCACGGGTTTTCCTGGTAATGGCTTTTTTCAGCTGACCCGGCGTTATCTTAAAGTTGCTTATCTCATCGGTTTGAATAATCACCGGTTTCCCGTCTGCAAGTTCAACCATGGCAGGATAGGAAACCCAGTAAGGTGCAGGTATTATCACCTCGTCTCCCTTGTCCAGTATAACCTGCATGAGATTGTAGAATGAATGTTTACCACCGCAGTTTACCGTTATTTCGGCAGGGGTATATTTTAATTGGTTGTCCCGCTCAAATTTATGCGCTATCGCGTTTTTTAATTCCGGAATCCCGCCGGCAGGAGTGTACTTGGTCTTGCCTGTTTCGATGGCACGTATGGCAGCGTCTTTTATTGACCTGGGTGTATCAAAGTCAGGCTCGCCCGAGCCGAACCCAATAACGTCGATGCCCTGTGCTTTCATTGATTTAGCAAGGGCGGTAATAGCCAGGGTTGGTGATGGTTTAACCTTTTCAATTCTACGTGAGAATTTCATACTTGATTCCTCTTTATATTGATAAAATTTATAATAAGAGCAGATTGATTGCAGTGCGTAGTATGCCGGTGTTGCTATTTAGAGAGCAAAAGAACAAAGAAGGATTGGAGGTAATTAAATGTATACCTCAAGACATGTCAAGTATTTTATACATGTGCGCTTCACAGGGCATTCGCCATTCATTCATATGCGTAAATAAAATTCTCTTGCGTAAATGAAAGAGAAAACTCATAATTGCCGAAAGTTTAAAATGGATGCAGCATAGATATACATTGAGGTAGTATAATGAAAGTCAGATTCTGGGGTGTACGGGGATCAATTCCCACACCACTCAGCAACGAGATAATACAATACAAGATCTCAAAAGCATTGTCCCTTGCGTCCCCGAAAGATATAGCATCAGAAGAATCAATCGAATCTTTTGTACAATCCCTTCCCCTGTCAATTGCCGGAAGTTATGGTGGAAATACCACAACACTTGAGGTGAGAAACAAGTACAACGATCTAATAATAATTGACTGTGGTACAGGGATAAAACATCTTGGAAACCAGCTACTGAAAGAAGAATTCGGGAAGGGACAGGGGACAGGCACAATTCTGCTTACCCATACCCACTGGGATCATATACAGGGAATACCATTTTTCGGCCCATTCTACATACCTGGAAACAAGTTTAATATCTATTCACCTTATAGGGATATAAAGGACAGGGTCGAGTACCAGCAGGTCTTCACCCATTTCCCTATCAACCTGGAATATATGCTGGCCCAAAAGGAGTTCTTCATTATTGACCGTGAAGGGGAGTTGTTTCTGAATGATATGCGCATACTAAACAAAAGTATGCGCCATCCCGGCGGGTCTTATGGTTTCAGGTTCGAGGAGGATGGTAAAACATTCGTTTTCACCAGTGATTGCGAATTCAATATCGACGAACTTGACAAAATAGAGAGTTACCGTGAATTTTTTCAGGATGCGGACGTATGCGTGTTCGATACTCAGTATACTTTTGAAGAATCCATCAATAAGATTGACTGGGGACATTCATCTGCTTCAATAGCCATTGACGTGGCACACATGTTTAATATTAAGAAATTAATCCTTTTTCACCATGAGCCCGATTACAATGATGAGAAGCTTGACGCGGTGCTTTCCAATGCCAAATCGTATATCAATATGAATTCCCGGACAAGGGGAAAACTTGAAGTGGAAATCGCCTACGAGGGGCTTGAACTGGATATCTGATTATTTCGCGTTTTGAAGCCGTTCTATATCATTCAGTTTTCCCACTACCACCATTATTGTATTTGGTTTAATAATATCCTCACCTGTAGGTACTATCTTTATATTAACGTTCTTTCCGGAAAGGTCGTACTTGTCCCCGTTATGGGCCAGATCTTTAAGCCCGATAACCTGGCACCCGAATTTTGTGCTGATCTGCAGTTCTTTCAATGGCTTGTTGAGAAAGTTCTTCGGAGGTTCTACTTCAAGTATTCCGTATTCATCGCTGAGGGGCAGGTAGTCCATTGCGTTTTTGAGTGACAGCCTGTTGGCTATACGAATAGCCATATCCCTTTCAGGGAACACAACATCGTGCACCCCTATCATTTTAAGTATTTTCCCGTGATCTTCAGATATTGCGCGGACGATAATTCGCGGTATGCCGATTTCTTTCAGGTACAGTGAAATAAGAATGCTGGGGGTCATGTCCTGACCGATGCCGATAATGGCGGCATCAAAATCTGATATGGCCAGTGATTCCAGTACCTCCTTATTCGAAGCATCTCCGATTATGGCATGGGTGATGAAATCCTTGGCTTTCTGAATGATTTCCTTGTTGGAGTCCATGCCAAGAACTTCACAATTGTTCTCAACCAGTGTTTGTGAGATATTAATACCGAAATTTCCAAGACCTATTACAAAAAATTTCTTCATGGTTACCCTATCATTATGTGTTCTTCTGGATATTGAATACTAATTTTCTTCTTATGAGGTGTCAATGCCAATATGAGGGTTAACGGCCCCAGTCTTCCAACAAACATGATAATGCACATGAGAATTCTTCCCGTTTCAGTGGTGAGGGTAGTAAGACCCGTTGAAAGCCCTACTGTTCCAAAGGCTGAGGTAATCTCGAAAAGAATTGATAAAAATGTATGTTCAACATGAAGGCTTGATATTGAAAGTATAATGAAAGTGAATAATGAAATAAATAGAAATGATAGTATTATCAGTGTAGTACTTTTTTCAATAGTATCACTTCCCGGCGATCGTTCCCATATTACAACGTCACTTTTACCCATGATTCTTGATACGATGAGCATTACAATTATGCCGATGGTTGTAGTTTTTATGCCACCAGCGATTGATCCGGGTGAACCACCGATAAACATGAGACCGATCATCATAAAAAGGGTGTTTTCTCTGAGGTTGCCAATGTCAACAGTGTTAAACCCTGCAGTTCTGCAGGTTACCGACTGGAAGAAAGAGGTGAGCAGTTTTTGCGGTAATGACTGGTTTTCAAGAGCCCTGGTCCATTCTAAAATAAGAAAGAGCAGCATACCACCAATGATCAGGATGATGGATATTATAAGCACAAATCTTGTGTGAATAGAGAGGTTTCTCCAGAAATTGCGGGTGCTGCTGTTTAGCGGACTGGTTAATTCTGTTAATACCAGGAATCCAAGTCCACCCAGTATAACGGCGATAGCCACCGTTAGTACTATTATTGAATTGTCATGAAACCCCATGAGGTTGTCTGAAAATGTAGAAAAGCCGGCATTACAGAAGGCTGAAATCGCCTGAAATATTGAATGCCAGATTGCTTCAGGTAGTGGGAAATGCTGAATAAACTGGGTTAAAAGAATAAGGGCGGTTATTAATTCAATGATCACCGTATACAGTACAATTCGTACCAGGATGTTTCGAAATGGCATTGTGCTGACGTCGCTGTAAACGCTTTGCAGGGTAAACCGCCACTTAATTGAAAGGTTGCCTCCCATCATAGAGAGAATGGCTATGGAGAATGTCATTATGCCCATTCCACCGAACTGGAGAAGCAAAAGTATAACTCCCTGTCCGAAGAGGGTGAAGTCAACAGGTGTATCAAGTACTATAAGTCCGGTGACACATACTGCCGATGTTGAGGTAAACAACGCGTCGATGAATGATATGCCATTAGTTGTACTAACCGGAAGAAGAAGCAGTCCCATGCCGGTGAAAATGAGAATCAGAAAACTCAAAAGAATTTTCTGTATAGGAGGGATCTCTTTTATGAATTGTATCATTGTTCTCATAAAATAAAGGGTATATTATGAATATACCCTTTACCTCTGATTAGAAAATCACTTTGATTTGGGCGCTACAGGGCTTGAACCTGTGACCCTCTGCTTGTAAGGCAGATGCTCTCCCAGCTGAGCTAAGCGCCCTCATGTATGTCCCGATCTGTTGATCGGCTTGGTTTGAAACTCAATACTGATCTTGCCGGTACGTCTACAGTTCTTCTGGCGATGGGGGAGTACACGTTGCGTTCTTTCTTCTCATTACGCTGAAATACCCCAAAACCCCGAATCTCTACTTTTTCGCCTTTATCTACGCTTTCAATTATTGCGTCAAGAAAATTATCGACAATGTATTGCACTTTTCTTCGCGGTAGTCCGCTTTGACGGGTGATCTTGTCGATAATTTCAATTTTCGTCAAGACGCATCACTCCGTTGCATTACTGCTGCAACGCAGCGTTAACCTTTTTCGCCATCCTGGATTTTTTACGGGCAGCCGTTTTCCAGTGAACCACCCCTTTTCGGGCGGCCGTATCTAATGTTTTGACGAACGCAATATAATCCTGCTGCAGTTTCTCGTTGTCAAAACCTTCTTTCGCGTCAATCTGGCGCGCAACCTTTTTATGGGCGGTTCTGATTGATGAACGAACCTGTGAGTTTCGTACTCTGCGCTTTTCGTTCTGACGATTTCTTTTAATTGCTGATTTAATGTTAGCCAATTCTACACCTTCACTCTTTAAAAAATTTCATTGAACAGGCACGGCAACTATGTATTTGGTATCAAAGTGTGTCAAGAAAATATTGATAAAAATTATTTTTTCATAAGGCTTTGAAAAAGATTTTTCGCGTAATAATACACGGTTGCGTTTTTCCCCTGGTTAGATGCATCAATAATGAATATAACCTTCGTATTGTCCTTCGAATAGGTATTGATGGTCACATCCCGGTGGTGCTGTACCCGGGGGGTGCCGTAATGACGTTTCAAATCACCAAGAAGGGATTGAATGCTACTGTCAGATATCCTGTTATGCCTGTCTGATACCGAGTATAACGTATCATTGACAAATAAAAAATCCCTTGAAAATGACGATGCAACCCTGTGTATGGTAACTTTTTCCTCGAGATCATCATTGATGGCCAGGATATAGTTAAGTATTTTATGAGTATACCCCAGTTTTGAAACAGGAACAACATTTCCTTTTAACTTCTGTTTTGAAATATACTTTTTTTTAACCTGCTCGGTATTCTTTTGCCATGAGTAAATACGCAGCACTGGGGTGCCCGCCTGTAATTGCAGTACGGTTGAAAGGGAAATAATAAGTGCCGCAAAAAGAATGGTATTTCGGCATCGGTTCGTTAAAATAGTGTTCATATTTATTCCGTAACAGTATAATACAGAACATTTTGGCTGGTTCCATAATTGTTTTATAGATTAATGATCATTATTAAAAATGTCAAATATTTTATTTACCTGGTGATGTATGGTTAGCGTACTGTCAGGATTGCCAGCAGTTAAAATAAGTATATCCGCTAAAATATACTTGCGCTACTGGCAGAAAGCTTACTACAGTTACACAAACATTATTGCATTATCCCCGAAATATAGTATACTGATTAAGTGTATTAATAATAAAGGAGGCTGGGTATGCGAAGATTCATTGTATTTTTGTTCGCATGCGGCATGTTGATGCAGGTTTCCATGTCTGCGGCAGTTGCCAGTGAGAAAAGCTTTCAGGGCATGGTTATTTACGTAAACGCATCAGAGATCGAGATCAAAAAGGGTAAGAAAGAGATGGTTTTTTCATTCTCGCCAGGGATAAAGGTAGCCGGCATTGAAGGAGAAGAAGCTTCAATATCAGCGTTGAAGCCATGTCAGGTGGTGAAAGTGATATATACTATTGATCAGAAGAAACCTGTAGCCAGGCTGATCACGGTTAAGAAGCCGGCAGATTGTATCAACAAAAAGTAAACCTGCAAACCGGAATCCGGAAAGGAGTGGCTAAATGTTAGAGCTTAGGCTGGAGACTATCCAGATAGGACATTCACTCAAGGGGATGCAGAGCAAGGTGTTGCTGAACCGTGAATCCGGAACGGTAAGCAATGAAGGCTGGGAGCTTTCTTTCTCTGTCAGCAGTGGGAGAATTGATCTTCGTATACATTTTAACCGGAACACTTTTTTAAAAAACATTACACTGAACACGGTTATACTCAGTGATATTGACGCTGCTGACCTGGCATTTTTTAAAAACGGGTACCAGTCATGGAGTTATTCGGGAACGTTATTTGAGGCAGACCGGCAGCGAAAACCACGATTCTCTTTCGTAATCGCCAACCAGGAAAATGTGAACAATCCGCCAACCGGAAAAAAGGGACATGTTACATCTGACATGTTCTGTTTTATCGGGAATAAAGCAAATGGCAGGGGAATATTCATCGGTCAGCTTCCTCCTTTTTCTCAGCTTGTTGAATACAGTTTTATGTTCAGTCACCGCCAGCATATCATGGACATAACCTGGGATTTCAATTGTAATGTGAAAGCAGGTGAGTGGATATCACTTGATCCGGTGTTCTTTCGTGAGGGTGAAATTCATAATGAGCTTGATGAGTACACAAAAATGGCGGCAGATGCCCGTTCCGTGCCCCGAACACCAGACCTGAGAAGGGGATGGTGTTCATGGTATTATTATTATACAGACATCACCATTGAAGAGATACAGCAAAACCTTCGTTTCTCCAGAGAGAAATCAATTCCGTTCCAGTTTTTTCAAATCGATGACGGATACCAGGCCGGTATCGGCGACTGGCTTGATCTTAAGAACGGGTTTAACGGGTCAATGAAAATGCTTGCCGACAGCATTCGTGATTCCGGTTATGTGCCGGGATTGTGGGTAGCCCCATTTATTGCCTCGAAGAAATCCCGTCTTATACAGGAGTATCCCCGGTGGGTGATGCGTGACAGGAGTGGAAAACCGGTGGTTGCAGGGTATAACCCCAACTGGGATGGCACCTATTACGCCCTGGATATTACAAGCCCCGGATATCTTCAATGGCTTGAAAAAGTATTTACAACTATTCGTTACGAATGGGGTTTTGAATATATTAAACTGGATTTCATGTATGCCGCTTCGCTGCCCGGAATGCTTCATGACAGTTCTATGAGCCGGGCCGGGGCACTTGAACTTGGGCTGAGCAAGATACGGGAATTTTCCGGTGATGACGCTTTTCTTCTTGGCTGCGGAATGCCCATCTCCGGGGCGGTGGGATACATGAACGCTATGCGGGTTAGTTGTGATGTGTCACAGGGATGGAGGCCTTCTTTCATAGAAAGACTTGCCGGTGGTGACTCTCATGTTGAAACCAGGGGTGCCATACGCAACAGCCTGGTTCGCGCTTTCATGCATGGAAAGTTCTGGATAAATGACCCCGACTGTCTTATGCTGCGCCGTCAGCATACCGGCCTTACCCCCCACCAGCGGGATTCACTGTATAATGCCATAATGATAATGGGCGGCATGATGGTAATATCCGACAGGATGACTGACTATACGCCAGGTGAGATGGATGACCTTTTTCGTGCCTTTGATATTTTTGAAAAGACATCTCAATCTGAAGCGGTGGTGCTTGACCTGCTGGAAAAGAATATGCCCGAGTTTGTATATAACAGGAGCGGTCACCTGGCGGTATTCAACTTTTCTGACAAGACAAAAGAACAGGTGTTATTTCACCCCGGAATTGAAAGTCAGGAAGGTGCCGGTGCAAATGTTGAGGATATGAATACCGGTGAACAATTGAACATATCGGGTTCTACAGTGTTTACACTTCCGCCGCACGGGTCCCGTATATTCAGGTTTAAAAAATAAGCCGGGCATTACAACATGATCATGGAAAATGCTATGAAAAAACCAACCGTGCTGCTTAGAAAATGTGAAGATTACGATCCCGCTCAAATTCAACGCATAATACGGGAAAGCGTGGATGAGCTGAATCTGAAAATCAAGGGTAATGTATTCATAAAGCCCAACGTGGTGAGTGCCAATAAAAGGTACATTCACAACTCCTTTACCCATCCGGAGGTGGTTGGCGCCATGGTGAGTGACCTCAGGGAGCGTGGTATAGAGAATATCACCATAGGCGAATCGGGAGGGTATGGTATCCCGTCCCGCCTGTTTCTTAAGGAAGCCGGATATTACCCCATGGCAAAAAAAACCGGGACAAAGCTTATTGATATGAATGAGCATGCCATGGTTCGAGTTCCCCTTGAGAAGGGCAAGTGGCATAAAAATATGCTTCTCTCACGAAGTATTCACGATGCTGATTTCAAGATTTGGATGCCCAAGCTTAAGTATCATATTTTCGCGTCCATCACCAATGTGTTGAAACTCAATATCGGCATACTGGCACACGGAGAGAGGATGCTCTACCATGATCATCGGATACATGAGAAGATCGTTGACCTTCTTGAGGCGGGGTATCCCGATCTGGTGGTTTCAGACGCCATTGATATAACCTACGGCTTCGAATCCGCCCCATACCCCGTTCGCATGGGAGCCCTCATCATTTCGGATCATCCACTGTCGGC
>CAZAOK010000079.1:0-9058 GCA_964486725.1 uncultured Leptospiraceae bacterium
GAGCATTTGTTCTTCCATAGTTGAGTCCTTTTGATATATGTGATATAGATATATAATATATATCATGATATACAATGTCAATGATTTTTGGGTTGCATGTAAACTCTACGGGGTCACACAGCATCTCGACTTCCCTCCATGACCGGCTCAGTGAGAAGGGGGAGGGCGCTGGGAGAGAAGTGGTGACGGGTTGTCTCGGCTCCGCTCGACAACCGGGTCTTTTTCTCGATGTAATTCAGGCGGTAGTGAAATGTCACGCGGTTAGACTTTACTTCTCCCCCTTTACGGGGGAGACTGGAGAGGGGGTTGTTGAGTTTATTCTCTGAATGGATTTATGGTTTCATCAGTATTTTATAATATGTCATCCCGACCGAAGTGCCGGGATATCGTGGTTCAGGTTTATTCATAGAAAACCCTTTTAGTAATGGGGGCTTGTCGGGACTGGACATCCGATTTCCCTGTTAAAATCCTGTTGACTTTTACTGTTTTTATGTGAAAATATTTTCATTGTTGTGATTAAAGATACAGGGAATCTACCGGGTAAGAGTTTCAAATATAATGGTTCAGCTTCCACAAAACAACGACCTTCCAGTAGCATTATTTGAGAAGATGCTTGATCCTTTGTATCTCACCAACAGTTACAAGCTGTACTGGTTCTTTGCTGTTTTCGAGGAGATCGTTAAGGGTAAGACAGAAATGACTTTTAGGTCCCTTGTTGCCGGAATGATCAGCCGGAGCTGGTATTCGTTGCTTGCCTACAGGCTTAACCTGGGCAAGAGTGACATGCTCTCTGATCTTGTACATGACATTCACAAAAAGTATTCATTAAAACCAGACATTGACGAAAACGAGCTTACTGAACTTATTTTAAATCTAGAAGATCCTGATATTGAAAAGTGTATAGTCAGGTTTTGTAAATATGTGCCATTCCGGTTGTTGACAGTATTCTTTGATAGGGATCTGCGCGGGCTGAAAGACCATGACAAGAATATAAAAATAGCAGAGCTGTCTCAAACTTCAGGCCGGGCATTGTACATGATATTGCCGGAGGATGAAAAGATAGTCATGCATCCTGAATGGTGTAACTACATCTATGCCAATCAAACCATCATTCGGGGTTGGGTGAATTACAAGCTGATCTATTTCTTGCAGAAAAGGAATCCCAGTGTACCCGCTATACCGTTCAAGCTGTACCCGCCTGTGAAAAGAGACCTGAATCCGGCAAAAAAATTCTGGGCCAGGGTGATGTGTCTGCAGGATGTGAAAGACATTTATACCGGCACTGTGCTTGATCCGGGTTCCATCAGTATTGACCATTTTATACCGTGGAGTTTTGTGCTGCATGACAGGTTGTGGAACCTTGTGCCTACCACTACTGAAATGAACAGCCGTAAGAGTGACAGGTTGCCAAATCTTGACAGCTACCTGGATAAATACTGCAGGTTGCAGTATAACGCGTTTTCGGTAGCCATGCGGAATAACATCAGCAAAAAGCAGTTGGAGGATTACCTGGATATCGGGATCAATGATATTTCTTCTCCGGTGGAGGAAGGTGTATTCATTTCTTCGCTGAAGAACAGGGTGCTGCCTCTGTACCAGATCGCAAGGAACAGCGGGTTTCTGGTGTGGGGGAGGTATGGAAGTGAAGATGGTGGTTATTCAGTTGCTGCAGAATGTGGGGATGGGGTTTATTTCAAGAACACGTAGTTGTTGTGATATTCCAGGAATTCTATTTCAGGTGGAAAATCCTCTGGGAAATTGACTTTTACTTTACTAAACTCGGTGAAATATTCTTTAGTAACCCCTTTTATTTTAGGTGAAACAATTATCTCATAATCCTTACTGAATGAGATCAGACCTTTGTCGAAAGCTTTATCCCATAATGCACTTAGCAATACTCCATTTCTTGGGTTCAACCTGTTGGACTTATCAACTCTCCATGGTATTATATGGCTTGCCAGTAATAATTTGTCATCATCTAAACCTGTTATTGGGCATTTCGAATTATAAATAGCTAACAACCTTTTTCGAAACAATTCTTGGTTAACTCTTGTTTTTACTCTTCTAAGTTGATCAACACCCTTGATATCTTCATCTACATCAAATTCTTGGAATATATCCTTGTTATTATACTTAGCCCATATTTCTTCACTTTTAAAATATAGATCCTCTGGGTTTTCTCTGTATTCCTCCCAAATGGCTTCATCCGTTTTCGATCTATGGTCAAATCCCTTTTTCCCAGCTTTTTTTAAAGCTGGATCTAAGGAAGCTAAATTGGCAAGTTTTAATGCGACAGCATTCGGGCTTCGGTCTAAGATCTTGGACAATTCAATTATATCAGGATTATGGTGATGGATCCTTCCATAAGATGTTTTGAGGTATAAATTTAATGCTAATATTGTTTCTTCGTATGACCAATTTTTACGCATATCAATATTTTTCTTTAATTATGGTTAATACATTTTCAATGTCAAGATCAGGTTTTCTCTCAGGTGATGCTTGAAGTAATTCAATAAATTCATGCCAGGATACATCATCAGGTGTACTATCTTCAAAAAATAATGGGGGTACTCCAATATCTTTGGCATAAAAGAAATCTTGATCGATCAAGTAAGAATGTATTTCCTTCTCAAGTGTCTCTAATGATTTACGTTTACTGTTGTACATGTAGACAGAACCAAAGTTTTTGTAATTACCAGAGTCTCGATACGAGTATGAAAATTCTATATATTCTGGTCCTTTCATCTGATTAGCCCAAGTTGTTTATACAGGATTTTTTCTGTTTATCAAAAAAGAGCGCATAATTTGGATTATGTCAACTAATAATATTACCTCCACTTTGTAATATTATACTTGCTATTTTTTATATTTATATCAAATAATTTGTCATTCGTTGAAACACATAAAAATATATCATGCGAAATATATCAGAAAGAAATATAAGAAGATGGTGTAACAATAAGATTTAAAATGACTAGAATAAAACTATAATATGAATCAAACAAACCACCAAATTCGCATAGCAGCATTCAACTGGCTTGAAGAGCAAACCTTAATACATGGGGATGTTCTTCCGCGTACCCTATTGGAGAAGGGATTCAACTTCAACGGTCAGCGAATCACCCTCATGGGGCCGAAGGGAATTTGGAAACCTGCATCAATGACTGATGTTCCGCTTTCAATAACAACTACAATATCCGGCCCATATAATGACAGTTGCAATGATGATGGTCTTTTAGTATATAATTACAGAGGAGATGATCCAGCTCATCCGGATAACGTGGGATTACGGGAGGCAAAGCGGTTACAGGCTCCCTTGATATATTTCCATGCCATTGTTAAAGGAAAATATCTCGCAGTGTGGCCTGTATATGTTGTTCACGATGACCCATCCTCACTATCTGTTACGGTGGCAGTAGATGATGCAAAGCTGGTTCAAAAGGAATTGGAAAATGAATACGAAAGCCTTAAAGTAGCAGAAGGTGCGGAAACTGAAATCCGTCGTCGATATATCACCGCAACCATTCGGCAGCGTCTGCACCAAAGGTCTTTTCGTGAAAGAGTACTTCGTGCGTACCGCGAACAGTGCACTCTCTGTCGCCTTCGACACATGGAACTCCTCGATGCCGCACACATTATTCCTGACCATGATGAAGGTGGAGATCCCAAGGTGACGAACGGTTTATCCCTTTGTAAAATACACCACGCTGCTTTTGACCGGCAATTCATCGGGATTACCCCCGATTACGAGGTAGAAGTCCGTGCCGATATACTGGAAGAGGAAGATGGCCCAATGCTTCGATGGGGATTGCAGGAAATGCATGGCAAGAAATTACTGCTGCCCGGAAGAAAAGAGGAAAGGCCCGACAGGGATCTGCTTGATAAGAGATATCAATTATTCAAGACTGCGGTGTGATCAGTGTTCCCGAATAAAAAGTAATTGCGAAAAACAATAATAGATCATAACATTCCCTAACGTATTATAGCGGATAAAAAATAAATAGTTATGGAAGAGAAATCCAGGATACTACTGGCTCTTCTCGCAATTGTTATCATCCTTTACTTCTTACCGACCGATCTTCTTGCAAGAGGGGGTTACCAGGGTTGTTGTTCACATCATGGCGGTGTTGCGTATTGCGATTCGTCAACGGGGAGAATTGTATGCAACGATGGAACGTATTCCCCGACCTGTAGATGTTACGTTGAGAATGAGCCTAATACATATACACCCGGGAAATCCCCTTCAACACATTCACCTTCATACACGCCATCAACTAACACAAACAATTCATCCAGTTATTCATCACGTAAATATAAAGAGAGGGATAAAGACGAGGAATATGAAAAATGCAGGCTGCTGCTTTTTGATCTCAAGGCCGGGTATGAATGGTACTTTATGAATGTTGAAACAGAGCCCCATTACAATTCATACTCAGAAATAAAAATAGATGTGAAACCCATAGAACTGGCGTACGTGGAGTTAAATGCCTCCATACCATTTATCTTTTTCAGGACGTTGTTTAAATACAAGATACATGAACGGGGTGGTTTTGTTAAGGAGGATAGGGAGAGCGAGGTAAAAGAGTTGACCGACGACAAGAGGTTGCAATACCTGATGAATTACGCGGCGGGTATCATGGGCTTTGAGCTCAGTTATACAACAGAGCATTTTAACCATGGAGAGATGGAATATTATACGGGTATAGAGGGGAACGAGGAGTCAAGAACTGACTACATGGGAAGTACATATTTCCAGGTAGAGAAAAAGCAGATAGATGTACGGTATCATGTTACATGGTGGGGGATTTCCAGGCTTGGAGGCATAAAGGAAGACGAGATATCATGGGATTTCTATTTTGGCTACAGGTATCTGGATTACCAATTGCCTGGTATAGTGTATACGTTTTCTGATACATCTATTGGACCGTGCGGGGAGTCATACCCACAGTTGATAGATTACAAAATACACATGGGAGGAATTGGTATTAATAATAACCTGAAAGAAATTAAACCGGGCTTGAATTTTTTCATTGGGCTCGAACTGTACGCCGGGGCCGGGGCTACTTATGTTGATTTAAATAACTACAGGTATAATGTAGATCAATATCCCGCGGATTATGATCCAGTAGATGATGCTAAAAGCAAGCTCTTCGTTTCTATGTGGGAATTAGGGGGAAATATTGGGCTTCTGCTGAATCTTACCAATTCGGTTTTGATAACCAGCATAAAGGTGGAATACAACTTCGGTTTATATGGTAAATATCTTGGTAATGACTGGTTGAAAGATAAGGATTATGAACAGTACCCTGAGAATGATGAATACTCATACAGGCAATTTGATTATGAAACAGCTGAAAATCCGGTGGATATCTTTCATTCAGTTAAAGTATCTGCACAGGTTACGTTTTAGTTATTGTATTTATTTTTTAATATGTGCCTGTGCCCCCCTGTGTCTTTGCGGCTCTGTGAGAACCCGTTGTTGAGCATAATTAATATCAAAGATTATTGGACACATCCCCCGGTATCCCCCTTTCAGAAACCCCGGTAATCCGGCAATCTCTTTAACAGCAACGTTCATCTTCAAAAGATCTTTTTAGTTTTCCCGACCTGCTAACACTGTACATTCTCACGTTCGGGAAAAATGCAGGTTTGAAAAATATTTATGATGAGAAATGCTACAAAAGTTTTACTTATAAGTTAAACTTTCAGATATAATTCCCAATGTTTTATTTATAAGTAAAACTATATTTTACCATCCCAAAATCAGTTGAGCTCCACACCCCCAAAAGTATACCCTGACACCCCATGGACAAACCTACGAAAAAATACTATGCCACCCATGTGATCCCAGGTCTCTCGCCTGTACAGCATACTCTGCACCTGGTTAAAAAGGCATATGGAAAAATTCCTTAACCCAGATAACCTCCCGGAAATAATTAGTATCTCTAAAAATCATATTTATCTTTAAAGCTTCGAATATCTGCAGCACGGCAGTCTTGATCAGAAACAGCTGCAGCCATTATATATACTGCAGGGTTATCAGGAAGTTCAATTGATTCTGCATTTTTCGGAATATCAAAAATAAGAGTATATAAATATCCAAACCGGTATGCCTGGTCTGCTCCATTTTTGTGAGTATGTGTTGAATACCATTCAAGACGATCCCTGTTAATATAGCCGGGCTTAACTCCTGTGCATTTGTTTATCCAGACATAATCGCGCCTGTTTTTTAAAAAGTGCTTTGGCTCTTTTTTCCATGTGCGTGTGTCCCACTGCCCCGCAAAAGCGGTCAATGAAGAAATGCGGCAGTTCTCTTCTTTTACTATTTGATCATTGCTGTCCATCCAGCGGAAAACAGCATTAGTTTCTTCCATGGAACCGCAGAGTATTGACAGTACATTGTATCCCGCGGGTACAGCAATTTTCTGTCCTTTGCACTGCAGGGAATTTAAATCTTTACCAGGCTTAAGTGTAAATGAAACAGGTCCCGAGTTAATAATTGAAGGTGTTAATTCAGCAGGAAAAAGCGCGGATCCGCTTTCATTATTTTTTCCTGTAAGTTTGAAGTTATATTCAAGACTTAAAGCTTCCTGCTTAACAATATACTGCTGTTGTGATTTTTCAGTTTTTATAATATAAGAGCTGATTCCATTGGCAATAACTTCAGCGTTAAATGTATTACCGTTGACGGTAATTTCTTCTTTTTTTTCTTCCAGGCCATTTGTTTCTAAAACTGTTTTTACAGGGAAATTTATATTAACATCTGAACTGCAGCTTTTGCCGTACCGTTCATAAAACCTTAAAACTACATCATCACTGTCCTGGGCTTTTTTAACTGCAAGCAATCCAAGCTGCTGCGAGGAACTATTTAATAAAGAAAGATTTTTATCGGCCCCTGAACCGGAAGCTCCTGAAATCTTAAATGTCCTCACATGCTGATTAAAACGTCTTGCCAGAACATCGGTCTTTTTTAAATTACCTTCATGGGCGAATATCCCATACCGGATTGTATGCCGGCCCCAGTCCTGGGTTCTCTGGTCCCAGAAGCCGTGAACATACCATATTGAGGGAGTATAAAGAAGGGTCATTCTGAGAGTGTCTTCCCGCGGGTGGTCGTATCCGTATTTTGAATCTTCAATTATTGAAATACCCCTGTCTTTACCGCTTATATCGGCCCATAAACGTGAAGGCATCTCAAAACATTTACTGTTATTGATACCTCTCTTAATTCGTGAAGTTTCCCAGTTGTAAGTAACTTCCGGACTTTCCAGATTACTGTTTACGGCAAGTTTAAGAGAGCAGCCTTTTTCTTTCCAGTTGATCCTTTCGGTAAACTCAACAATTTCAGATTCAGCACTGAGGCTGACTTCCTTAATCAATTGCGATGAATTTAATAATGTCTTTATACGTATAGAACAGCGCAAAGGGCCTTCTTCAATTATTGAGACTTCTCCGCCTTCCTGCAGGCGTTGAAATGGTTTCTTTTTCCTGTCCTTCCAGTCCATATTCCATGCCGGGAATTTTACCGGGCGTTCTTTTTGAAGCTCATACGCAAGAGGTTTTTTAAGAAGTTCCCAATCCAGCCGCTTATGTAATATGGATTCAACTTTTCCGCTTAAAGTGATCTTTATTCTGTACAATGAATTTTCAAGTATGTAATAATTCTGATGTTTTTGTATTTCAACAGCAGAAGCAGCATGAGCCTGTGCTGAAGAAACCGAAAAACGCGACCAGCTGAGAGGGGGGAGTTCTGGTATGAACGAGGCAGAAATTTTTCCGTTTATGTTTTTTGTGAGCTGTCCAGGTATTGAATTTCCGTCAGCATCAGTAAAAACAACTGAAGGGCCGGGAATTTTTTCCATGTCAGTAAGGTCTATGTCAACAGGATCTTTCCGTCTTTCAAAACAGGGGTTAAAAAGCAGTATTTCTCCCTTCCCTTTTACAAAAGGAGCAATTGCCTGCGCTGAATCCTGCAGTATGTTTGTCCATGTTTTTAACGCGATAACTTCATCGTTCTGGGAATACTCATAAGCTGTTGGCGTGCATGTCCCGGGCAGAATGTCGTGCATCTGGCTGCTGATGATTCTCTCCCAGGCTCTTTCAATCTTTTGCGAAGGGTAGGGCGCGCCCGCGAAAAGCAAAGCTGTAACGGCAGCTGCTTCCGCGGCAAAAGCCATTTGTTCATTTTTACGGTTCCAGCGCTTCATTATCGCGGCTGAAGTAAGTACACCGGCACTGTGGTTTATCAGCAGAAGGTCTCCTTCATAGCGGTCCATCTTTTCTTTTTCTGCAGAAGTAATCTCATCAAAAAAAACATCTGCAGGGCCCTGCCGTACTTTAAGACCTCCCGCATTTTTTTCTGTTTTCTTTATGCTTGAAATTGCATTTTTTACAGAACCTTCAGTAGGGGAACCTCCAATATCACCAACGCCATAGTACTGAAATGATTTCCATATTCCATTTTTCCTTCCAGGATTGTTGAGCCTTTTTAGACGAAAAAAACTCATCTGTAGAGGGAATAATCTTGAATCATAACGGCAGGGGTTAAACGCGCTTATTATTTCACTTCCGTCAGGCCCTTTCCATGCTCCTGTTTCAAAAGGAATTCCGACTGCGGATTTCCATGTAAGTTTATTGCTTGAAAAACCGTTTATTCCGCAGTGGGCCATAATAGAAGGCATGTTGGCTGGAAAACCAAAACAGTCAGGAATCATGTAGTCTCTGCTGCTTTTCCCGAAATTCCGCTTTGCCCATCTGTCCCCATAAAGGATGTTTCTGATCATGGATTCTACCGAAGGGATCAGGGTATCGGTTTCATCAAGGCAGGTGCCTGAAGTATGCCATCTGCCTTCTTTGACTAACGCCTTAACTTCTTCAAATTCTTCGGGATAATAATCCTTCATAAAGGAATATCGTATTGCTCCTGGAAAGTTCAGCTGGAAACCCGGATATTTTTTTGACAGAGAAATGCTTTCTTCAAGTGTATTTTTTATGTATTTATTGATTGTTGTGGGATATTCCCAGCGCCACTGGGTGTCCAGGTGAGAGTAGGGCACCA
>CAZAOK010000079.1:9158-17394 GCA_964486725.1 uncultured Leptospiraceae bacterium
ACTTCCCACCGCCGGGCCTATTCCTTTGCCCAGGCTGTCCATCAGGTTATTTATTGAAAAAATTGAGCCTCTGTGCTCCGGCCGGTTAATATTCATAAAAATTGCCTTCTGGGTAGGCCCGGGTACTGAGACAACCATTCCGGCAAATGCAACAAAACCGTAGAGGATCAGAAAGCTGTGAAAATTAACATTTAAAAATAAATAACAGGGAATTGTTCCGGCTATTACTCCAAAGCCGCAGAATAAAGGCGCCCACCTGGGATTTTTCTTGAAAATTTTATCTCCAATATAAGCCCATATTATGAGGCCAATCGCGTTGCCTATTCCAAAAAGTTCCCAGACCATTGTAGAGGTAGTCTGAGAATACTTCATGACTTCTTTAAAATAAGTAATAGACCAGAACGTAAGGACGCCCCATGGAATACAGCCGGGAATTCCCTGTACAAGCATAAACAGGTTGGTTTTATTTTTAATGATAAGTTTAAAATCCGACAACTTAATGCGGTATGCGTATACCGCGCCTTCTTCTATAGCTCCGGCAATGGCCGTTTCTGTTTTTCCTCGTTGGGGTTCTTTAACATAAAAAGCGAAAAGCGGCGCAAGGATAAAATTTGGAAGAGCGGCCAATATAAAAGCAAGGCGCCACCCATATTCTGTTGTAAGCGCCAGCCCTCCCAGTATGGGGCCCATCATCATCCCTATGCCCCAGGCAATGTCTATACCCGCGATCGCTTTTGCCCGGTGCCGGTCACTGAAGAGGTCGGACAATAGAGAAAATGTAAGCGGATAAATGCCGCCGACTCCAATTCCTGTAAGAATACGCATTGCGAGAAATCCTTCAAATGTGCCTGTCACAAAAGGAATGCCGGTAAGCAGGCAGGGGATTTCCCCAATTAATACTGTAAGGACAAGCAGTTTTTTTCTTGAAAAACGGTCTGTCATAAATCCAAAGTAAAGGCTTATGATTGCTCCTACTAAAACAAAAGCAGAACCGACATATCCGATTGCTTCTTTATCTACCCTGTATTCTTTCGCAAGATCCAGAACGATTGAGGGCGTTATATAAAGGTCGCACATTAAAAAAAACGACATTCCTACAAGCAGGATTAATGTTATTTTATCCTGAAGCGGCATTTTAGATGAACTCATTAAGTCTGCCCCCGTTAAATTTGATATGTCAATACTGGTATTATCGGATATCAAGTATTTAGACGTATAATGTTTTGCGTCTTTCCGGGTTATTGGGAAAAAGGGTCTAAAAATGTAATCGCGTAAGAAATTCAATCAGTTGCATGAAAATTTCACAACAAAAAAACATTTTTAGAGATGGGGGAGAATAGACGCACTCCGGACGTTGATGGGCACACCGGTCACATGACGGCAGGCTCTTCGTCTTACGTCCGTCAGAATTCTATTAAGCGCTTTGTGAAAAGCAGGGGTTCACCCGCATGAGAACCATTAGTGAAGAGGATGGCCTGGGGAGGGTGGGGTACCATTGGTTGATCATGTTTTTTGTAAAAAAATGAAAAAAAATTTATTATTACCCTATTTTTCATCGTATTAGTTATTGAGAGAAAATTTGGGGTTTATCATATGAAAATACCATCTGATGCAGAAATGCCTGTAGATAAATTTACTGATTATCTATTGGTTGACAAAGAATATAATGACAAGTCCAAATACCTGGCAAAAGCGGGTTTCACTGCAAAGAATTATACAAAACTGATAAAGGAGATTCAACTTCTCATTACAAATAATGAAGCAACCATTGAAAAAAGTAATGTTTATGGTACTTTTTATCGAGTTGATGGTATAATCAATGGGTTCAACAATGTAAGCATACCTGTAACTACTATATGGCTGAAAAGAAAGATTGACAATCGCTTCCAGTTTATTACATTAATTCCCGGTAAGAGAGGCTGAAATGAAATTGTACGAAAAAGTTTCATTGCTGCATGACATAGATGAGCACGGCTTGAAGAAAGGCGATGTTGCCCTGCTTGTAGATTATGTGGAACATCCATCGGGTGGTGAAAAAGGATGTGTCCTTGAAGTGATAAATGCCCTTGGTGAAACTATTAATGTAATAACTGTTCCTGAATCCAGCGTTGCTTCCCTTCGTGCTGATGAAATACTTACGGTTCGTGATATAACACGTGCGGTTTGAAACCCGGGCACCATGAACCTCATAACAAAAAAATTCCTGAACATCCTGATGGTGGCATCGCAGTATACTCCCCTGGCGCTGGTGTGGATGATCAAGACCATAGTGATAGACTGGCCCTTGGTGAAACTCTCCTTCTGGCGCTTACCCGGGATTGCTCAAGGCCTGGGAGTTGCCCATGTACAATCTGACTACTACAAAAGTTTCGGGAAACTGGTTGGATACATGCGGGGATATCACGTGGAAGTGATTCCCGATAGTTCAATGAATCCCGTTGTCCTGCTGCACTCACCGGTGCGGATTGAAGGGTTGGAACTTTCCATATTAATACCCAACATGCGGCCGCAGGGAAAAGTGGAAGATTTTACAACACCGGACTGGCAGTTCAACCTGGTATTCAAGACCTGGCGGGCCCTGCCTGAAGACGGGGAACGTATCAGCAGGGATACTGAACTGCAGCGGCGCATGGTGTCTTTCTACCTGGAATGGATATATGCCCTGGAAGAGTTTCGCGTTGATGACGACGGTATATACTGCAGTCTGCGTTACGGGTTTTACCTTTTCCCTTATATTCCCCCGTCAAAACCTGAAGATCTACTGAAAGGACTGGTGCGCATAGCCGAAAGGCTGTATGTATGTCCATAGTATATTCAAGAACCTGTTTCGCATGACGTTGTATCTCATAAGGTTTATAAATACATGAAACCGCCCGCTTCGCTCGACGCCGTGCTGAGCGACGCCGAAGCATAAACGCGGATGATCAGTGAATAGTGACCCGGGAGAAGTGAACTGATCATTTTTCACTTTTCACTTTTCACTATTTACCATTAACCATTCACCATCCACCAACTACTCCATCTCAATATCAACATGCGCCACCATGGAAGCTTCTTTCTCATAATAAAATGATCCCCAGAAAAACAATACCCCCGCAAGAAGAGAAAATACAGGCAGTGCGGACATGGCGGTGAGAAGATCGTACTGGTCGGACACTACCCCGACGAAAACCGGGCCAAGGGTGCTGCCCAGCACATGCTGGACGATCACACAGATACTGAGGGACATGGCCCTGAGTCCGGGGTGCACCACCTCCTGGGTAACGGCAACGGCTGCCGGGATAAAGGCTACTGCGCTGATACCCGCACCCAGAAGCATCACGTACTGGATGGTTCCAGAAAAGAACACGAAGGCAATAAAAAGAATTGCGGCAGTGACAGTGGTGGACACGGCGGGAAGCAGCATACGACCCTGCGGTGTTTTGGCGAACCACCTGTCAGCCAGGAAACCGCCAAGGGGGGCCCCAACAATGGCCAAAAACATGATGGCACCGCCCTTTATCCCGGCGTCACTGATGGGAATGCCTTCTGTTCTGTGAAAATACGAAGGGAGCCAGCTGAGCAGGGCGGTGGTGACGAAGGCACTGGCAGCAAATCCAAGATTGGTGAGAATAAGAGACCTGGTTTTCAGAAATTGGGCGGCAATCTCCCTTTTTTTCATTTTTTGCCGCAAACCGTTGACTGCTTCAGCGGGGTTTTTAACCAGCTCAATAGTTTTATAATCGCGCACCCAGAAAAACAACACCGCGATGAAAAAACCGGGAATGGCCACTACCCCCAGCGCGTGACGCCAGCCAAGGTGCTCGGCAATGATCCCCCCCGCGGCAATACCGATGGCGCTGCCAAGAGGGATGGCCGCGTTCCACAGGCCAAGCACCTGTGAGCGTTTTTCTTTTGGGAAAATAGCAGATATCATGGCGGTGCCGCCGGCGGCATACCCTGCTTCACCAACGCCGATTATGGTACGGGCGGCAAAAAGCTGTCCGAAACTGCGGGTAAATGCGCAGGCGGCAGTTGCCAGGCTCCACACGATGGCCATGATGCCGATGGTCTTTTTTCTGCTCCAGCGGTCAATGAGAATGGAAACCGGAAAGGTGAATATGAGAATTGACCAGTACACGGCAGAGATAAGCAGCCCGCAGCTTGCGTCACTGATGCCCCATTCAGCCTTGATGAAGGGAAAGAGTGATACGATAATAAGCCGGTCAACGTAATCAAACATGTAGAGAAGAAAAAGAAGGGCAAAAACATACCAGGCATAGCCCGGGGTGATGGCTTTTTTTTCAAGCGCACTGGATTGCTGCATGACAGCCTCCGTCGGATGTTGTTTTATAAACCGTGATGCTATGGGAGAGGGTGAACATAGTTCATAAAACAAACATCGTTCATTGCAGGCGATTTGTCAATATCTTTTTGTCATACAGTATTACTGTATAATCCTTTCACCCCTTCAGTCCGTTGATGAAACACTGGATGGTCTCGTTGTACATGTCTTTGAAGTTCTCATTTTTGAGAACGGTATCCTGCAGTTTTCGAAAATGAAGAAAACCATGAACGGCGCCGAAGAAGATGAGGGCGTGGCGGCCGGGATCAACCTGGCGGAAGTCGTTGGATTTGATGCCTTCCCGTATGGCCTCTGCCACCGGTTCAAGTATGCGGTTGCCGTGATAGTCCACCCGCTCTTTCATTTCGGGAGGAAAGATCGTGCGTGGTGTAGAAATGAAGTAATCGAGGAAATCATAGTACATCTGGTGATCGCTGCTGAAATCCAGGAGGGCGTTGGCGATGCCGCGTATCTTTTCCGGGGGACTGGCGGCACCATCGGCTGCCTTCTGCATTGCATCGTAAAGCTGGTTGAACACGTCCACGGAGAGGTCGGCGTAAATCTCTTCCTTGCTCTTGAAGTAAGAGTAGATGGTGCCAACCCCAAGCTCGGCCAGTGTGGCTATCTGTCGAATGGAGATGTGGTAGTAGCCCTTCTCAAGCAAGAGCTCCCTGGCAGCATCAAGAATCTGCTCCCGCCGCTGCTCCCGCTCCCGTTCCCGTCGTTCGTGTAGTCCCATAATGGTTTAAGTTATGTTCCCGGTGATGGGCGGTGTCAATTCCTTTTCAAGGAGTTACCGCTAAGGCGCGAAGGGCGCAAAGTTCGCTAAGGGGTGTTTCTGTTTTATTTTTAAGGGAAACAGCATTTGAGAAATTCTGTTTTTCATGTATTATCAATAAGGTTTTTTGTAGTATTAAGAAATAAACTATTTTTATGCATGCTATAATTTTTGCAAAGATACGGCTATACAGAATTTATATAAAAAACCTCCAACCTTCCCTTCTTTGCGAACTCTGCGCCCTTCGCGCCTTAGCGGTGATCTTTTCAGACAGCAACACCGAAAAAATAAGGCTTGACAAATCACTCAGTATCGAACACTGTTCTATTAGTGAACGCAATTCTGCTGATGAACTCCCGCCTATCGTGTATCCCTGTAAAGAGGTGAACTTATATGGATATACTTACCGAAATTTCCAGTTCCGTACAGAAGGGTGAGCAGGACAGCATACAGGCACAGGTGCAGACGGCCCTTGACGAGGGGCTTTCCCCCCTTGAGATACTCAACAACGGGCTTATTGCCGGCATGGACGTGGTTGGTGAAAAGTTCAAGAATAAAGAAATATTCATACCCAACGTCCTCATCGCCGCCCGTGCCATGAACAGGGCCATGGAGGTGCTCAAACCCCGGCTTGCCGAGACGGGGGCCAAACCTGCCGGTAAATACGTGATCGGCACCGTGCTGGGTGATCATCACGATATCGGGAAGAACCTGGTGCGGATGATGCTGCAGGGCAAGGGCTTCGAGGTTGTAGACCTGGGCATTAACGTCCCCCCTCAGCGTTTCGTTGAGGCCATCACCGAAGATACCGACATCGTGGGCATGTCAGCACTGTTGTCCACAACACGTCCCCTTATGAAAGATACCATCGATGCCATAGAGGCCGCGGGGCTGCGAGATCGCGTGAAGGTGATGGTCGGCGGCGGAGCCATTACCGAGGCCTACGCCAGCGAGATCGGTGCAGACGGCTACGGGTCAGACGCGATACTTTCGGCCGAACTTGCCCTCAGGCTTGTGGGACAGAAGGGGGAGGTGTGATATGAACGGAAAAGAACGCATCCTGACCGCCCTTGAAGTGCGGGAGCCAGACCGGGTTCCGCTGTACATACACGGCATCAACGAGAAACCCATCATCTGGATAGCCCGCACCCTCACCGATGATCTTCCCGAAGAAAAAGAGATATACGAGATGAACGATAGCGAGCAGGTGCAGCTTCTCAACGCCCTCTTTCTGCTGCACGAAGAATACGGGGTTGACGGCTTTACCTGCTTCGAGATCGGCGACATGGTGAACATCGACGCTACCCATATACGTGACCCATTCAACGTGGTCTACGAACGAAGCCCGGTGGGTATCCCCGTGGCAACCGAACACCCTATACATGACATGGACGACCTGAAGAAGTACCAGCCCCCCAAACCGGCAGAGGAACATCTGCTGCTCTTAAACCTTGCCCGTGACCGGTTTAAAGACACGAAGGCCATATTCTGGATGATGCGAGGCAGCTTCGTGCGGTCGTGGCGGCTGTGCGGAATGGAGAACCTCATGTTCAAGATGTTCGATGACCCGCAGTTCGTGCACGACCTTGCGAAGAAAGTGCTCGAGTTCAACCTTGCGTCAATGGAACAGGTGCGCGCCGCCGGGGCCGACGTTCTTATCGTTGAGGACGACATCGCCGACAAGAACATGACCCTGGTTTCCACCGAACAGTTTATTGAATTTATAAATCCCTACAACCGGGTGCTGGTTGAGGAGGCCCACAAGAAGGGCATGAAGGTGATGCGCCACAGCGACGGCAACCTGTGGAACATCATGGACATACTGCTTGATACCGGCTATGACGGCTTAAACCCCCTTGAGCCCCAGGCCGACATGGGCCTGAAGAAGGTGAAAGACTACTGCGGCGACCGCCTCTGCCTCATCGGCAACATCGACTGCATCGAGCTGTTGCCCTCGGGCACCCCCGAAGAGGTAGACCAGGCGGTGAAGCAGGCTATCATCGACGCGGGGCAGGGCGGGGGGCTGGTGATCAGTTCATCAAACTCACTGCATCCCGGCACAAAGCCTGAAAACTGTATCGCCATGTTCAAGGCGGTAGAAAAATACGGTCATTATCCGCTGCAGGACGTGAAGACCGGGAGGGGCACGTGAGACTTTTGCAGTATATCTCAGAAAACAAGACACCACCGGTGATCCCCCTCATGGGATATCCCGGTGCGGCCCTTACCGGCACCACCATAAAGCAGAACGCCTTCAACCATGAAATACATTTCCGGTCATTACAGGCCCTCTATGACACCTTCAGACCACACGGGCTTTTCTTCTTCATGGATCTTTCAGTTGAAGCGGGAGCCCTTGGCCTGCAGGTGCAGTACCCGCTCATGGAGTCACCCATCGTGGAGAACCACCCGGTCACTTCACGGGACGACATTGAGAAACTGGCAGGCATCGACATCCTGGCAGACTGCCGGGTACTGTCAAACCTTGAAACAATGAAGCTCATGAAGAAAGAACTTCCCTGCCTCAAGGGGGCTTACGTTACCGGCCCCTATACCCTGGCAAGCCTCCTCTGCGGCGCTTCGGAGGCTGCCATGCTTACCATTGACAACCCCGAGCTGCTTCATGCCGTGTGCGGGTTTTGTGCTGATGCAGTATCACGATACGCGAAAGCCCTCGAAAACGCGGGCGCGGACATGGTCATGATACTTGAACCCTCGGCGGTGATGCTTTCACCCCGGCAATTCACAGAATTTTCAGGCAACTACGTGCAGTCACTTGACGAGGTGGTGGGCGTGGATACCATACTGCACATATGCGGCGACACCACACACCTGCTTCCCGGCATGGCTGCAACGGGTGTGGCAGGCTTCAGCCTGGACTACGCGGTTGACCTTCCGGCTGCGGCAGGCGCAATCAGTGATAACCAGTTTATCATGGGAAACCTCGATCCGGTTGGGGTACTGAAGGACGGTTCTCCTGATAGTATCCCTTCCATGACTGCAGACCTGGTTTCCTCTATGGAAGGAAAAGGCAACT
This sequence comes from uncultured Leptospiraceae bacterium, assembly GCA_964486725.1. Lineage (GTDB taxonomy): Bacteria > Spirochaetota > UBA4802 > UBA4802 > UB4802 > M55B154. The sequence goes on from CAZAOK010000079.1 coordinate 17,298, forward strand.
TCATCCTTTCAAGCGGCTGCGACATCCCCCATGATGCCCCGGCAGAAAACATACAGGCTTTCATAGAAGCCGGCAGGCTGGCATGAAACTTAACAGG
>CAZAOK010000080.1:0-6229 GCA_964486725.1 uncultured Leptospiraceae bacterium
GGCTGATAGACTGATTATATCATGGGTCACATTAATGTAACCCGGAATTTAAATCGCTCCCTGATCCTTAGCAGAGATTCAGTAAAAAATGTATTGACATTGATGAGGGACGGGCAATGAAATATATACTTTGTAATTGTTAACCACCGCGTTGTTGTTATTCCCTGCTGTGTATACGTTTGATTGTATTCCGGAATGTGGTGTGATATCATATAGTATAATATTTGCATTACATATAATTGACATGTAAGGAGAATATCGTTGAAACTGAAGGGTGCGCAGATAATTATTGAGTCACTTAACAATGAAGGCGTTGAAGTTATGTTCGGGTATCCCGGAGGGGTTGTTATTCCCATTTTCCATTATCTCTTTGACGCGCCTTTCAGGTTTATCCTATCCCGTCATGAGCAGGGTGCAGTGCATGCGGCGGATGGGTACGCGAGGGCAACCGGTAAACCCGGTGTTGTTATCGCCACCTCCGGCCCCGGTGCCACAAACCTGGTAACAGGTATTGCCACTGCCAACATGGATTCAATTCCCATGGTGATTTTTACAGGACAGGTGTCGACAGAAACCATTGGTAATGACGCGTTTCAGGAAGCCGACGTAACCGGTATCACAAGACCAATTACAAAGCATAATTACCTGGTTAATGATGTAAAAGATCTGTCCAGGGTGATAAAAGAAGCTTTCCATATTGCCACGACCGGGAGGCCCGGACCGGTGCTGATTGATGTTCCGGTGAACATTTCCAACGCGGAGACTGAATTCGAATATCCTGACAGGGTTAATCTTCGAAGCTATAAGCCGGTATACGAAGGACACGCGGGCCAGATTAAAAAGGCGTGTAAACTTATCGAGCAGGCTAAACGACCGGTGGTATACGCCGGTGGCGGGGTGGTAATATCAAACGCCTTTGAAGAACTTCGTGAATTTATAAAAAAAACCGGCATACCCATTACCACCACGTTGCTTGGACTGGGCATATATCCTGAGACAGATCCCCTTTCTCTTGAAATGCTTGGCATGCACGGAACTTATTATGCCAATCATGCAGTGCATGAGTCAGATTTGCTCATCGCTATCGGTGCCCGGTTTGATGACAGGGTAACGGGGAAAATTACCGAGTTCATACCCGAGGCGAAGGTAATTCACATTGATATAGATCCGGCTTCGGTAAGCAAAAGTGTACAGGTAGATGTGCCCATAGTGGGAAACGCGAAAAATGTGTTAAAAGAAATGAATAAGATAGTAACCGCACCCCGTATTGATGAATGGGTTTCTCACCTGGATAAAATGAAGAAAGAGAATCCTCTTACCTACGTGGACAGTGACGCGAGTATCAAACCACAATACGTGGTTGAAAAAATCTATGAGCTTACAAAAGGTGATGCCATCATCTGTACCGAGGTGGGGCAGAACCAGATGTGGGCCGCGCAATTTTACAAGTATACGAAGCCCAGAACTTTCATTTCTTCGGGTGGACTGGGTACCATGGGCTTCGGATTTCCAGCGGCAATCGGGGCACAGCTTGGCCGGCCTGACACGCGTGTAATAGACATTGCAGGGGATGGTTCTATACAGATGAACATACAGGAAATGATCGTGGCAGTTCAGCACCGGCTGCCTGTCATTATAGCCATACTCAATAACGGTTTTCTGGGGATGGTGCGTCAATGGCAGCAGTTGTTTTATGATAAACGGTATTCGCATACATGTATCAACTGTCAGCCCGATTTCGTTAAACTTGCCGAGGCCTACGGGGCAGTGGGTATCAGGATTGAGAAAAAAGATGATGTGATTCCCGCCATAGAGAAAGCCCTCAGTATAACGGATACCCCCATACTGCTGGACTTTCATGTTGACAGGGAAGAGAACGTATACCCGATGGTTCCCGCGGGTAAGTCGGTAAAAGAAATAATAATGAGGGAGTTGGCATGAGTCAGCATGTAATATCCATACAGGTTGAAAACAAGTTTGGTGTTTTGGCCCGGGTTGCGGGTTTATTCTCAGCCAGGGGGTATAATATTGATTCTCTGGCAGTAAGTGAGACAGAGATCGAAGATGTATCTGTTATGACGGTGGTGGTGAGAGGTGATGACAGGATTATTGAGCAGGTAAAAAAACAATTGAACAAGCTGGTTGATATTATAAAGGTGACCGATCATTCACAGGTAAGTTCTGTACAGAGGGAAGTGGTGCTTGCAAAAGTGCAGGCCACACCGCAGAAAAGAGCCGAAGTATACCAGCTTGCTGAAATTTTCAAGGCTGAAATTGTTGATATATCACTCAAAACCATGACAATCGAAGTAGTAGGAGAACCAGAGAGGGTGGAGAATTTCATTGAATTGCTGCGTCCTTACAGGATAAAAGAGCTGATTCGAACCGGTCGTGTTTCAATGATAAAGGAATAATTATGATGATTCAGCATGACATCTGAGTAATTACAAGGAATAATCATATTAAAATAACAATAAAAGTATAAGGGGTAGTATTATGGCAAAAATGTACTATGATAATGATGCTGATCTCAGTGTTCTCAATAACAGGAAGATCGCGGTTATAGGATACGGAAGCCAGGGACATTCGCAGGCACAGAACCTGCGGGACAGCGGCTTGAATGTACTTGTGTCAGAGCTTCCGGGAACTGAGAATTATAAGCTTGCAGAATCACATAACTTCAAACCGGTGAGCGCCCGCGAGGCAGCCGAAGAAGCTGATATCATCCAGATACTGGCACAGGATCATGTACAGGCAAAGCTTTATGAAAATGAAGTAAAACCTTTCATGAAATCAGGAAAGACACTGGTATTCTCTCACGGATTTAATATTCATTTCGGACAGATCGTACCTCCCGAGGATGTGGACGTTGTTATGGTGGCACCCAAGGGCCCCGGCCACCTGGTACGAAGTGAATACGAGAAAGGTGGAGGTGTTCCATGTCTCGTGGCTGTTGAGAATGACGCATCGGGACATGCACTTGCAACCGCGCTGGCCTATGCCAAAGGAATTGGTGCTACAAGGGGTGGGGTTATCGAAACAACTTTCCAGGAAGAGACTGAAACAGACCTGTTTGGAGAGCAGTGTGTATTATGCGGGGGAGCCTCTGAGCTTGTGAAAGCAGGTTATGATACACTTGTTGACGCGGGATACCAGCCGGAGATCGCTTACTTTGAATGTCTTCATGAATTGAAGCTTATTGTTGACCTTCTATACCAGGGCGGTATCAATTACATGCGATATTCAGTATCAGATACAGCTGAATACGGGGATTATAAGATCGGAAAAAGGATAATTACAGAAGAAACCCGTAAAGAAATGAAGAAAGTACTCTCAGAGATTCAGAGTGGTACATTCGCAAGGGATTGGATCCTTGAGAACCAGGCAGGACGTCCCGAGTTTCTGGCAGTTAAAAGAAAAGAACGTGAACATTCAGTTGAACAGGTTGGACTTGAACTGCGAAGAATGATGAAATGGATTAACGCAAAAGAAGTATAAGAGATACCTTCATTTGTTATATGGTGAAAACCGGCAGGCTGTTCGTCTGCCGGTTTTATTATGTAAAAATTTGCAACCATACGTCTTCACTCCTGTCATGATACATATACGTACAAAACCCGATTTGAATAAACAGTGAGATTTGGCAATTATCTTGACATATCGGAAACAAACAACGTGAGAGGAGTGAGTAATGAAACGTAAGGTATTACTGGTATATCCGGAAATTCCCATTACCTACTGGAGCTTTAAGTATTCCCTGGAATTTATAGGTAAAAAAACTATATTTCCTCCCCTTGGTCTTCTTACTGTTGCCGCCATGCTGCCTGAAGAATGGGAATTGAAGCTGGTTGATCTGAATGCTGAAACACTTGATCCTGCTGACGTGGCTGACGCTGACATGGCTTTTCTTTCGGCTATGATGATACAGCAGGATTCCTTCAGGGAAGTTGTATCTCTCTGCAGGGAGCATGGTACAACAGTTGTCGCGGGCGGCCCCTATGCCACATCCTCACATCACGAGATAGACGGGGTTGATCATTTTATACTTAATGAAGCGGAAGTAACATTACCCCTGTTCCTGAATGACCTTGAAAAAGACAAAGCCGTGCATATATACGAGGATGAAACCAGGCCTGATATTACAAAATCACCTGTTCCCCGTTTTGACCTGATTGACCCGGATGTATATTCAAGCATGCCCCTTCAGTTTTCAAGGGGATGCCCTTTTAATTGTGAATTTTGTGATATTATTGAACTTTTCGGCAGGGTGCCCAGAACGAAAGATCCGGACCAGTTTGTGAGAGAACTGGACACGCTGGTTTCAGTTGGTGATGTCAGGTCGGTGTTTATCGTTGACGATAATCTTATTGGCAACAAGAAACGTGTAAAGGATTTGCTAAGGGCAATTGTAGCGTGGCAGAAGAACAATAACTACCCTGTTTCTTTTCAGGCAGAGACAAGTATTAACCTGGCCGATGATGAAGAGCTTCTTGACCTCATGGAGGAAGCTGCCTTTGATATGGTGTTCGTGGGTATAGAAACTCCTGATGAAGAAACGTTGAAGTCAACTCAGAAACTTCAGAATATCAGGGGAAACATGCTTGAAAATGTTGAGAAGATCCAAAGGCGGGGAATTGAAGTTACCGCCGGGTTTATCGTGGGATTTGACTCTGACCCGGAGGATATATTTGACGTGCAGATCGACTGGATCCAGAGATCGGGAATTATACAGGCAATGGTAGGCCTTCTTGACGCCCTTCCCAATACGCAGCTTTATAGAAGGCTTCAAAAAGAAGGACGGCTGCTTGGTGATTCTTCAGGGAATAACACCCATGATCTTGATCTGAACTTCATTCCGAAGATGCCTGTGTCGAAGGTGATTCCGGGATACCTGAGGGTGTTGTCTGAAATATATGACCCTGAAAATTATTTCGAACGGGCATTTGAGTTGTATAAAAGATTGCCCGGTAATAAAAAGGTTTATCGTCCTTTTACGAAGAGAGAAGCCCGGGCACTGTTTCTTTCATTTTACAGGCAGACCTTCTCGCGATATGGTCATCATTACCTGCGGTTTTTGTGGAAATCATTGCGTTATGATGCCCGTCTTTTTTCTGAAGCCGTGGCAATGGCTATTAAGGGATATCATCTCTTCAAAATTACCGGTATGTTACTGGAAGAAGATGTTAATATGTACATAGAGAACGCGGAAAAAGCAGTCCCCGGCAGCTGGTTAAGACGGGGTACCGGCGCGCCTGGAAGCAAAAAAAAGGTAGCGCTGCAGGGGTTGAAAGCATAATATGTATATCAAAATATGTTGGCTCTTCATTATGATAGTGGAAAGGAGATAAAACGTATGGGATCTGTACCATCAGAAGCAGCACAAATACTAATATCCATTATACCAATAGTCGGAATTGTGATGGGCAGTGTGGTTATCTTTTTTTTCCTTTTCTGGAACCACAGGGAAAAGATGCTAATGATTGAAAAGGGTATTGAGAAAAAAAGCACGCTATTTGACGTGGAATCGTTCAGCCTCCTGGCAGGGCTTCTGCTCTTTGGTATCGGCATAAGCATCACCACCCTTTTTGCCATAAAAGAGGGTGCCAGTTATAATTTACTGGGTGGAGTGATACCCCTTTCAATCGGTTTGAGCCTCATCCTATATTTTATTATTACAAGGGTACAAAAAAGAAATAATGACCGTCGAGCAGGTAACTGATGAACAGGTTGTTACACGGGTATTGCGAGGCGACAGTGAAAGTTTCAGGATTATTGTGGATCGGTATCAGCAGCATGTATACAATATAGGGATGAGATTCTTCCACAAGGAGGATGATGCCTATGATTTTGTACAGGAAGTATTTTTAAAAGTGTTTAATAATCTTGGAACATACAGGCAGAAGGGTAAATTCAGGAGCTGGTTGTTGAAGCTGGCATATAATCATGGTATCAACATGATAAAATCCAGCAGGACAGAGCCGGAATTCGATGAATTTATGAAACCTTCAGATACACCAACACCTGAGCGTCTGCATATTAAGGGTGAGATTGAAGGCCTCCTGTCAAAGGAGATGGAAAATCTCCCTGTAAAATACCGAGTGTGTCTTGACCTGTTCTTTTTCGCGGGGATGTCATTCAATGATATCAGCAGTATTACGGATTTACCCGTGAATACAATAAAATCCCATGTTTTTCGGGCAAAGCGGCAACTCAGGGACGCGTTGCGGGG
>CAZAOK010000080.1:6329-17390 GCA_964486725.1 uncultured Leptospiraceae bacterium
TTCAGCCAGTCTCTTTCCTGGTTAAATGATATCTACGGGGGGAGGTTGCTGTTTCCACTTCATCTTATAATGGGATTATTGATTTCGATATATACCGTGATTATGGTGGGTTCAAATCTTGAAGAATTAAAAACATATGTAGATGATAAGCTGGAAAAATACCTCTAATGTGACTCGGCCCAGTTCTTTCCCCAGCCCATATCCACTACAATGGGAACATCAAGTTTCAGGGCGTTTTCCATTGCATCTTTAACCATTGATCCCATGATATCCTTTTCTTCAACCGGCACTTCAAAGACAAGTTCATCATGTACCTGCATAATAAGGGCTGACGCAAGCTTCTGTTTCTTGATTTGTTCATGAATTCTGATCATGGCGATCTTGATCATGTCAGCCGAAGTGCCCTGTATGGGGGTATTTATGGCTATCCGCTCGGCTCCCTCCCTTCTGAACTGGATGTCTGCGTTGATGTCAGGTACTGGTCTTTTTCTTCCCAGCAGGGTTTCTACGAAGCCTGTTTCCCTGGCAAATGCTATGGTGTCGTCAATATATTTTTTGAAGCCCGGATATGTTTCAAAGTAAATCCTGATAAACTCACGCGCCTCATCCATGCTTATGTCTGCCTGTTGTGAAAGACCATAGGGGGACACCCCGTATATGGTGGCGAAGTTGATTATTTTTGCCTGCCGCCGCATTTCCGGCTGCACGTTGTCAATCGGGGTGTTGTATACCGATGCGGCTGTCTTGCTGTGTATATCAATTCCCTCCCTGAAAGCCGAAAGCATGGTTTCGTCCCCGGAAAGATGGGCGGCAAGACGCAACTCGATTTGTGAGTAATCCGCAGAAAGCATTACGCACCCTTTTGCGGGAATAAATCCCTGGCGTATTTTTTTCCCCAGCATGTCCCGTATGGGTATGTTTTGCAGGTTGGGATCTGATGATGATAACCTGCCGGTTGCGGTGGCAGCCTGGTTGAAAGAGGTGTGAATGCGCCCTGTTGACTGGTTGACAAGTTTGGGCAGCGTATCGATGTAGGTGCTTTTGAGTTTGCTCAGTGTTCGGTAGGTGATAAGATGCTCGATGATATCATGTTCCTTTCTGAGAGCTTCCAGCACCTGTATGTCTGTTGAAAAGCCCGTCTTGGTTTTTTTTACCGGTTTAAGGGCAAGTTTTTCAAAAAGTATACGTGCCAATTCACGGGTGGAATTTATGTTGAATATTTCTTCGGAAAGCTTAAATATATTTTCTTTTACTTCTTCAAGCATTTCCTCGTTTTCCTGTCGTATTATGGTGAAGTGCTGATGGTCTATTTTCACCCCGTGTATTTCCACGTGGGCAAGAACCATTACCAGCGGCATCTCCACCTCGTAGAACAGTGATTCAAGGTTCTCTTCCTTTAATTTTTTTTCCAGTATGTGGTAGAGCCTGAGAGTTATGTCGGCATCCTCAATAGCGTAGTCGGCGATATCCTCAAGTGAGACATCCGCGAGGGAAGCCGCTTTTTTGCCTGCCGCTGCCAGAAGCTGCTTGTAGGTGGTAGTGGTATAGCCAAGGTAATCCATGGCAAGGTCATCAAGGTTGTGCCGTCTTTCGGCAGGGTTAAGCAGGTAGGATGCTATCATGGTATCAAAGTGGATACCCGCCATGGTTATGCCTTCACCGGCAAGCACGATGATATCGTATTTTATATTCTGTCCCACTTTACCTATCCCGGGGTTTTCAAGAACGGGCTTCAGCTTTTCGATGATCTCGTGTTTTGACAGTAGATCATCTTCAAAAAGCGTTCCGGTGGGAACAGGTATATACCAACCTTTTGCCGGTTCTATGGAAATGGATATTCCCAGGAGGTCAGCTTCTACAGGACGTTTCGATGTTGTTTCGGTGTCTACCGATATGATGGATGCCTTCTTGATTTCAGTGACAACATCTTCAAGCTGTTTTAAATTTCGAACCAGGGTGTATTCACGGTCTTTTTTTTTATCGGTGGATTCTGTGTTCTCTTCTCCGTTTTGAAGGGTGTCGGCGATGGTGTTCATTTCAAGATTGTTAAAATATTCACGTGCCTCGGGTGTTTTGATGTCAGGTGTTTCTGCCTTTTCTATATCAACGGGTACATCAATGTCTGTTCGAATTGAGACGAGGTCTTTGCTGAGGTATGCCATGTCCCTGTTCTCAGCAAGGTTTTCCCGCATTTTACCTTTGATGCTGTGGAGATTTTCATATATATTGTCGAGGGAACCGTATTCCTCTATGAGCTTCTGCGCTGTTTTGGCGCCAACGCCCCGAACACCGGGGATATTGTCCGAAGAGTCGCCAACCAGGGCCATGTAATCGATCACCTGCCCGGGGGCGATCCCGAGTTTCCCGGTTACTGCTTCTTCGTCATACATCTCAAAATCACTGATGCCTTTCTTGCCTGCGTATATTTTCACCCTGTCATTCACAAGCTGATAGGCGTCCTTGTCGCCGGTAACAAGGATGACCTCGTATCCCGAGTTGGCATATTTTTGTGCCATGGAACCCATGACGTCGTCCGCCTCGTAGTTATCCACGATAACCTGTGGTATACGCAGAACGGACAGCATGTGCTTTATCTCTTCGATCTGTGAACGCAGGTCATCAGGCATCTTCTCACGTTGTGCCTTGTATTCTGGATAGATGTCGAACCTGAATGTCTTTTTCGGGGGATCAAAGGCCACCACCAGGTAATCGGGATGCTGGTCTTCCATGAGTTTCAGGAGCATTCGGGCAAAGCCGTAGATGGCCGATACATTTTGACCGCTGCTGTTGGTGAGCGGATTGTTGATAAAAGCGAAATACGCGCGGTAACAGAGGGCGTGTCCATCTATAACGAAAATACGCTTGTTCAAGGGTTTGCTCCTGTAGTATGGGTTGGATTCTACTGTAGAACTATCAACGGTTGTTTTTTTTGGCAAGGATTAATTATTTCTGCAGGTGAATCGGGTAAGGGGCTGATAGACTGGTTTCAGTGTATCATGGCGTTTCCGTAATCAGAGTTTTTGGTATTGACGAGCAGGTTTCCCGTTATTCCGGGAACCTGCTGCTTTTTTGCGGATATTATTGTGGCGATGCTGAAGGTGAGAGCATAGTTGTTGACCAGTACAAATCCATACTTCTCAAGCATTCCCTCGATGGACGGGGGATTGATAAAGGTGGCTATTGTTCTTGAGAGATACCTGTATGCCCTGTGCTGCCCGGAAATTATTCCCCCGATGAGGGGCAGGGCTATGCTCAGGTATATGTTGTAAACAAAACGTAATATTTTATGTCTTGGCCTGGTCAGTTCCAGTATGGTGAAGTTTCCTTCCGGTTTGAGCACCCGTTTTACTTCCAGGATAAAATTTTCAATATCGGGAATATTGCGTATGCCAAAGGATATGGTTACCGCGTCAAAGGTGTCGGTTTTAAAGGGGAGATGGGCGGCGTCGGCAGCTATGGCCTCGGTAATGGCCTGGTTGCGTATTCCTGTTTTCAGCATGTTCATTGAAAAATCAAGGGATGTCACTTTACCGCCATGTTCGCTCAGGGCCCTTGATAGATCACCGGTTCCGCAGCAGATATCAAGTATTCTCTTACCTTTTACGTCCCCCAGCATTGTGATGAGTTTTTTTCGCCAGCGTATATCAATGCCCATCGAGAGCACCCTGTTGATAAAATCGTAGGTGGGCACAATTGAATCGAACATTCCCTGTATAAACTTTTTCCTGGGAAGTGATTCGCTGCCGTTTACCTGATAATACCCCAGTGAATTCAATGGTAGCTCCTTATAGTACGGTAAAGAGAATCGCGCTGAACCGGTGTTCTGCCGGCGCTTTTGATGATCTGCACCATCTCTTGAAGGCTGGTCTCTGTCTGTATGCCGGTGGCTTTTACCACCACCTCTTCGGTCAGAATACCGCCCATGTCATTGGCCCCCATGGTGAGGGCTACCTGGGCCAAGTCAAGCCCCTCGGTTAGCCATCCTGCCTGAATATACTGTATGTTGTCGAGAAAAATTCTGGCGATTGCCACAATTTTCAGGTAGTCCATACCTGTGGCGGGAATCACCTCTTCCATGCGGGTGCCGCGGGGTGAGAATGACCATGGGACAAAGGCCTTCAGAATACCGGTTTCATCCTGCGTCTGGCGGATCACGGCCAGGTGCTGTATGCGTTCCTGGAGGGTTTCACCCATCCCGTATGTCATGGTGGCGGTTGAATGCATGCCGTTTCGTTGTATGGCGGCCATCACGTCCTGCCACTGCGCCGTTGTCATTTTTCTGGGGCTTACCTTGTTTCGGATGCGGTCTACCAGGAGGTCGGAAGCTCCCGGCATGGAATCAAGCCCCGCTTCTTTCAATGCGGCTATTACCTGGTGGAAGGTTATATGTTCGTTTTCAGCAATGTTGACTACTTCGGCTGGTGAGAATGAATGCAGGTATATTTCCGGGTAGTGTTCTTTTATGGTTCGCAATAGATTGGTATAGGTGTCAAGGGTATAATGGGGGTGCAGGCCTCCCTGCAGCATAACCTGGGTGCCGCCGGCGGCAACCAGTTCTTCTACTTTTCGCAGTACCTCATCGATGGACATCTCGTATGGTTCAACTATTCCTCCCCTGGCGTGATAGGCGCAGAACAGGCACCCCGCCTGGCAGATGTTGGTATAGTTGATGATGCGGTCAAGAACGAACCCCACTTCAGGGCCGGGTGTTACCTGTTTTCGGCGATAATCGGCTGCCCTGCCCAGTTCAAGCAGGTTCCAGTCAAAGAGTGAAACCGCCTCTTCGGGGGTGAGCCGTTGGTTACTGTATATTTTTTGTGTCAGTTCATTCATGTAGTATTCCGTCCGGAAAGTATACCTTTATGGTTTCATACTGTAAGTATAGCACGTTATTTTTCAAGGATTTCAAGAATTCCCTGATTCACTTTTCAATCGATCCCGATCACACAACACTTCTAACCTTTCACTTATCTGCGTTTATCTGTGGTTTAAAAAATAAAGTAATCATTAATTCAAACTATACGATATCGATGTGATGTGATTACATTCATCGGCCTGAACCTGGTGAAAATATTAACAAAACAGTTGCGGGGCCAGGTAACCCTGTCCCGTGATAACGGGACTACCTTTAGAATTATATTTCCACGATGAGTTTCATGCTTGAATTCACTCTGCACTTGACTTTTCTCTATTTTTAGAAGATACTTATACAAATATCCGCCGTTGTAGTGACCCGTGAGTTATTATTCAATACTATCCATATTCCAGGAGGAGTGAGATGAAAAAATATTTTTTGGTACCTGTTATTATTTCTTTTATGATTTTGACCATGCTCTGTTGTGGAAAAAGTAGCGGGTTTAAGGTGACACAGGAATGGGCAACAGGTGCGGTGCTTGATGTGCCCGAGTCTGTTATATACAATGCCGTGAAAAACGAGATTTACGTGTCAAATATTAATGGAAAACCGCTGGATAAGGACGGGAACGGCTATATCTCAAAACTGTCCCTTGATGGGAAAATAGTTCAGAAAAAATGGATAACGGGATTTCATGCTCCAAAGGGGATGGCCATTATTGATAATACCCTTTACGTAACGGATATTGACAGGGTACACACAATTGATATCAAGAAAGGGGAAATCGTGAAAACATATAATGCCCCGGAAGCAGAGTTTTTGAATGATATAGATCTTGACGCATCGGGTGTCGTGTATATATCTGATATGAAAACGGGGGAGATTTATATCCTGGAAAATGAGACACTTTCCGTGTGGGTGAAATTAGATTATAAGAGCCCAAATGGCCTCTACCTTTCAAACGGAAGACTGCTTGTGGGGACGTCAAGCGGTATTGTGGCAGTAGATACAAGAACAAAAAAGGTTGCCCCCCTTCAACCCCATGACAGGAGTATTGATGGTCTCAAGCCCCTTGGAAAGAACAGTTACATCGTGAGTGACTGGGATGGAAAGGTTGAAATAATCGGGAAAAACTCCCAGGTTCTTGTTGACAAGTCTGATGAAAAAATAAATGCCGCGGATTTTGAGTTTATTTCAGGTATGAAACTGCTTCTTGTTCCCACTTTTTTTGATAACCAGGTTGTCGCGTACCTGCTTAAATAATAGGTAGTGTTATTTTAAGGCAAAGGAAGGATATATGAGACTGTTCGCGGTTTGTGTGCTGGTATGTGCAAGTTTGCAGGTTATGCCTGGTACTGTATTTGCCGGGGAAAAGTCTAAAGCACATATTACCAGGGGGATTGCCCTGTATAACAGTGAAAACTACCTGCAGGCAGGTGTTGAATTCAGGAAAGGACTTGAAGCCATCACCGACACGGACAGCAGGTTTGAGATTATCAAGCTTTTAAACATGATGACTACGATGTTTACATCAGCCGAAGAAATTGTTCTCTATAGAAAATGGCAGTCAGCGATAAAAGACGGTGATTACGATGATGCTATTGAACATGCCGCAAAAGCACTGGAGCTGAATCCAAGGAACGTGTTGTTCTACTATAACCTGGCATATGCCTGGATGAAGTATGGGAACAACCAGAAGGCCATATACTACCTTGAGGAAGGCAGGAAGATATATCCCGCGTATTACCCCATCATGGTAAGGCTTATGATACTGTATCATGTTGCCGGTCAGCATGATGGCACGCGGAAGATGCTTTATGACTATGCCTTTTTTCTCGGCCTGCAGAAAAAAGCCGTTCAATAGGCTATTTCTTTGACTTAAATCCCCGCGGGTTCTTTTTCATCTCGCTTCTGAACTCATCCAGTTTTTTCTTCAGATTTTCTGCCACATCCGGATGGGTGTTGATCACGTTATATGATTCACCGGGATCTCTCTGTATATCATACAGCAACGGCCACCTGTTTCCCATCTGTTCGGCTCCCAGTGAGTTGGGGATGGATGCCGCGTCAAGGGGGATAGGCCATACGTAACGGTTCATCTTGTCGAAATATTTCCACCTGCCCGACCTGATCCCTTCAAGGCGGTCATAATGGAAGAAATAAAGGGCATCATGGGGTGATCGGTAACTTTTTCCGGTTAGCTGCCTGCTGATATTTTTGCCGTCTACTATCCTGTCTCTGGGTAATCCTACTCCCGCCAGGGAGAGCAGGGTGGGATAGAGATCAATGTTCATTACAACCGCTGGATTCTCTTTTCCACGCGGTATACGTCCCGGCCACTTGGCGATAAAGGGGACCCTGAAGCCTCCCTCGTAGCTTTGTCCTTTTCGCCCCCGAAGATTGCCTGCGCTGCCCTCGTACCAGGGGCCGTTGTCGCTGGTGAATATAACCAGGGTGTTTTTCTCAAGCCCGTTCTTCTTCAGGCTTTTCATCACCTCTCCAACGCTCCAGTCGATTTCTTCAACCACGTCACCGAATTTCCCCGCCTTTGACTTTTTCTCAAATCCCTTCGAAGGGTGCAGCGGCTGATGGGGGAAGGTATGAGCCATGTACAGGAAGAATGGCTCGTCAGAAGACCTTTCTATGAATTTCACCGCTTCGCGGGTGTACATGGCGGTGAGTTTTTCCTGTTTTTCTCCAAGGCCCAGGTTAGGGTCAATTTCTGTCTTGTTGCGGTACAGGGGAAAGGGGAGCATGTCATTGCTGTAGGGTACGCCGAAATAATAATCGAACCCGTGATTCAGGGGGTTGTATTTGGGGTCAGTGCTGTAGTCACCAAGATGCCATTTTCCCATCATGCCGGTGCGATACCCTGCTATTTTTAAACCTTCTGCGAGGGTTATCTCGGCGGCGTCAATACCCCGACCCACGTAGTCTTCACGTATGTCCATCACCCCGAGACTTTTCAGCCACCCGCCGAAATTACGGGCCATTCTTCTGCCAGGGGGTTCGTCTTCGGGATATGTGTTGCCGATGATCCCTGTTCGTATGGGATACCTGCCGGTAAGAAGTCCCGCCCGTGAGGGGGCGCAAACCGCGTTACAGGCGTGATACTCGGTAAAACGTGTTCCCTCCCTGGCAAGCCTGTCAATATTGGGTGTGCGGATAACGGTATTGCCGAAACAGCCCACATCACCGTAGCCCAGGTCGTCGCAGTAGATGAGCACCACGTTTGGCCGCGGGGCCCGCTTGTTTATTACTTCAAGGGGATGCTTTTCAGCACCTTCGGGGTAATCACCTATGAGTTCTGTTATATCATTTACCTTAAGCAGATTGTAAAACCCGGCCCCCACCAGGGCTGCCGCCCCGACGCCGGCACCAATACCCATAGTTCTTCGTAAAAATCTGCGCCGTGAAATATTCTCTTTGCCCATTGTCTTGCCCCCACCTGTTTTCTGCGTTATATATGAAGGGGATTATATACACGTGATTTGTTGTATGTCAATTTTAAAATAGTTAGACGTCGACTGAGATATATTTAAGGTTTTTAACTTTTGGGAGCAGGTCCATTTCGCCGGCTATGAAGAGGTAGAAGGCCAGGGCGTTTTTGAGTTCTTCGGTGAAGTTGAATTTCAGCAGTGAATAGTAGGTATCCACGTCGTAGGTGATCTCGGGGTAGAGGTTTTGCGCTTTCTTAATCAGGGTTTTTCTGTCTGTTTTGAGGCATTCAAGTGACCTGTAGTATGATCTCACCACCTGCTTTATCTCGTGGTGATACCTGTCAATGCGTGATTCACGCAGGGCGAACACGGCAAATACCACGGGGAACCCTGATTTGCGCAGCCACAGGTCTCCCAGGTCGTAGATGTAGGGGACGGGTTCTTTGGAAGGCAGCATGGCATCATTGCCGATAACAAGTGCTGCATCCACGTCCCCGAGGGTGGGGTTGGGGTTGGTGGCCAGGTACACGGGATTGATGCCGTAATAGTTTTTCAGCAGCACTTTTAAAAGTATCACCGATGTGCGGGATGCCGATGAGAGTCCCAGGCGTTTTCCCCCGAGGTCTTCGATGGGATACCTGCTTTTTAAAACCACCGATCGTACGTAGCCGATTGAGCTGAGGCAGAAATCAGGGAGCAGCACCACGTCGTCTTCCATGTCGGCGTAGGCGGCTGCGGAAATTGGACTCATGGTAAGGGTGCCTTCGGCAAGCATGCTGTTGAGGCCGCTTGGAATATCGGGCACTACCTGGATACCTTCGAGGGGTTGTTTCTCGAACATATGATAATAGAATGGATAGCAGTTCATGTAGTTGATGTACCCCAGTTCCATCAGC
Organism: uncultured Leptospiraceae bacterium; assembly: GCA_964486725.1. Classification (GTDB taxonomy): domain Bacteria; phylum Spirochaetota; class UBA4802; order UBA4802; family UB4802; genus M55B154. The sequence goes on from CAZAOK010000080.1 coordinate 15,521, forward strand.
TTTCCTCCCGCCTGATGGGGGTATAGGCGGCTGTGGTGCGCACCGGGGTTAAACCGGCATCTTCGATAAGTCTTACCAGGTGGTCTTCAGAACCGTAATCAGCTGTCCGGGCGCCGGCTGAATGCACCACCTTCTCGTAATGATAGGTGGCGCCAATATCGTCTACCCCGAAGTTCAAGAGAACCTGTGCCATCTTCTCACCCAGGTACATCCACAGGGCTTTCAGATGGGGCACGTTGTGAAGAAATATCCTGCTGGTGGTATATATTCGTATGATATCGTACCCGGTTAAAGAACGGTTTTTAGCGTGTATCCCGGTATTCTCTTCGTGAAAGGGGAGGGGGACAAAAGTCTTAAAGCCCCCGGTTTTATCCTGGGTATTTCTGATCTGTGAAAGATGATCAACGATGTGATAGTTTGTTTCCAGGTGGTTAAAGAGCATGGTGGCGTTGGTCTTCAGTCCCAGTGAATGGGCCGTCTCCATCACCTCAAGCCAGCGGGTTCCGGGTATCTTCTTCGGGGCGATCTTACTGCGCACCGCGGGTTCGAATATCTCGGCACCCCCGCCGGGGAGCGCTCCCAGTCCGGCATCTATTAGCCTTGTGAACACCTCTTCGATGGGTATGTTGTTGAGCCGGGCAAAGTAATCGTATTCAACTGCCGTAAAGGCCACGATGTGCAGGTTGGGCCCGGCACGTTTTATGGCGCGCAGCATTTCTTCGAAGTAGTTGATCTTGAGCTCCGGGTTGAGCCCCCCTACGATGTGCACCTCGTCAATACCCATGGAAACCGCGGCGGATACCTTGTCGTAAATATCTTCAAGTGTCATCACGTAGGCGTTCTGTGCGCCGGCATCACATGAGAATGCGCAGAGGGGACATCTCAGTTCACAGACGTTGGTGTAGTTCAGATTCATGTTCACGCCGTAAAATACGCGTGAGCTGTGCAGCTTTTCACGCATGTAATTGGCGATGGTGCCAAGGTCGAGTATGCTGCCGGTTTCCAGCATGTACAGTGCGTCATCGGTGCTAACCGGTACGCCTGTCTCTACTTTTTCCGCCACCTGGCGAAGCCTTGTGTCCTCGATCATATCCCGCATTATGTAATCAGTCCTGTCCCCATGGTTTGAAATAGGTATGGGGTATATCCAGTGTATGCAGTATTTTTCCAATAATAAAGTTTATTATATCATCTACGGTTTCGGGAAACGAATAAAAGGCCGGCACGGGGGGGACAAGTATGGCGCCGGCAAGCAGCACTGCCCGCATGTTTTCAACGTGAATGAGGCTTAAGGGAGTTTCGCGGGGGACAAGCACACACTTCCTGCGTTCCTTCAGGGCAACATCGCATGCCCGGTGCAGCAGGCTGTCGGCGTACCCGTGAGCCACCGACGCAAGGCTTTTCATTGAACAGGGAACGATCACTACCGCCTCAACATTTCCGGTGCCGCTTGCCGGTGGCGCGCTGTACTGGCTGTTATGGTACTCTTTCAGTCGGGACAGGTTACCGGTGATGCCCCGTTCTTGCAGCAGGGATGCTATGCTTTTCCCGGCTGCGGCGCCCTTTCCCATCTCGTGGGCCATCACCTCCCACCCGGCATCGGTTACCACCACCGCAACCTCACGTCCCGCCTCAAGGAGTGATTCGATAAGCCTGATGCCCAGAATGACACCGCTGGCTCCTGTTATGCCTACTACTATCATATGTTTATTGTATCACAATTGATTTTCATATCAGAAATAACGGTGGTTTATTTTTACCGCAATGCCTCGGCTGCGCTCGATAAACGCGGATGATTAGTGAGTAGTGAACTGATCATTCCCGTATCACCTCACTGTCATTCCCGCGAAGGCGGGAATCCATTCTGTTA
>CAZAOK010000081.1:0-17259 GCA_964486725.1 uncultured Leptospiraceae bacterium
TATTTCCTGTGATTGGCGTGATAACAGGGAGGGGCGAATTCCGGGAACCTCGATGGACATTCTCTTTAACAATTCACGGTGATATTTTGAAGGGTCATCGATGCTGTTCTCGAAAATTTTTGCGGTTTCCTGGAAAAGATCTTCCAGTGCTGAGTACAGGTTGTGCAGCATGTAGCCAATGAATACTGTATCCTCCTTCTCCACGGGTTCTACTGTAGAAACTTCTTGCATTAGCTCGCTGCATATCTCAAGCTGGTTTTTTATATAGCCTCTCAACAGGGCAAGTTGTTCATTTCTCATAGTACGCGCTCTCCTCTTTCCCGTATCGACCGGGCAAACCGGCATTTTTCAAGTTCAATGATCTCCACGTCCCTGTCAAGCAGTCCTTCAAGCTCTGACTTGATCTTAAAAAAATCGTCCTGCAGTCCTTCAACAGCGATATCAATATCAGAATGCTGACGGAATTTATTCGTATATAATAGTGAACCTGCAAGATACACATGTGAAACCTTTTTGTCGGCAAAATAATTTTTCACCACTTCCCTTGCGTAATGAAGTGTTTTTTTTCTGAGGTCTTCATTCTGTTTCTGTTTGCGTAGAATTCTCTTTTCCCACAGCGATATGTCAAAGTGTGTTTTTGTCATTCTGCATTTGTAATGATAGTTCAGGTTAAAATCAAGTAATTAATGGGGAGATACAGTGATGGGTGAAGAGACTGTAACCCGTTACCCGTTACTGAATTTAACTCTTGCATGAAAAACCTTCATTCCGTATTATAATACTGCCGACCATAAAGTGAAAACCAATATAATGAACAGAACGGGTACAATGTTATGACTGAACAATCACGGGATATATATAATGTAGAATACCTCGAGCGGCAGCTGCATAACCTGTCAAAGCTGGTAGAGATCAACCGTATCATCAATTCCACCCTGGACATAGGAAAGCTGCTTACCATCATCATGGAGATCATTAAGGACATCATGGATACTGAGGCAAGCACCCTGCTGCTCTACGAAGAAGAAACAGACGACCTGGTGTTCAAAGTGGCCATAAGCGAGGTGGGTGACGAGTTGCAGGAGAAATACCGGGTTAAGGTGGGACAGGGGATTGCCGGCTGGGTGGCACAGCAGCGCAGAAGCACCTACGTAAACGATGTCTACAGTGATGGCCGGTTCGCCCCGGATTTTGACCAGAAGACAGGTTTTACCACCAGGGCAATACTGTGCGCGCCCCTCCTGTTTAAAGGAAAACTTCTTGGAGTTATACAGGCAATAAACCCCGTGAACCGGCCCAGGTTTACCGACGAGGACATGAACCTTTTCAGGTCGTTTGCCGACCAGGCGGTGCTGGCGGTGCAGAACGCCATCTTCTTTCAGAACGCCCTGGAGGAGGTTCGCATCAAGCATGAACTCTCTGCCGCTCATTCCATACAGGAGTCGCTACATCCGGCGGTTGACCGGGGGTATGGCAATGTGTCACTGGCCACCCGTTCGCTGCCCGCCCGTGAAGTGGGGGGTGAGTTTTATGAGATCATCAATTTCGATGACAACTCCCTTGGGATCGCGCTGGGGGATATCCGGGCAAAGGGAATACCGGGTGCCCTGTATGCCTCCCTGGTAAACGGGGCGTTGAAAGCCCTTACCGGCGAAAGGGGGCCGGTGATCGGGCCGGTGGTGAACCGGCTCAACGACCTCGTCCGTCAGTATGCCCCTATTAGTGACGCGGTTTCATTTTTTTATGGTATCGTGAATCCCGACGCGGAGTTTATGACCTTCATGAACACCGGTGTTGCATATCCCATACTTGTGCGTGACAGGCGGGCACGTTACCTGAAGTTTTCCAGCAAGCCTCTTGGGGGGCCGACGGTTGAGGCGAAGAAGGTGCAGGTAAAGTTTCAGCAGGGTGACATGTTCGTCATCATCACCGACGGCATCGTCCACCTCAAAAACCGCAACGCACAGCTCATGGGACTGAAACGGATAATGGACTGCTGTGAAGACCATTACCACACCCCCGCCGACCTCATCGACGCCGTGCTTAACCTCTCAAAAGAATTCACCGGGGGGCTGGAACAGCGGGAGGATATCTCCATCATCGCTTTACAGGTAAAAGGGTAGAGAAGTTCACCGCTAAGGCGCGAAGTTCGCAAAGATAAATGAACTGAATTTAAAAATTTATGTCTCATTAATGGAAATAATAAAATCAACTATGGGGTACGTATAATATCATGAGATTTAAAGATGTTGACTTGCTGGTATACATTGATTACACTTCGATATAATACTTATGTAATAATTGTTCCCCTCCCTTGATGGGAGGGGTTAGGGGAGGGTGAAATAGGCGTAACACACCCCCACCCCGGCCCTCCCCCGTCAAGGGGGAGGGGGGCAAGGTAAAAAAACAGGTAAAATACAATGAGTGATTTTGTTTCAGTTATATTATGCCGCAATTGCGGGTCACGGTATGTTGAAGTGAGCCAGTGGTCGGACGAGGGGAAGGCCATTTTTCATTGCCGTACCTGTGGTAAAAACGAAGAAGTTGAACATTTTACCCTTGGGCGCTGCAAAGTGACCCACACCGAGCTGCAGAATGCCCGGGATACACGGGCCAGGAAAGGGAAATACGAGAAATAGGCTACCTGACGATCCTGCCCCAGACAACCTGTAAAAAGAATAACAACAGGCGAAACATCCGTCCTGTTCGCCATGGCCTGGTGATGATGCGGTAGAACCACTCGAGCCCATGCTGCATAAAGAAGGGGGGAGCCTTCATTATCTCCCCTGAGATAACATCAATACTGCCGCCAACGTTCACGAAGACGGTATTCTTGAATTCATTGCGGATCTTATATATCCACTTGTCTTCTTTGGGGAAACCCATTCCAACCAGGATGATGTTGGCTTCTGATTTACGCATGGCTTCTATTACTGATTTTTCCCGGTTCTCGTCGAAGTAACCGCCGTGACGGCCAACGATTCTCACCTTGGGAAAAGACTTGCGGATGTTTATATAGGCACGTTCCACGATCTCAGCCTTGCTGCCCACCATGAAAACGGTATACTCTTTTATTTCAGCGATGCGAATAAGGTCCATGATAAAACTTATCAGGTGAATTCGTTCTTTAAGGGGTGATCCCAGCATTTTCGAGGCCCATACCAGCCCGGCGCCCGTGGCGATATGCATGTCAGCCTTGCTGGCGATAAGGTTCAGGTCGCTGTTGGTCTTGTATCGGTGCAGCTTGTAAGGGTTCATGGGTATCACGTGATGCACTCCCCCCTCTTCGATCATCTTGAGCACCTTTACCACGGCCTGTGTCCTGGTGAGGTTGTCCACACCAATGCCCAGTATGTTGGACATGGTGGCGTCTTTAAGGGACGTCTGGTTGTATTCCAGGATCAGGTCACGGTCTTCTTTCCAGGAATCGTAATATTGTGAATCAGTGTTCATTGATACCTCCGCTGAATGGTGAATTTTATTTGCTCTTAGGTGGTAGATGTCAACCACAAATTATGAATTTGATGGTATTTCGAAATCTTGTTGCCCTATAACAGTTCCAGGTATACTATATTTAAAGAATAAAACGGGACAATTATCCTGGAATGCCGGGAAAAACTATAATAGTCATTCATACACAATTGGTATCACGCGGAGGCGCAGAGACGCAGAGGAAGGGAACGAAAATCTCCGCGTTCCCCGCGCCTCCGCGTGATACCATTATCAAGATGATTCAGGTTAATAGAAGAGAGCGGAACAATGAAAAAAATAAGCCTGTTTGCGGTATTGATTGCGGCTGGACTTATAGTGCCGGGCGTTATGACAGCCGCGGATGAAAAAACCGTCATGGAAAAAATCGATTATCGGGAAGAAATGAGAAAGTTCGTGGAGTTGATTTCTGCCCGGTCCAAATCACGGGTTGCCGGGTTTTACGTGATCGGGCAGAACGCCCTGCATCTGGTCACCATAAACGGAAAACACGATGGCAGGCTGGCAGCAGGGTACCTGAAGGCCATCGATGGTGTGGGCATTGAAGAACTGTTTTACGGACACGAACGGGCGGGGGTGCGCACAACGAAGAGGATCACCAGCTACATGCTTCCCTACCTGGAGCGATTGAGTAAGGCCGGAAAAACCGTGATGGTGGTAGATGCCTTTTTCTGGGGATCTAAACTCACTTCTTCTGAGGTTTCCTCTTTGAAGAAGAAGCGTTCGGGGAAAAAAGACTGGTGCTTTCATACATGTCAATCGGCGAGGCAGAAGATTACCGGTATTACTGGAAGGACAACTGGAAAAAGTCACCGCCGCCATTTCTTGAAAGAGAGAACCTGCGGTGGAGGGGAAATTACAAGGTGCGTTACTGGATGGACCAGTGGCAACGTATCATCTGTGGATCAGAAGATGGCAGTGGATTTGAGTCCAGTTATCTGGGTCGCATCATGAAGGCAGGATTTGACGGCGTGTACCTCGATATACTTGACGCGGCATTTTATTTTGAGCAAAAATATCCGCGATGAGCCTGCGTGTTGACATTTACACAAAATATGGATATGAATGATTAACCATAAGCACACATAAATGAAAAAATGTAAATAATATGTTTACATCACCTCTAACCTGGGCTATATTACAATTGTTGATGATCAGGACAAAAACAGGTCATTGCGGAAAAATACAAGATCAGGTCAGGTGGTGCACATGGAAAAGCAGAAGAAAACCCGCAGTTTAACAGTCATACTTTCACTTATTGTCATTGTAACAATAATTATCGTGTTTTCGGTGTTCGTGGTGGTTGTAAGAACAACGGTTGTTGATCTCACCGAGAAATCATATACCAACCAGTTGTTAAATTTCAACAAGACTATAGAAGATCAGCTGGTACGTTTCTACCAGACACAGGTGGATAACGCCAACTTCCTGGCAAAGAACGATATAATAAAACGGGCCATGGTTACCGGTCAGCATGATCTTGCAAAACCCATTCTAAAGGGGTTTTTTGACGAGAAGAAAATTTACGAAGAGGTTTTTATTTCAACCTTCGAGTCAAATTCACTCATAGTTGCGTCAGGGTCGGGACGGGCAACCGGGGTACGCTGGGGTGAGATACCCGTGTACAGGGAAAATGCCCGCAAGGCTATGCAGGGTGAGCCGCATGTGGGTGACGTGGGTAAATCACCCGCATCAGGGTTGATCGTCATACTTGTTACAGTACCCATTAAAGTGGGTAATGATTACGTGGGAATTCTTGGCCTTCCAGTTGAAGTAGGTAAATTCTCAAAACAGCTGGTTGAAGGGATTACAATGGGGAAAACCGGCTACCCGTATATAACCGATAAAAGCGGTTTAACCTTTGCCCACCCGGTAGAAGAAAACATATTCAAGCTTAATATAAAGGATTATGAATGGGGACGGCAAATACTTGATTTGCCCAGCGGTTCGGTGATCCACTATATGTGGGAAGACAGGGAAAAACTGCAAACCTTCGTAAAGAATGAAAAGTTCGGTTTTATAAGTGCCGCCACCATGTACGTGGACGATTACATGGGTGAGATCAAGGCCATGGACATGTACCTGTTTCCCCTGGCAGCCTTTTTGATATTTGGCGCGGCAGGTGTGATTTTCGTATTCATGCGCAGGCGGCTCAGTCCTCTTAAAGATTGTGAGATGGTAATGGCGTCAATGGCAGACGGTGACCTATCGAAGCGTTACACGGGTGAGATCTCAAACGATGAGATCGGCACAATCGCTTCAGCGTTGAACAATACCCTTGATCAGTTCGAAAGGCTGATCTCCGAGGTGGTGGTAATGGCGCAAAACTTGGGGCAGGCGGTGCAGGAGATCTCAAGCGGCAACGAGAACCTCTCACAGCGAACATCCGAGCAGGCGTCTTCCCTTGAGGAGATAGCCTCTACAATTGAAGAAACTACCGCCACCATAAAACAGAACGCTGAAACAGCCACCGAGGCCAATAAGATATCAGACAAGTCATCAACACTTGCCAACGAGGGTGGTGAAGTGGTTGATGACGCGGTAGAAGCGATAAACAAGATAAACGAGTCGGGCAAGAAAATTGGAGAGATCATCTCAATGATCAACGATATATCTTTTCAGACCAACCTGCTTGCCTTAAACGCGGCTGTTGAGGCCGCCCGGGCCGGTGAATCAGGACGCGGTTTCGCGGTTGTAGCTGGTGAAGTGCGAAATCTCGCCCAGCGTTCAGGAAACGCGGCCAAAGAGATCAGTGAACTTATCAATGAATCTGTTAACAGGGTTGAGAAGGGTACTGAACTTGTCAACAAGAGCGGTGAATCTCTCAGGGATATCATCCAGTCGGTACAGCAGGTGAGCCAGCTGGTATCAGAGATCGCGGCTGCCAGCGAAGAGCAGCGGCAGGGTGTTGACCAGATCAACGTGGCCGTGGCGGATATGGACACTATGACACAGCAGAACGCAGCCCTGGTTGAAGAAACCGCTTCTGCCAGTGAAGAGATGGCAAACCAGGCACAGGAGCTGGTAAGCATGATGGAACGTTTCGTCATAAGCGGCGCCCTTCAGAAAGAGACCTTCAAAGAGAAATATCGTGAAGTTCATGTGACTGCCGCCCGTGATGGCATGAAAAAGGGTAAGCCATCTGCCGCCAAGGCAGGGGATAAAAAAGAAGACCATGAGAGCATATCTACCCGTGAGGACAAGCCGGAAACCGATGTGAAAAAAAGCCTGGTAGACGAGGGCTTTGAAGAATTCTGATATCCCGAACACCAGTACAAAAGTTTTAAGACTTGCATAGAACAGGTTTTGCGTATATAATCCTGTTCTATGCGTTCAACATCTTATGTATGGAGTGTGACGGCTATGATTAATTTTAAAAGCCTCAAAGTGGTTTTGTCCTCCATCGTTATTGTGATCGTGGTAATTCTTTCTGTTGTATTGATAGTCAGTTCGTATAATGCCGCGTATAATTCGGTTGAGTCGGCTTATCTCAACCAGTTGAACAATTTTAATAAAGATATCGCGGGGCAGTTGCATAAATTTTACCAGGACCAGGAAGAGAATGCCATGTTCCTGGCAGATGACCGGCGTGTTATCTCCGCTGCCGTTGATGAAAACTATACCGCGGTCACTGATATTTTGAAAAACTTCTCAGAAAAGAAAAAAATATACCAGGACGTGTTTCTTGCCAACACGGCAACCATACCAAGAATCGTTGCCTCAACCCTTCCTGACGCGCTGGGTATATCGTTGAATGCCGAGGTGTACGCTGAAGACCTGCGAAAATCACTGGGAGGAGAAACGGCGGTAAGCCTTCCCTTTAAATCTAACGTGACGGAAAAACCTGTTGTACTTGTAACCGTCCCGGTGAAGTCGGGCGATAGTGTGGTGGCCCTCGTGGGACTTTCTGTAAACGTGGGTGAATTCTCAAGGGATATCGTTAAGGACGTAACCATAGGTAAAACCGGGTATCCCTTTATAACTGATTCAAACGGGTTAACCTATGCTCATCCGGACGAAAAACAGATTTTCAATCTTGATCTTAACCAGTACGAATGGGGTAAAAAGATGCTTAATTCCCCATCGGGTACGCTGATCAATTACCTCTGGAAGGGAGATAAAAAAATTCTGACTTTCGTTAGAGATAAAAAATACAGGTTTTTATCCGGTTCAACGATGTATATTAACGATATAGATGAAGACGCCCGTACCATGGCAGCAACCATGATGATCTTCGGTATTGTGGGCATAATAATCGCGGTAATTATAATTTATTACTTTATCGCAAGCCGCCTCAAGCCGCTTGATGGATGCAGGCAGGTAATGGGAGAGATGGCCGACGGTAATCTTACCAGCAGGTACGAAGGAAAGATCACCGGGGATGAGATCGGAGAAATAGCCGGGGCCATAAACGCCACCATGGATCAGTTTGAGAAGCTTATCTCCGAGGTGGTGGTGGCCACCCAGAACCTGGGCCAGGCGGTACAGGAGATCGCCAGCGGAAATGAGAATCTTTCCCAGCGAACTTCAGAGCAGGCATCATCACTGGAAGAAATTGCAGCCACCATAGAAGAATCAAACGCCACCACCAAGCAGAACGCTGATAATGCCCTCCAGGCCAACAGGCAGGCAGACAATGCAACAAAGCTTGCCGAGGACGGGGGCAGCGTTGTGCAGGACGCCGTAGGTTCTATCAACGAGATGAACCAGTCAAGCAAGCGAATAGCCGAGATCATCTCGATGATCAACGAAATAGCTTTCCAGACCAACCTGCTGGCACTCAACGCCGCCGTTGAAGCAGCCCGTGCCGGAGAGCAGGGACGGGGATTTGCCGTGGTTGCCGGTGAGGTTAGAAATCTCGCCCAACGCGCGGGAAATGCCGCAAAGGAGATTAACGAACTGATACAAGACTCGGTTGATAAGGTTGAACGCGGCACAGAACTGGTAAACAAGAGCGGGGAAGCGCTTCGTGAAATAATCGAAGGTATCAAGCAGGTGAATAATATCGTATCGGAGATAGCCGCGGCCAGCGAAGAACAGCGAAGGGGTATCGACCAGATAAACGTGGCCGTAACCGACATGGATACCATGACCCAGCAGAACGCCGCGCTGGTAGAACAGACGGCGTCGGCAAGTGAAGAAATGTCCAACCAGGCCCAGGAATTGCTGTCAATGATGGATAATTTTCAGATAAGTAATTCCCTTAAGAAGGATACATACAGCTCGAAGCATAAAGAGGTGTATGTAAGGGCGGCCCGTGATGAGGAAAAATCTTTTGCGTCAAAAGGTACAGGGCCGGAAGAGAAGACAGTATCTGCTGAAAAGAATACCCCAAAAGAGAAAAAAACCGGGGATGTAAAGTCTACGCTGCTGGATGATGGTTTTGAGGAATTTTAAAAGCGTTCACTCGCGGAGGAATTTTTATGGGGGACAATGAAATTAAGGATATTTTCATTTCAGAATCACAGGAACTTCTGCAGAAGCTTGAGACAGATGTGGTCAAGCTGGAAGAAAGTGATGACCCTGACCTTATAAATGAGATATTCAGGTACGTGCATACCCTCAAGGGAAGCTCCGGTATCGCGGGGTATATGGATATACATGATTTTACCCATGAACTGGAGCATATACTGGACGGTGTTCGCCAGGGTAAAATGTCGGTTAACGAACTGCTTATCGATATTGTGCTGGCAAGTATTGACTGGGTGAAGATGAAGATATTCGGGGCAGAAGGTGATGTTGACAGCGAAGATATCAAAAACAGGCTTCTCACCCAGATCAATGACTTCAGGCAGAAGCAGGGAGCGGCACCAATCGCAGTGAAAGGCCCTGATGAAAAGACCGACGAAAGAGCAGCTGCTGCCGCTACCGAAGAAGAGGTCTGGGCAGACGAAGATCTTGAAGTGGGGTTTAATTATTTCAGAATATACGCCAAATTCAGGGAAGACATCTTTCAGTCGGGTATTGATCCCCTGATGATAATGGAAGACCTGCAGTCACTTGGCACCTTTCTTGAAAGAAGGGCTGCCAGGTCGGCTATACCCGATTATTTTGAGATGGATACCGAAAAATGTTACATGTGGTGGGATGTGATTCTGAAGACCAAGCACCCAAAGAAGGATGTTGATGATGCCTTTCTCTTTGTAATGGAAGATAATGATATATTAATCGAAAATATTACCGACCAGTACGTGGACAAGGAAGATGACGATAAGAGTTTTATTGAAGAGAAGAAGATAGGCGAGATCCTTGTGAGCAAGGGCATACTCACCGAGGAGGAACTGGACGAGGTGGTAAATGACCAGGAAGTGAAGAACAAGAAAGTGGGACAACTGGTTATTGAACGGGGATACGCCACGGAGAAAGATGTTCAGTTTGCCCTTGGAGAACAGGAAAAGATAAAAACCAGGATTCAGGCCAGCACCGTACGGGTTGATACGCGTAAGCTTGACAATCTCATGAACCTCCTGGGAGAGATCGTTATCGGTCAGTCGTCATTCGCAAGAATAGCGGATGAGATAGAAGACGAAGACAAAAGCTTCAGGCTGAAGAATGCCATATACTCTGTAGACCGCACAACCCGTGATTTCCAGGAACAGATCATGTCTATCCGCATGATTCCCGTTGGGCCCACCTTCGAGCAGTTCAGGCGGTTCGTTCGTGACATGGCCCAGAACCTGGGCAAGCAGATAAAACTTGATATACGCGGCAAAGAAACTGAGCTGGACAAAACGGTAATCGAGAGCATCGGCGATCCCCTGAAGCACATGATTCGGAATGCCATTGATCATGGTATTGAGTCTCCTGATGAACGGGAACGCATGGGCAAACCCCGTGAAGGTCATGTTACCATGAACGCCTATCACCAGGAAGGAAGTGTGTATATCGAAATTTCTGATGACGGACGGGGCATAAACAGGGATCGTGTACGAAAAAAAGCAGAATCCCTTGGATTCATAAAAAAAGATGAAGAGATTAGTGACAGCAGGTTGTTTTCTTTTTTATTCGCCCCTGGTTTTTCCACGGCTGAAAACGTGGGGGATCTCTCAGGACGTGGTGTGGGTATGGACGTAGTGAGGACAAATATTGAATCACTGCGGGGCACCATTGCTATTGAATCAACTGAAGGAAAGGGAACTACGATAAAAATCAAACTTCCCCTAACCCTTGCCATTATTGAAGGCATGCTGGTACGGGTGGGGAGTAATATTTTCATTATTCCCCTCCTGTCCATACTGGAATCCATACAACCTGAACAAAACCAGGTAAAAACCGTAAAGGGCCAGGGAGAAGTGGTGCAGATCAGGGGGGAATACGTATCACTGGTGCGGACATACGAACTCTTTGAAATCGAACCGGAATACAGGGAACCCTGGGAGGGACTTGTTGTGGTTGTTGAATCAGGCGGCAGCCAGCTGGGGCTGATGATTGACGAGTTGCTTGGACAGCAGCAAATTGTCATCAAGAGCCTTGATTCATATATTACATCCACAAGATCAATTTCAGGGGCCGCGATACTGGGTGATGGAAGGGTCGCCCTGATTATAGATATCCATGGCCTTGTTGGCGACATCGGATAAACAATTAAGAGAGAAACATATTATGCTGGAAACCATTCAGGACATCAAAACAAAGTATAGCGAAACGAGGCAGGCAGTTGAAGATATCAAGGGTAACCTGGGTACCGTATTTGGAGAACTTTCTGAATTTTTAAGAAAAACCTCCGAAAGAATTGAACAGTTTACAAGTATGATATCCCCATACGTTAATTATTTTTATCCCGATGAAGCGCACAGGGATGAAAATAATTTCATAAATGATGTGGTATACCCCAGCCAGTCTGAGTTAAACGGGGCCATTGACCGGGCGGTAACCAGTATGCAGGGGGACGCGCGAATCAATAATACCATGGAAGACGCAATAAAAGAAACGCTGACCCTCAAAGACAGCGTGGACACCATACTGGACGTAGTGGAGTCTATTGAGATTTATTCTGCCAATACCATGATAATATCCATCAAGGCGGGTGAAGAAGGACATACACTCACAAAAATAGCTGAGGAGATGTCGCAGCTTTCAGGCATGGTGGCCGATATTACAGAGCATTTTACCGGGCTAAGCGGAGAACTGGCAGGCACATACACAAAATTTCGGGATGAACGAAACAGGATCGAATTGATCCATGAAAACTACTTAACCCAGATGAAACTCAGCATTAACATGATCATGAAAGAGATGATATCCGAACTTGATTCCCTAACGGATAATGTTCATTCACTGATGGGGATGGCAGATAACCTGAACGAATCCCTTGGTGAAATCATTAACCGCCTGCAGCTTGAAGACGTGGTGCGGCAGGACCTGGAAAAAATGATATATATAACCGAAGAAATAAACAATACATCTTCACCGTTATGGGAGCATGATGACACGGGAGATATTGAGGAGTTGGTGGCCATAATCGCTTATAATAAGATGAACCATATCACCAGCAGTTTTGACTTTTTGCTTACTGACATTCGGCAATGTTTTGATTCGATGAATCATGTGCTTGACGGAGTAGTTGAAAAATTTAACTCAAGCGAAGAGCAGACAATAAACAGTAAAAATTACGAAAAAATGCGCCTGGACCGTATATATGACCGCATGGAACAGATGAAGAATGATTATATAGACTATATAAAGAAGATCATACAGGGAAAAACATTCCTGCTTGATCTTTCTTACACCATACAGAATACAGTTCTTCAGTTTAACGATTTTTTTACACAGGTAGCACATATATCACGAAGATTTGAGATAATTAATATGCTTACCCGTATTGAACTGGCGCGTCACACCCATCTGCAACGGGCCATCGGTGGGGCCCTGTCAGATGTAAGCCAGCTGCCCAAGCAGATAAAGGGTATCGTGGAAGAGTCACATGAATTATATTTGCGGGTACGTCAGAATATGGACGAAGCTATTAATGCCTACAGTGCCGGGTTTTCCGAGCAGGAGAAAACATTAAATGGCTGCGTGGAGTCCATGCGTAAGGTCTCGGTGAAACTGTACGAGTCACAGAAATATTACATGGATATTTCTCAACAGGTAGAACATAACGTGGATAACATAAAATCCTTTATCGATTCAGAGGAGGTAAAGCTTGGCGGACTTGAGAAGGCAAGAAATAACTTTGTTACACTGAACAGCGAGGTTGAGGGTATTCTCTCATCCGAGGTAAACCAGTATGACAATATCATGGAATTCACCCACAGGATCGCTGCTCTTAAAGAATTTTACAAGAACAACATTGAGCAGGGAAATTACAGAACAATGATGATAATATCCCTTTTAAACGAGTTCGAAGAAAAAACCGAAGAAAATGTTATTCTTTTCCAGGAGTAATGCTATGTTTATAATAGATGTTGACGGAGATGTAGGAGTCAAAAACATCCAGGAGTTTCATTCAATGCTTGGTGAATCATTAAAGCATGATAACACGATTGTTCTTGATTTTTCTGAAGTATCGCGACTGGATCTGTCAGTAGTTCAGGTAGTCGCCGCGGCAGTACGGGAATCAAGAAAAACGAAAAAATCCCTGAAGTTCAAGGGAATAAATGATACTGTAAAAAATCAGTTCAGAATATGCGGGCTAATTCGATAATACCCACTTCAGGAGGAATTATGAAATACATAGTAATTATTGACGATTCTCCAACGATCAGAACCAGCGTTGAATATTCGGTAAAAAGCCTGGGACACGGCATACAACAGGCTGAGAATGGCGTGGACGCCCTTGAAAAAATTAAAGAATTAAAAAGCGGTGATAACGATATCGCCCTTTGTATCGTTGATGTGAACATGCCGGTGATGGACGGAATCACCTTCATCAAGGAGTTTAGAAAGGATGATAAGTTTACTCCCATCGTGGTGTTAACAACTGAAGCGGAAGAAAATAAAATAAAAGAAGGGAAAGAAGCGGGGGCGTCAGGGTGGATGGTGAAACCCTTTAAGCCTGACCAGCTCTTACAGGTCGTGAACAAGTTAATACGATAAGGGGTTGCCAATGAGTGAAATGAAAACACGAAATATGGAAAATGAGATAGAACTGGATGTAGAACAGTTTGTCACATTTCTGATTGGTGATGAAACATACGGAGTAGAAGTTTTAAGGGTACAGGAAATTATTGGAATGACAACCATTACCAATGTACCCAATTCACTCAGTTTCATGAAAGGGGTAATAAACCTGAGAGGTTCAGTTGTACCTGTGGTTGATATGCGCCTCAAGTTTGAGATGGCTGAAAAGGAATATGATAATTTCACGGTAATTATAATTGTAGAAGTTCATGGAAGACTGATCGGAATGATCGTTGATTCGGTTTCTGATGTGGTGAGCATTCCTGTACAGAAAATCCAGGATACACCTCATTTTACCACGAAAATTGAAACAGATTATATTAAGGCAATCGGCCAGGAAACCGATGAACACCTGGTTATTATACTGGACGTTGATCGTATTCTCACTGATGAAGAGCTGACACATTTAAATAAAGATGAAACGTCAAAGTAGATGCTGAAAAGTAAAGACAAAAGCTCGGGTAAGGACATGTATGTTCTGTCACCGGGTGATTTTTACGCCGATGAATGTGATTGTATCCTTGCGACCGTTACCGGGTCATGCGTGGTAGTGTGCCTTCATGAATGGAGAAGAAATATCGGGGCCATGGGACATTTCATTCTGCCGGGATCACCGGGAACACATGAGATATACAAAGATGAAATCGCGGCCCATGGTATAAATTCCATGGAACACCTGGTGGCCATGATAGTGAAGCTGGGTGGAGACAGAAAGAATTTGCGGGCTAAACTTTTCGGGGCGGCCTACCTTTCCGGTAATAACAGCCTTGATAGTGTAATTAAGGGAAACATTACCTTTCTTCATGACTACTTTACAATGGAACATATTCCCATTGAGAATGAAGACCTGGGTGGGGATAGAAGAAGAAAACTTTTCTTCTATCCAAAAACGGGTAAGGTTTACAGGAGACTCCTTGCTGAAAACGAGGATACCTCTGAATTTGTTATCATGGAGAAGGAATATATAGACAGAACCATTCGGGAAAAGGGGAGTTTTGGAAAAATTGTAATGTTCCAATGAGGTAACATGGCTAACAGTGTATCTGGTGGTATCATTGAACTTGATGATAAACAGTTCAATCTTTTCAGGGAAATTATATACCGGGAAGCAGGCATCAAGCTTTCTGATATGAAAAAAGCCCTTGTTCAATCGCGCCTGCTGCGACGGCTGAGGGAACTGCATATTTTCAGCTATGAAGATTATTATTCTTTTCTCCAGGATAATTATTCACAGGAAATTATCAACCTGATAAACTGTATTACTACCAATAAGACCGAATTCTTCAGAGAGGCACGTCATTTTGACTTTATGCACCAGGTCGTTCTGCCTGAATATGTGAGAATGAAAAAGAAGACTTTGCGTATCTGGAGCGCGGGGTGTTCTACAGGAGAAGAGCCTTATACTATCGCGATTACCCTGCTTGAATTTTTCAAAGATATGCAAATGCCTGATATAAAAATACTTGCCACCGATATCGATACCCATGTTTTGGAATTAGCACTGGACGGAAGATACAAGAAAGAAATACTTGAAATGCTGAACGTTGATATGCTCAGGCGGTATTTTCTGAAGGGAAGTGACGTGAACGTGGGTTTTTACCGGGTTAAGGAACATGTAAAAAAGTATATTTACTTCCGGCGTTTAAACCTGCTTAGTGAGCATTATCCAATGAAAAACCAGTTCGATATTATATTCTGTAGAAATGTGATAATCTATTTTGACAAGGAAACACAAAAAAGGCTTTTCGGCAAATTTCATCAGTATTTAAAAGATGACGGGTACCTTTTTCTGGGTCATTCTGAAAGTTTAACGGATGAGAACAACAGGTTTACTTTCCAGGGAAATTCAATTTACAGGAAAAAGGTTTGAACACTGATGTATATACGTAACGCGTGGAAGTATGGGAAGCCATTGAAAATAATACAGGCAGGTGAATTCTTTGTGTCAAATACCGATGAATTTATTGGTACACTTCTCGGGTCATGTATTTCAGTAACACTGCATGATCCAGTAAATAAGATTTCCGGGTTGAATCATTTTATGCTGCCGGGTAGAATATCAAGTGTGGATATTTTCGAAGACCGGTCTGCCAGGTACGGTATAACAGCCATCAATACATTGATCGATGAAATGGAAAAAAAGGGGGCACGAAGAAAAGATATAAACGCTAAAATATTTGGCGGCGGTTCAGTGCTTGAATATGAAAAGAGAACTAATACTATTCCGATGGATAATATACGGCTTGCGCGAATAATGCTTGAAATGGAAGATATTCCAATTATACAAAGTGATGTAGGTGGTAAATATACACGAAAACTGCTGTTAGACGTACCGTCAGGTAAAGTATATTGCCGCAGAACAACTAATAAAAAGATAATGGAAAAAGTTAAGAAGGAAGAAATTGAGTATGTCAGCAGGAGTTTTAATAAGGGATGAATAAAATAAAAGTACTCATCGTTGACGATTCAGCGGTAATGCGGAAAATGCTGACAGAGGCATTATCCGGCGCGAAGAATATCGAGGTTGTGGGCACAGCCCTTGATCCCTATATCGCGGCCAACAAAATAAAAAAACTGGCCCCCGATGTTTTGACCCTCGATATTGAGATGCCAAGAATGGACGGCTTGACATTTTTAAAGAAAATAATGATCGCCCAGCCCCTGCCGGTAATAATGGTAAGCGGTTTTACCGACAAGGGAGCAGAGCAGACAATTAAGGCCCTGCAGTATGGTGCTGTTGATTTTATATTGAAACCCCGCGCTGACGATGATGATGCCTGGGATTCGTTTACAAGAGAGCTCCGGGAGAAGGTGCTTGCTGCCAGCAATTCAAAGATTGCCACGAAGGTTGAAAAAGGAAGAAAGGCAGCCATAGAAGAGCGGGAGTACGTTGAGAAGTATACCGCCGATATAATAATTCCCAGGAAGACCACTCCACTTGCAAAGACACGTAGTGAATTAATCGTAGCTATCGGTGCCTCCACCGGCGGAACCGAGGCGATAGCTGAAATACTCAGCAATCTTAATGAAGATGTGCCGGGAATCGTCGTGGTACAGCATATGCCGGAGAAATTTACCGAGGCATTTGCAAACAGGGTGAACGGGATGTCACAGATCTTCGTGAAAGAAGCTGCCCACGGGGACAGGTTGTACAAGGGGATGGCGCTTATCGCACCGGGAAACCGGCACATGATATTAAAGCGTGATGGAAACGGTTACTGGATAGAGATTAACGACGGTCCCCCGGTAAATCGTCACCGGCCATCGGTGGATGTTCTCTTCAGGTCAACCGCGCAGGTATCGGGAAGTAACGCCATGGGGATTATTCTCACGGGTATGGGATCAGATGGCGCTGAGGGGCTTATGGAAATGAAAGAGGCTGGAGCCGTAACAGTTGCGCAGGATGAGGCATCGTCTACTGTATTTGGCATGCCAAGGGAAGCCATAAAGCGGGGCGCAGCAGACAAGGTGAAGAATATATCCCAGATAATCAATTTAATACTCGAGATAAACAAGAAGCAGTCTCTACACTAGAATTTCTTTTTTTTGGGTCTTTCCGGATTATTGGGAATTGAAAATAATTTTTATAACAATTCACTTCTCACTATTCACTAATCATCCGCGTTTATGCTTCGGCGTCGCTCAGCA
>CAZAOK010000082.1:0-7555 GCA_964486725.1 uncultured Leptospiraceae bacterium
TATTCAAAATTGACATTGAAATTTGTTTTATTACCCGAAATTTAATTCACTCCCGGCTATTATTTTATATTAATGCGAATATATACATGAAAATTTGAAAAAGTATTGCATTTTACGTTTTTTTCTGAATTATTATTAATGTATAATCGATATTGATAATAGTATATTGTATATATAAATGTAAAAAAAGATGATCTCGTTAAGGAAAATTGTTTTGGCAGAATTCAAGCAGAGAAAAGAAAGAAACTACGAGGATATCAAAACACTTGACGACATCCTCAACCTTCTAATGGACGAGCAATTTAAGAATCGTCTCAGTCTTAAGTATACCCTTGATAAAACCGGGGTAGAGGTTAACGAGATCCTTGATGATAAATCTGTTATGCTGGTTACCGATGTGGAGTATGAGCCAACAAATGACAGGATAATCATTTATGGGCTTCTGGACAGGTACGTTGAAATTGACCTGGATGTTGAAGAGGTTCTGGGGCCTGGTTACTTCAAGTGCAGGGTGGTTTCGGCACGCAAGGCAAAAAAGGGGCGTAGAGACCTGCGTTTTAAGGTAAGCCCGGACAAGGTTGTGGCAACAAATTTTAAGCTGTCAAAACATACAATAGAACTATCAAACTTCAGGATACCCACCAGCATCAAGGTTATTCTTGACCAGTTTGAATCACAGATATCCAGCAAAGCTGACTTTGTTAAGGTAGATATTCTCGAGACAAAAGACCCTGTCTTCAGCGCGATAAGAAAGACGGGAAATACGTTATATATAGAAGATTCAGGAAATCCTGAATCATTGAAACCGATGACTGAAGAATTTCTGGATATTAGAGAAGTGCTGGGTGAAGAAACAGAACGGTACAGAAAGCGTATGGTGGAGCGTGGATATAAATCCATTATCATTTCTCCTGTTCTTTATATTACCGAAAACGAGCGCTCCATACCTTTCGCGTTTATTCAGATGGTCTCGAAAAGTGATATACTTTCACTGGACAAGGTTCTTGAAGTAAAAGATCTTTCTTTCAAACTTGTTGACATGATCAGGGATGCCAATACCATGCTTGTGTCCACTCATCAGCAGATAATCGACATAAGCAAGGGGGGAGTGAGGATCAGGATAACTGATGCGAATCTTAAGAAGTATCTGGTTAAAACCAAAGGGTTCGTGTTTGATATCGTATTCAAGCTGCAGGCTCCAATCACCATATACGGTGAAATTAAATTTACTTATTATGATGACGAAGGAAACCTTTTTGCCGGTGTAGATTTCGCGGGTAATTCTTCACGAAAAGATGAGATGAAGCGTTTTTACTCTGTTATCCAGCCCATGGAAGTGGAATATAAAAGTAAACTGCTCAGGGAAATGAAACAAAGAAGGCAGCAGGGTTGATTCTTTTCAGGTTTCTCTTTTCTTCTTTTTTAATTCTTTAACAATTTCCGCATCGGATTTTCTCGCGTATACAGGGACCACCCGCGAGTAATCATCGTATTGATTCGGGTGCGCTGCGTAAATGCTTTCCAGCAACCTGATTGATGCCGCACCTGATGGAGTGAATCCAGGTAGATGTATCAAATCCGGCCTGGCTATCAATCCCCTCTCCATGAATTTTTCGATACCATTGCCCATGGTATACAATGGGCAACCAGCTGGAACAGCGTTCAATAATTCTTCTACGTGGTAATCCCCCGGTTCTATTATTTCACCGGGCAAAGTTGTTGTGGCGTCTGCACGGTAGGCGGCACCGAAAACCCTTTCTTTTTTCGCGTCAAAGGCAACAATGATGACGGCTTCAGCGGGCACCCTTGCGGATGCCGCGTACAGCATGGGGGAATGAATGCCAACCAGGGGGATAGACAAAACCTGGGCAAGCATCCTGGCGGTTGTGACAGCGATTCGGATTCCTGTAAACGAACCCGGCCCAATCCCCACTCCCAGTAATTCTATTGATTGAATTTTAATTCCAAGGCTCTGGAGTGCATTCTCTATGGAGTCAAATAGTGTAATCGAATGGGATATACCGGCATTGTGTCCCATGTCCGCTACATGGCCATTCACGCCTGCAGCTACAAGTTCGTATGATGTGGATGTATCAATTATCAGGGTATTCAATGGTTATCTCTCTTCTAACAGGATCCAGGTATGTTATGTATATGTGTATCGCCTGTAATGGTAACCGGTTGCCAGCCCTTTCGGCCCATTCAATCACCGATACGCCACCATTCTCCCAGTATTCTTCAAAGAAAAGCTGATCAAATTCAATGTCATCCTCAATGCGATAGAGGTCAAAATGGTAGAGGGGAACCTTCGCGTCGTATTCTTCAAGAAGGGTAAAAGTGGGACTGGTGATGTCTTCATCGATACCCATTCCCTTCGCGATACCTTTTGCAATTATTGTTTTGCCGGTGCCAAGGTCACCATGCAGGGCAAACAGGTCACCGGGTTGTGCATGGGCTCCAAGAGATTCAGCAAATGCGAAAGTCTCATCCGGCGAATGTGTGGTAAATGTACGTGTGTGTTTCATAATATACCGTATACCGCGATATTATGCCAGTTGACGCGATTCAAGGCGATTCATAAATTTTTGCATGTGTCGGGGTATGTCAATAGAAAATTCCATTTTTTCTTCAGTTGATGGATGGGTGAACCCAAGCCTGACAGCCCCAAGGCACAGGTAGTCTACCCTGTGTTTTGACGATTTTTTTGAGTAAATGGGGTCGCCAACTATGGGCAGTCCCAGCGAGGCACAGTGTACCCGAATCTGGTGTGTTCGACCCGTATGTATAGTAAGTTTCAGCCTTGAAAAAACGCCGGATGGTGTATGCCATATCTTGAGAAGCTCATATTCCGTGACAGCGTCTTTCCCTGATTGCAGCGTGGTCATTTTGTGGCCGTACCTGGGGTGGCGGCCGATGGGGCTGTCGATGATTCCGTGCTGGTTGTGGGGTTTCCCGCTGATGATGGCAGCATATTCTTTGTATATCTCCCTGTTGGCAAAGGCGCGTGTAAGTTTCTGGTGGGCATCGTCATTTTTCGCCACAACCATAAGTCCCTCGGTGTCTTTGTCAAGCCGGTGCACGATACCAGGCCGGGCTACCCCACCGATAGAAGACAGGTCTTTCAGATGGTATAAAAGGGCGTTAACAAGTGTGTGATCCCGGTTCCCGTTTCCAGGATGCACAACCATGCCGGCAGGCTTGTGGATGACCGCTATGTGACTGTCCTGGTATATAATATCAAGGGGTATATTCTCAGGCTGCAGGTCGAGTTCTTCAGGCTCAGGGATATTGATGATGACCTGGTCGTCAGTTTTTATCCTGTAGTTCTGCTTGACTTGCTGTCCGTTGACTGTAATATTTCCATTCCTGATAAGTTTCTGAATGTAACTTCTCGACAAGGAAAGTTCAAGTGCCTCGGCGAGAAAAATATCGATTCTCTCGTCGCTGTTATTATCGGGGACGTATACCGTTGCTGTTTCGTTCATATCCAGTTTTCTTAAAAAAGTTCTTTTCAGCAACAGCGGTCACTTTTAGAATATAGAAAGATTGCTGTGCTGATTAAGTATAACATATTATGTGCGATGATGGCTCATAATCACGTGATGTTCCCGGGCAGTCAAACAGTATTTGGATGGATAGAAAAGAATGATGAAAAATCAATTGATCGACAAAGTAGTACAGCACATCAGTTCACGAATACACCTGTACGGTTCTTACCTGCAAATCTGGTATTATATTGAGATTCTCTACTTGATGGGAATTTTCCTGGTGGTATATGGAAAAGGCATGGCATTTACCTGGGGTATTTTATGTGCCGTGTTGCTTTCAATTCACATTATACGATTCTATTTTAAGAATGAAACCAGCAGACGCGTTCAGCTTCTAATTATGGATTTACACGTGCCCTATGCTGTCTCACTTTCCCTGGCCTTATTCTGGGGAGATGGCAATGGTCACCCTGTTGAAATAGCAATTTCCGTGATCCGTTTCCTGGTAATCACACTTGAGCTTTTCATGATATGGATGCTGACGGACGAAGAAATTAAAAATGACTTTGACGGTATAAGTCAAAAAATGTTGAATTGAATACAGTAGCTGTAATACTTAAAAATGTTGATGTTTCCTGTTATAATAGATTGAGGAGGAAGGGTATGTTCGAAATAAATGAAGCACAGCTCAGTGATATTGACAGGGTTGTTGAAATGCGCATGGAAATGCTGTATGAAGTGGGCAAAATTGAACAGAAAGGCGGCACAGAAAAGCTACGGGCGCTGACAAGAGATTTTTTCATCAAGAAATTCCAGACAGGGGAATTCAGGGTTGTTATGGCTGTTGAAGATGGAAAAATTGTTGCGATATCCGGCATACAGTTCCTGGAAAGGCCTCCCATGTATGAAAATATTGACGGCATTGAAGCCCATATCATGAATGTATATACTCTCCCGGACCACAGGGGTAAAGGTATTGCCACGGCGTTATTGAATAATATTATTACCCATGCCAGGGAAAAGAAGGCGGGCAGGATCCTTCTTCACGCCATCGGGAAAGACCAGAGTATTTATGAAAAACTGGGGTTCAAATCAACACAGAATGAAATGGAGCTTGACCTGAGTTGATTCATTGCCCGAATAAACTTACCCGGGCAGCTTGGAATCCATCAACTTATTGCCGATCTGTCCAAGTATCACTTCGCACAGAATACAGGCAATACTCATGGCCAGTATGAGTGGGTATGTGGACATGGTGATGTGCTGAGTGAAAGTATACACCGCCATTAGTGTTGACAGGACAAGTAAGAGCGAGCCGGTTATAATTTTCTTTTTCAGGGCAATGGTGGTTAATGACTTGAACCTGGTTTTGCCGTCTATCAGCCCGGCAGCGATTGACGGCAAAACGGTAAGCGGTAAAAGGTAAATCAATACCGTTGCTGTTGATATGAGCATGTCACCGAATTTGCAGGTTAGCAGTATGCCACCGATGATGAGAATCGGAAGAATGCTTGCAAATGCCTGGGGGAAATGTACTGTTATGGGATGAAGGTGCAGGTCAAGTATGAACCTTCTCTTTTCGGATAATTTCTCTTTGTATGGTTCAAAGGCTGTTTTGGGCACTCCGCACGCGGGGCAGACCTCGCCCAGTTTTTCTTCTCTCATTACATATCCGCATGCCTTGCAATAAACCTCGTTTCTCATGTGTACTCCCTTTCCTTTTCATTATGAAGTAAATGATCAATATTTTAGTCATAGCTGAGTAGTCACATTCCAAAAATAATAAATGTATGTTAGAATTATACATTGTAACATAGAATTCTGCAAGATGTTTTTCAATACATGTGAACGTCGCATATAAATTTATGTAATTATGAATTGCATGAGGTGTTGGTAAAAAGTGGAGGTAATACTATTGCTGTTCACCATAGCATAGAATTTTACCTTGCGAAGCTGTTGAATATCAAGAAATCGGTTTTTATTGGCGGCAGCATGCAGGTGGGGGTTTTTAATTGTCTTATTTATGGTTATTGCAATGATGCCGGGTATGAGCGTGGAGAAGGCCGTGTTTTCTGGGGGGTCTTGTCTTACTCAGCAGTACTGCTATTGTTCTGAAAGTATTACAGGAGAGGGCCGAGATTGAAAGTCCACATGGGAGAAATACACCGGCCATACTGATTTTTCAGTATATTATTATCCGCATTCACCTGCCGGATCAGCTTTTCGTTGACAGTAAAAATGAGTTCACTTTTGACAATATGAAACAAATATCCGATCATCTTATCATTGCAGGATACGGTATTAATGGTAAGAATGTTTCAAAGGCTGCCAGCCTCACCGGTGTGCCATATAAAAATGTGTTATTTCTTTAAGGTATTGTTGAAACTCCTGAAGTAATTCAGTATATTTTTAAACTGTTAATTATTGGGGGTTAACAATGATTGAGCATATACTCTATACCTTATACATAATAATTGTATCAATATTGATGATCACAACAGTGCAGTCAGAGGGGGATAAGATGAAAACGACAAAAGAAATTGATACGGCAATTTTTGCAGGCGGATGTTTCTGGTGCATGGAGTCCCCCTTTGAAAAATACGACGGTGTAATTGAGGTTATTTCCGGCTACATCGGAGGCGATAAGAAGAATCCCACTTACGAAGAAGTGTCATCGGGTACAACTGGGCATATTGAAGCGGTGAAAATTCTTTATGATCCGAAAAAGATCTCATACGAAACATTGCTTGATGTTTTCTGGCGTCAAATTGACCCAACTGATCCACGTGGCCAGTTCGTAGACAGGGGGGAGCAGTATACCACCGCGATTTTCTACCTTGATGAGAAACAGAAGAAGCTTGCGGAGAAATCCAAGAATGCACTTGAAAAATCCGGCAGGTTTTCAAAGCCTGTTGTTACACCGATCCGTAAAGCGGAAACCTTCTACCCGGCTGAGGATTATCACCAAGATTATTACAGGGAAAACCCCATCCGTTACAAGTTCTACCGGTATAACTCCGGGAGAGATCAGTTCCTGGAGGATACGTGGGGGGAAGACAGGGAGGTACATCCTGAAAGATTCGGCGGAAAATATAAAAAGCCGCCGGAAGAGAAGATAATAGAGATGCTTTCACCATTGCAGTACGAGGTTACCCGGAATGAAGGAACTGAACCGCCCTTTAAAAATGAGTATTGGGATAACAAGCGTGAAGGTATTTACGTGGACATTGTAAGCGGTGAACCTCTTTTCAGTTCAAGGGATAAGTACAGGTCGGGTACCGGCTGGCCCAGTTTTACAAAACCCATAGACGATAAGTATATCGTGGAGAAAGAAGACCGCAAACTTTTCATGACACGCATCGAGGTGCGAAGCCGGTACGGTGATTCTCACCTGGGACATGTCTTCAACGATGGTCCTGAACCAACGGGTCTGCGATATTGTATGAATTCAGCAGCCATGAGATTTATTCCCGTTGAGAAGATGAAAGAAGAGGGATACGGGGAATACCTGAAGTATTTTGATGAAAAGTAGATTACTGATACGGTCATCGTGAATACAGCATGATTCATTTGAAGCAGGGGCAACCTGTATTAGTAATTGACAAAATTATTAATATGGGGTATACAATTTAAAACTTTTGTGGCTGGCCGATATGGTAACACCTGTACCTTGAAAGAGGATGGCCCCATTGATATTATATTTCATCTTATTCGCGTCCACCCTGTCAATGCTTTTTGCATTGATGCACCTGCTTGTTCGCAAAAGACGTGTGGAAAATACCAACCTGTCTGCCCTTCTATTCTGCATAAGCCTGGTGCTTTTTCAGGGCTGGTGTATGCTGACCGGTACAATGTATACCATGCCCTGCGTGTTGGGATTCCACCTGACCCTTGTGTATTTGGTTGGGCCTTTTGCTTTTTTTGCCTATCACCTGGTAGTTCTTCCTCCCGAGACTTTGCCTGAACATAGAAGCATGTATTTTTATCCGGTGTTACCTGCATTCGTGGTGGATGGAATATACGTGTTATTGCCTGAAACGCGTAAAATTGAAATTCTTAAAGCTTTT
>CAZAOK010000082.1:7655-17051 GCA_964486725.1 uncultured Leptospiraceae bacterium
GGTATGCTTTTCGTGGGGTCGTGCCTGGTGGGAGTACGCTATCCCAGGCTTATGCAGTTACTGATCGTAGAAGCGGGAAAACAGCACGACAGTGACAGGATACTGGATGGTCTGAATGTTGATGATATCCTTGCCAGGCTTTCTGTACTTATGAAAGAAGAAAAACTGTATCTTGATGATCAGTTATCATTACAGAAACTGGCCGCCTGCCTGAATATTACATCACATCAGCTTTCCAGGATCCTTAATACCCGGCTAACTGTGAATTACAATACGTATGTGAACACTTTCCGAATACAGGAGGCCATGGATATGCTTTTGCATGATCCCGCACGTTCAGTATTGTCAATCGCCTATGACGCGGGTTTTAATTCGAAGTCTGCCTTTTATGACGCGTTTTCCCGGGTTAATGGTTGTTCACCCGTAGAATTTCGTAAGATTACCCTGGTCGGGAAAACATCATAAAAAAGTCTTCCGGAATCGCGATTCCGGTCGACCGCATGATATATACTACAACAAAACAATTTGAGGTATACATATGGAGGTTACCGGGGATGAAGAAACTGAATGGGAAAATTGTTCTGGTTACCGGGGCGGCAAGCGGCATAGGGCGGCTGATGTCTCTCTACTTCGCCGATGAAGGTGCGAACCTGGCCATCGTGGACATCAATGAAGCACAGCTGAATGATACATGCAAAGAGGTTGAATCAAGGGGTGTGAAATGCGTGAGCTTTGTATGCGATATTACCAACCGGGAAAAGGTTAAAAAGACTGTAGAGGCTGTCACAAAAGAACTTGGGAGCATCGATGTATTGATTAATAACGCGGGGATTGTCAGTGGTAAGAAATTCGTGGATCTGTCAATAGATGAAATGCGCAACACGATGGAGGTTAATTACTGGGGACATATATATTTTACGAAGCTGGTACTTCCACAGATGATTAAAAGGGGTTATGGGAATATCGTGAATATTGCCTCTTCTGCAGGTCTTCTGGGAATGCCGGTGTTGTCAGATTACAGCGCCAGCAAATTCGCGGATGTGGGAACATCGGAGTCAGTTCGACGGGAGTTGAAAAATGACGGGTATAAAGATATACATGTTACATGCGTGTGTCCCTACATAATTGACACCGGAATGTTTGAAGGGTTTAAGCCGTTTTTGCTGAATCCATTCATCAAGGCGGATAAGGCTGCAAGGGCAATAGTAAAGGCGGTGAAGAGGAATAAACCTTATGTCTACCTTCCTTATGGCAGTATAAAGATGATGACGATGCTCAAGCTGATGCCGGCCCGTTTATTTGATTCAATTCTGAACACGGCAGGTGCGGGACGGGCAATGGAATCATTCAAGGGTAGGGCTAAATAGCTCCCGGATGTGTTCATAATTATTTATATCGTTGCACATCAATCATTGCTTAATTCATCAATTAGTGCTTTTTCAACATATTTATTTAATGATAATTTATTTCGCTGTGCTGCTATAGCAATTTTTCTATGCAGTTCAGGGGATATTCTTAAATTAAATTTTCCAGAATAGGGTTTTTCTGGCTGAATACCATCCTTTTTACACCATTCAAGATAATCATTAATGGATTCTTTAAAAGCTTTTTCAATTTCAGAAACAGATTTACCTTGAAAAGTAATAATGTCTCGAGTATTTATTACTTCACCATGAAAAATTTTTGCATCATAATCGAATGTAACACTACCAATATATCCTTTATACTCCATCATGGTTTTATCCCTGCATTTTCTAAAAATTTACACATGGAGGCTATAGATCCCTTATCAGTTTCTTTTTGTGGATGAGGTCTATGAAAGACGGCTCTTACGTTGTTAAGTTTAATACGAATTCTTGAACCATTACCTTCAGATATTTCTGCACCCAGGGTGATTAGCAAAGCCTCAACATTTTTCCATTCAATATTAGCCTGTGCTGATTTTTTGAAAATTGCTTCTAATGTTTTTCTATGCTTATTCTGCATTAGATATAGTACTATATTGTGATACTAATGTCAATAAAATATTATCTGTATTGAATTTTAATTTTCAGAATTTTATTTCCGGGTAATGATTTTTGAAAACCCGGCAGAAAGCCGGGATGCAAAGTTTTGTGGTTTTATCTTCTAACGTTACCGGGGCGATCCGATGTTGCCCGTTTGCAGAGATAAATAGATTTCTACATAAAATTACTACAAGTTAAAAATTTAGTGACCAGAATTATGATGGACAAAATTGCATGATGTCGTGTTATATGAAGGTGGTAAGAATTTTATTTTTATCAAACGAGGTGGGCAAGACGCCCGTCAAACAGAAGAGACCCTGATAAGTCACGCGCAACACTTTCACTTAACTTTGTATACCTGTGGTTGAAAAACAATGTAAATGGAATTTTTGGATTATCGTTATACGTAACAGTTTTATTCCCAGGAATTTTGGAAGAGTGATATTTGTATAATTTCTGAAGACTGCGGGGTTGAATGGTACAATTATCCTATGCTGTGAATAGTGGGGGGACAATTGTGAGTGATTATGAATTTATTGAATACGATTTTGATGACCCATCATTCCTGGAGAGATATATTGGGCTGCCACTATTGCGGTTGCTCGGTGAGCGTGTCTACTACAGGCCATTTCTAAGCAAGATATCTTTCGCAGAAGAAGACAATGTGCTTGACTTCGGTTGCGGGGCTGGTGAAAGCACGCGGTCAATAGTGAATATGCTGGGAGCACGTGGGCGGGTAACCGGAATTGATACCTCCACCTTCTGGTTGAAGCACGCCAGGAAAAGACTTAAGGACAGAAGCAATGTAACATTATTGCATGGGGATATCAGGAAAACGAAACATGATGTTGAGCACTTTGATAAAGTAGTGATCATCTTCGTACTGCATGATATTCATCCCCTTGACCGTCCGTCAATTATGGAGAGTATTGTGCATACCCTTAAGCCGGGTGGGCAATGCTGCGTTCATGAACCCAGCAGATTTACACACGGTATTGACCCCGAAGAGGTTCGGAAAATAATGACTGATGCCGGCCTGAAAGAAACGCAAACGTGGAAAAAGGATAATAAGTGGTTCCAGGGAATATATACGAAGGGGCGGGATTAACACCTGTCCCCGGTGTTAACACCCGCCCCCGGTGATCTATGCTTCGGCAATGGCCTCTTCAGCCGGTTTTACCGAGGCAAGAAGTATGCCCCCGATTATAAAAAGAACTACGATACTGAGGATACCCCAGCGTGAATGTCCGGTGAGTGCACCAATGAAGCCCATGAGGGCGGGACCCATTATGGCGGCGAACTTGCCGAAAACATTGTAAAAGCCGAAGAATTCAGAGGATTTTTCTCTTGGTATAAGCTTACCGAAATACGAGCGGCTCAGTGCCTGTATTCCTCCCTGTGAAGTTGCCACCAGGAATGCCAGCACCCAGAATGTTATTACCTTCATGGATTGGGTAGGCATTACCGGTAAGAAGAAGGCGATAAACGTGATCAGGGTGTATACGCTAATGCCCGCGTAGAGCATAACCTTTGTTGAAAACCGTTCGGCCAGCATACCAAAAAGCAGTGCGAATGGGAAGGCGATTACCTGTATCATCAGGATAGCGAGAATGAGCATGGTAACCCCCAGTCCCACGTCCCTGCCATAGGCGGTTGCCATGCTGATGATAGTGCTCACGCCATCAATATAAAAAAAGTATGCCAGCAGGAAGAGAAAGGCCTGTTTATACTGACGGATTTCCCTGAAGGTTTTCCATAGCCTTCTGAATCCTGCCTTTACCGGGTCGATTTCTTTTTCCACGTAATAGTGCTGGGTAACATTTCTCAGCATGGGCAGAGTGAACAGCATCCACCACACTGCAACTACTACGAAACCAATCTTGGCATGCAGTTCGGGGATATTATCCTGTCCCGGTTCACGTCCAAGAAAAATGAGTGCCATAACGATAATGAAGGGAATAACACTGCCGATGTATCCCCAGCCGTACCCGAAGGTGGAGACCCTGTCCATCCGCTTGTGTTCCGCAACGTCTACCAGGAAAGCATCGTAGAACAAATTGGCACCCGACCATCCTACCCGGGCGATTACAAAAAGTACGATGCACCACATCCAGTCTCCTTCGCTTATGAAAGTAAGCAGCAGGGTGAAGATAAGTCCCGTAAAGAAAAAGAAGGAAAAAAACTTTTTCTTGTATCCCTGCATGTCGGCAAAGCTGCCAAGTACGGGTGCAAGCAGTGCCAGTATGAGGGAGGCGGTTGAATTGGCAAATCCCCAGTTGGCAGTCGAAATGGCGTTGTCTACACCCGCTGAGGCGATGTCCTTGAAAAAGATCGGCATAATGGTGGTAACCATAACCAGCACAAAGGCCGAATTTGCCACGTCATACAGCATCCAGCTCTTTTCGGGTTTTGTGAATTTAGAGGGTTTCATCTTTTCTAATTTCATGGTTTTCCCCTTCAATATAAGATAATATTTCGATAAGAGTATACATTGTCGGGAGAAATACTGCATGCATTTTTTAAATTTTTTATGAATATATTGTACGAAATAAATGAAACCACAGAGGCTCAGAGATACAGGGGTTTTTTAAAGGATTACCGCAAAGGCGCGAAGGGCGCAGAGGTAATAATTTTAAATATATTTTTTTCTTTGCGCCCTTCGCGTACTTCGCGTCTTCGCGGTGATCTTTTAACGATATACAAACCATGATACCGGGCGGCGTATGCTTACCGGGTCCGGGTACTCGTCTACGTAACCCACACGGAGAAGCAATTGCACTGTCCTGTCGTTACCAAGATTTTCCTGTACCTTATCCATGCAGGGCTTTTCTTCCAGGGCCTGGCTCATTGGATGTATGGCAATTCTGTGTGCACGGATTTTCAGGCACATCTGCTCGTATTGCCGACCGGTTTGGATGAGTTGTGCAACTGAGTTACCGTTGTTCCTGATCACTATCCAGCCTGCTCCTTCATTCGCCTGTTCAACAGCCTTTTTCACGCTGGTCTCCCTGAATCCTTTTTCCATTACCTTTTCACGGTTGAAGAAATGTTTTACAAACCAGCCGGCGATACCGGTGATACCCATGCTTTCCGGAGTAAGACCGTAGCGATGCTTTTTAGCCTCTTCGTCTGACCAGTGTATAAATTCTGATAATTCTTTTTGCGCGGAGTCGCGGTATATCTGAATCCTGTTCGCCTCGATAGTTTCATTTTTGATGAATTCAGATTCATTACTTCCTCGAGGGTAGTATGTAAGGTCGTTTCCCAGGTGTTTGCCTATAGCAGAGATGTCGCTACCTGTGATAACTTCGGACTTCATGCCTGAACGCACAGTCCTTCTCGATTTTATGACACTGGTAACATCATTCTCAATCCGGGCTTTGGTCAATTTCACTTCAGCAACCCTGGTGTCTGTAAGTTTTCGTGCCAAAATATTTACCGAAGCTGAATACCCCCTGGATTCTGCCGCCTGTACAAGGTTTTCGATAAAGGCTCCCATGGATATCATGGTCTCCCTGTTGGTGGGGGTCAACGGCTGGCAGATATCTTTTTGGGTTAATGTCTATGATGAAATGGCCCTGTCCTTTAACTTTCACTTTCCAGGGCTGGGCATTATGCACGCTGGGGGCCAGTGATGCCAGGTAGAGTATTTCTTCTTCAACACTGTGAAGCCCCTTTATATCTTTCCGGGGGGCTGTATCCTCTTCAAGCTCCTGCCTGGTTAGGGCCATTATCCTTCCGGGCAATCCTGCCATTGCCATGGCTGCAACTCCTGCCCCCGCGTACTGTAAAAACTGTCTCCTGCAAGGTTTCATTGTGATCCTCCTTCTTATGGAATCATATAGAGTAAAAACTCTAAATACCAATATAGAGCATTTACTCTAAATTTCAAGAAAAAAATCATTTTTTTAAACACAGAGACCCAGAGAGACGAAGAGTAGATTTCTTGTTAACGGTTCGCCAGGTTATTAAATGTGTCAATCTTTTCAGTTTTTTACAAGTATGGGATATATATTGGCTTTATGATTAGAATATATATTTCTTAGCCTGTAAAAACTATACCCTTAATAACACTTAACAACAACCCTTTACCTGACCTGAGAACTTAAACGTACCTTTATTGAATACCTCTCCGTCCCTCTGAGCCTCTGTGTTTTTATTTACGGAATTCCTCGGGTACGGGGAAGTCTTTCATGGCTTCGTCTATGTGGGTGCGGGCGTTTTCGGTGAGGATGGGGCGTACCATGTAGATTACCTGGTACAGGCTCTGGCGGATGTTTTCGGGGGTGATCTCACGTCCTGAAGAGTACAGGTAGTTTAGCCAGAAATCGCTTATGATCCACCCGTTGGTCATGTGCGCGTATAATTCGTCCCTTGAGTCCATCTGGCGCATGTATCCCTGCAGGATTAGCCAGGTGAAGAACTCCTCCTGCTGGCGGAATCTCTGGTCATGGTTGACCCGGTAGGCTTCTTTCAGTTCAGGATCACGAGCAAGGAGAGAGGCAAGCTCCAGGTAGAAGAAACGGTACTTGTAGTATAAATTGGATGTTTCCACGAATACGTGAAGCACGTCAGACAGGCCCGGCACATGTCCTTCCGGCATTATCCACACGGTGTCGAAATCGATCACGATACGTTTATATATGTGACGTATGATCTCTTCCTTGTTGCTGAAGTGGTAATAGAGGTTTCCGGGACTTATCCCCATGGCATCGGCGATATGGTTGGTAGTGGTGCTGTGGGCACCGTGCTGGTTAAAAAGCTCTATGGCTGTATCGATTATTCGGTCTTTTGTACTCACGCATTTCTCCATCCAGGTTGTAAATGACAGGATAGAGTAAATGCTCTAAATAGCAAGAAAAAAATATCGAATAAAGCCTAACCCGCCATCATGAGGGCTGCCCTGGACTGGCGATAAAGCGAAGAAGGAAGATTTTCCTTTAAATACACAACCTGAAGAAGTGCGGGGTTGTCACTGAAAATTCCATCAACACCCATGCGGATTAGTCTACGCATCTGGTTCTCATCATTTACAGTATAGACATTCACAGGTATTCCCATGTGTCCAAGTTCTTGTATCCAGTTGTCTGATATCTCAGAACTGCTGCAGTTGAAGGCATTACAGTTGCAGATGGAGACTATCTGTGCGGGGGAAAGCCCCTGCCAGATATCAGCATCGTAGAGTATAGCTGTTTTAATGTGGGGCTCCAGTTCTTTTACATGGTACAGTATTGATGGCTCGAAGGAAGATACCAGTACCCTGTTCGTAGCATTGAACCCGCGTAGTTCTTCAACCAGTATCTCTGCCATCTGATGACAATCAAAGGTATCGCTTGTACCTGGTTTTACTTCGATATTAAGGATGGTATTTCCTGTATCCAGTTGCAATACTTCTTCAAGCAGGGGTATGTTGTTCCCTGTAAAGAGAGGGTTCTTCCATGATCCGGCATCCATGGCGGTAAGTTCTGTGGAGGTAAAACCGGATACAGGCCCATTCAGCCTGGTAATTCGGTTCACTTCATCGTCATGAAATACTACCAGCTTATGATCTGCAGTTAACCGTACATCGAATTCAATCATGTGTACGTTCAACTCAATTGCCTGCCGTATGGAAAGCAGGGTATTTTCCGGGTAAATATGGGAATTACCCCTGTGGGCAATAACCGGTGTATGTATGGTGTTGTTCATTATACTCATCAACCAATAATTAAGTTCAAAGATAATCTGCCACCAGGCGGTGAGTTTTTCGTGATCATGAAATAAATATTTTGTTAAGTTTGAAGGATCACCGCAAAGGTGCTAAGGGCGCAGAGGAAAAATGGTGACGGGTAACGGGTGACGAGGCCTGTAAAAAACTATATCTTTAATACTATTAATAACGACCCTTTACCTTGCATAAGAATATAAACTCATCTGTATTGAATACCTCTCTGCGCCCTTTGCGTACTCGGCGCCTTTGCGATAAAAACATCAAATCCTTCCTCTGCACCCCTGTGGTGATCCTTAAAAATTTATCCGGTTTAATAATTGACAGAAGAAATATCGCAGATAAGGATTAGCAAAACCAACAAGGAGGAACCTGTGCGGAAATACAACCTCTTTCACGCTATTTTCATGTCATTTTTTTCCAAGGATTTCTACCGTGATGTAGCCCGCAACTGGTATGGGCTTTCCATAGTATTTCTTCTCATCCTGGTATTGATAACAGGTATTCCACTGTTGCTTGAAATGAACGCTGGTATAAATCAGTTCGTGCAGCAGTCATCCACGCAGGTAGTGCAGCAGATGCCAAGGGTGACCATTAAAAACGGCAGGCTTTCAACCCCGCAGAATCGTCCTTACCTGATTACCATGGAAGCTGATGGTGAACAGGAGAAGATAATAATTGATACCACTGGAAAATATACATCCATCGAAAAGACCGGTGCCCGAATACTTGTTACCAGTACACAGGTGTACATGAAAAAGAATGACAACGGGACATGGGTGTATACCCTTGAAAACGTGGAAAATCTTGAATTTGGCCAGGAGGATGTTACATACTGGATAAACCTCTTTAGTAAATGGTTTATGATCTTCTTTGCCCCCTTCATGCTTGCGGGTATCTTTTTGTTCAGGTTTTTGCAGGTGCTTTTATATACGGTATTTGGTCTGCTCATGAAGGCGGTGCTGAACTCGAAGCTTAATTACGGGGCCATTCTCAGTTTAACGGCAATGTCTCTTGCGCCGGTTATTCTCATCAATTTCATTCTGGATATATCAGAGAGCGGTGTTACCCTGCCATGGTACGTGAATTTTCTTATTGCCATGGGGTATCTTTTCTTTGGCATTAAGTCAGAAAAGGATGTTACCGGTGACCCTGCCGAACCGGGCAACCTTCCCCACGGGGCACATGGTGAATAAAAAGGAGAATAAGTGAAGAATATGCTATCACACATTACTGCCATACTGAGACAGGTGCTTTACATTGCCCCAATGCTCTGGATACTTGAACTCTTTCAGAACTGGGTATACCACGGGGTTACCGGTAACTGGGGCTGGGTGTATCCCGGTTCACAGTATCACTGGTTTACTTTCCAGACCCTGGGCAACTGGGCCATGTCGGTGATTGTATTTTATATATTGTACGCGGCTGTATTGCGGCCGCGAAAGGTACACTGGCTGATTAAGATCCTGGTGGTTGCATTAACCGGCTTTGTCCTGGAATGGGTAAACGGATACCTTTATCTTGTCCTTACCGGTGAATACCTCTTCCTGTGGGAACACTCTGCCTTCAGGTTTATTGACTATATCGCCTTTCCCATGTGGATAGTGAACGGGGTGGTGTACCACATCATGAGTACGGTGTTTGTCAACCTGCATGAAGAGTAAGACAAGTAATTATTTGATT
>CAZAOK010000083.1:0-13277 GCA_964486725.1 uncultured Leptospiraceae bacterium
TTTTTCATAGCTACACTCTTTCCCGTCAGCAGAAACCGCTATTCGGTTTCCAGTCACATGAATTCTGCCGCTAACGGTAAGATCACCACCGTGTAGCCGTGTTCCGGTATAGAGTGTAATCGTGTTGTTTTCAATGACCCCGAGAAATTGATTTCCTTTTTCATGTACGTTCTTGTGCTTTTTCAGCAATACCAGGCAATATTTTCCCGTAAAACCTTCCATTTTTGTAATATGAATGTATGGATGCCGGCAGGGGCCTTCAGTTTTACTGTACATGCCGTAAAAATCATGTGAGTTTCCACATGCTCCCATGCATAGCAGCAGCATTATTACAATGGTATGAAATATCCTGTTCATGATCCTTTGCCCTGTGTATCTAATGAACAATTGTATCGTATCATACCTGGTATATATTCGCAAGCGGGTTTCTGTTACCATGAAAACCTGCAGATAAAATTACGAAATCATACTGTATTCAATTGACATATCTGTTATTGTGATTTTTACTTGCGCAAAACCTGCAGGGAAAGGTTCGTTATAACATGCTGTCTGACTGGTATTATGAAAAATAAAAGCTGCTCATTTTATATTATATGGTTGATTGCCGCAGTGGTGCTTGTGCTGCAGTTGTCATCCTGCGCGCCGGTAAATGCACCCCGTGCGGTAAAGGGGCAGCTTGATCTCAGCTCATGGGATTTTAAAGATGAGGGGATCATAAAGCTTGACGGTGAATGGGAATTCTATTTCGGTCAACTGGTGCATCCACTTGATTTCACCGGTCATGCGGATGTGCAAATGATTTCTTTCATGGATGTTCCCGGCGTATGGAACACTTCAACAACAGCAGAAAAAAGCCTGCCCCCCAAGGGCTGTGCCACCTACCGGTTGCGTGTACGAATGCCCGATTTTTCCTGCCAATACGCGTTTAGAATTCTCGACGCGGCTACCGCCTACAGGATGTATGTTAATGGCAGGCCGGTGGCTGAAAATGGGAATGTTTCCTGTACAAAAGACAACGCAAAAGCCATGTATCATCCGCAGGTGGCATTATTGCCCACCGGAATATGTGGTACCGGTACTGCTGGTGAAAGGTACCTGGATATAGTAGTGCATGTCTCAAATTATCATCACATTAAGGCAGGCCTGTGGGAAAGCATTCGCCTTGGCCCGGCTGATCAAATTATCGACAACCGCATGAAACGGGTGAATATCGTGATCGCGGTACTTGCGGTTATCATGATCATGGTGTTGTATCACCTGGGCCTCTATGCGCTCAGGCGCGGGGACCCGTCCACCCTCTTATTCGGCCTCATGGGGTTTATACTCATGACACGTGAACTGGTGATGGGAGAACGCATGCTGGTGCAGTGGATTCCAGGCATTGATTTTCAGTTACTCAGTAAAATCGAGTACATAGCTTCATACACTAACATCACATTCATCGCTCTTTTCGTGGGATCGCTTTTCCCCGGTGATATGCCCCGCTGGATGAGAAATGCCTACATCGCCATTGGTGTGTGTATCGCGTTGCTGGTGGGCACCATGCCCATGGATGTATACGCCCATGCCCGGATACTGTATGATCTTTTCGTTCTTGGTGGTGGTATCGTTATTATCGGGGTGATAATCCGCTCCATCATACGGGGGCGAAATGAAGCCTATATAGCACTTGTGGGTATGCTGGGATTGTACGGAACTGCCATAAACGATGTGCTGTACAACAATCACGTAATCAACACTTTCAACATGGCTTCACTGGGGCTGGTGTTCTATATCTTTTCCCAGTCTTTTCTGCTGTCCCGAAGGTTCTCACACGCATTTACTACCGTTGAAACCCTTTCCCATGAACTGGTGGAAAAGAACAGGGAACTCACCGCCATGGACAGCATGAAGGACGAGTTCCTGGCAAATACATCACATGAGCTTCGCACTCCATTGAACGGCATCATCGGCATCCTTGATTCCGTGCTGGATGGCACCGTGGGAAGTCTCACCCCCAGGCAGCGGCAGAACCTCTCCCTGGTGAACGTGAGCGCCCGTCGACTGGCAACGCTTGTAAATGATATACTTGATTTCTCGAAAATGAAAGACGGCTCCATAACGCTGCAGCAAAAACCAGTTGACCTCTATTCACTTACCGACCTGGTACTCATGATCCAGGAGCCCCTTGCATCAGCACGCAATATAACACTGGTTAACAATGTGGATCCTGATCTGCCCCCGGTAATGGGTGATGAGAACAGGATTCAGCAGGTGTTGCATAACCTTGTGGGTAATGGTATAAAATTCACCCCCTCGGGTTCGGTTGAGGTCGCGGCAGAGTATATAGAAACATCCGGGGAGAAACCATATCTTGCGGTGCGTGTGAAAGATACCGGTATTGGCATTCCGGCCAATCGTCAGCATGAAATATTTGATTCTTTTGTGCAGGGGGACGGATCCGTTTCAAGGGAATATGGAGGCACGGGACTGGGACTTGCCGTTTCAAAAAAACTGGTTGAACTGATGGGGGGTGCCATCAGCGTTGAATCCGGGGAGGGAAGGGGGGCTGTCTTTACCTTTACGCTCTCTACTGCTTCCCCACAAATCAAATCTGAACCGGACAAATCAATTGCTGCCAGAGGACTTGCTCATGCGGTACTTAAAAATAAGCAACAAGAA
Source organism: uncultured Leptospiraceae bacterium (assembly GCA_964486725.1). Classification (GTDB taxonomy): domain Bacteria; phylum Spirochaetota; class UBA4802; order UBA4802; family UB4802; genus M55B154. The sequence continues at coordinate 2,662 of CAZAOK010000083.1, forward strand.
CCCGGCATTGAGCCTGCCGGGTATAATGAGGGGAAAAACCTGAATGCTGCTGAAGGATATCGTATACTGGTGGTTGACGACGATCCGGTTAACCTCCAGGTGCTCTGTAACCATCTTACTGGTGATCAATTTGATGTCACGACGGCTGCTGATGGCATGAAAGCCCTTGAGATGATAAAAAGCGGAAAGCAGTTTGACCTGATTCTGCTGGATGTGATGATGCCCCGTTTATCGGGCTACCAGGTGTGCAGGGAGATACGGAAAACCCGTGACCAGGGTGAGATGCCTGTTATCATGATTACCGCGAGAAACTTTATATCTGATCTTGTTACCGCATTCGACGCGGGGGCAAACGATTACCTGGTGCGTCCCTTCGATAAACGTGAACTGCTGGCCCGGGTCCGTACGATGATGAACCTGAAAGAGGCACGCAGGGAGCATGAGGAACTGGTAATAATGAACGAGGAACTGAATATCGCCGGAAGGGTGCAGCAGCAGGTACTCAGCAGCCGGGAGATGTTCGCTTCACTTGAGAATTTTGAGGTGGACGTGGTATATCTACCACAGAACAAAACAGTGAGTGGAGATTACTATAACATCTCCATTATGGAGGACGGCTCAACAGCTTTTACCGTGGCAGATGTGACAGGACATGGCATACAGGCAGCACTTTTTACCATGCAGGTGGATATTGTTCACAAGCAGAGCCTGAAGCTGTATGGACCTGATCGGCGCATGGATTATTTAAACAGGGTTTTCATTCGTGACCTGCAAACTGACAGTTTTTTTACTGCCTTCCTGATGCAGATCCTTGAGGGAAGATTGTACTATGCGTCAGCAGGTCATCCTGACCAGTTACTTATCCGTGGTGCAACAGGAGAAATGATGTCCCTGCGGGGGAAGGGAAGAATTCTTGGATTTGACCAGGATTCTAAGTATGAGCTGAAACAGGAAGAACTTCAACAGGGTGACGTGATATTATTGTTTTCTGATGGCATATATGAAGGGATAAGCACCGATGGTGAGATTTTTGGCGAAGAAAGGTTCATCTCCCTTGTGCGTGAACTGATAGATGAAGGATATTGCCGGGGTTCCATGAAAGAATTAACAGGTGTCCTCATGGAACGCCTTCACCGGCAGTATGAAGGTATGACGTACATGGATGATATCACCCTCATGGCAATAAAGATACGGTAAAGTGTCCCTGGCCGGTAAAACCTGGTATACACGTAAAAAATCTTGAAAGTCACACCCATAATATCCAGACCCAAAAAAAGACGAATTGATCTTGACTGAATAGATGATAGAAATTACATTGTCCACAAATAAACTGAACAGACGGTATTAAAAACTCGAATTTTCGCAGAACTGATGCCTTTGATCGTCTATGGAAATGGAAAAAATATTCTGAATGTTGATTAAAACGTTATAAAGGATATTATTTTATGAAAAAGATAATTTTACTGTTTACAGCACTACTATTCTGTATTCAGCTTTTTTCTTCACCTGGGACATCAGCAAGAGAGATTCATTACAGGGAAAAACCCCGGGTTCTGAATATTAACTTTAACGGGGAAACCATAAAAGGATACTACCTTCTTCTCGATTTCAGAACTGCTGAAGAAAAAAGACGTGACCGCGAAAGAGCATCTCTTTCAGGGGATGTAATTATATTTTTACACGGCCATGCCCAGCGTCCAAATGACGCCTATTCGCTTACCGCGAATCTTGCCCTGTTGTCAAAGTCAGGCATAGTTATTATTCCGGTTTGCGATACACCCTATGGCGCTGACAAAAACTTTAGAGGTGACCGCGGTAAAGAGGTTATCCTGATGCATATTATCCGATTTGCATTGCTGAATATGGATATCAAAATAGAAGAATTTACTCCAAAGACAGGTATGAAAATTAAAATTACCTCAACATCCGTTACAAAAACTTCCGGGCATAACAATGCTGTCATCAACGCCAAATCAACTCTGATCGGCTGGTCTCACGGAGCCCTGCTGGCAAGAAGACTTGCCCATTCATATCCTGAATCGGTGAACTCTCTTGTCCAGATGGCTCCGGCTGGATATAAAGAGTGGGGTAGCAACAGCTGCGCAAAAACAGCTTGCCTATCGACTAGTTTCACGGCAGAAAGTATGAGAATAGGATTCGGCATATTTCGGGGGCAGACAAAAGAGATTTTTGGTTCAGGATGTGGTATCATTAAGGGAGTATCGGGAGATACCATGCGATCATGTTCATCATGTTTAAGCGGTTATTTTAACCCCCTTAAGCTGTTCAGGGCCAACAGGGATACAGCAGAAACCGCCGTACTGGCAACTGACGATAATTTTCCCCTGCCCCAAATTCAAAATATCACGGTAATATTTGCTTCCTGGGACGGTCTGTTTCGTGCGGATGATCTTGGCGGAATTGAAAACCGGTCAATGCCTTCGCAACAGGAGATAGAGGTTTTTTTTCAAAAATATTATCCTTCATCGGTAAAATCCGGGGCGGTTTTGAACCTGATGGCTCTTCCGGGAAATCACATAGGTCCATTGGTTTATAGTAAAGAGTACTCAAGATCAGCTCTAAAATCTATAGGCCAGCTTCGTGAAGTTTCAGAATAAACAACATGAGGTCAAGTAAACCGGGTGGGTATGCGGTAACACCTTGAATATTACTTAACCCTGTGTTATCAATCAATCATTATCCTTTCAATTTCTTAAATGACAAATTATGGAACAACAATACTTTCAAATTATTCCGCCAAAATTTAATAAGAAATTCCGCATACAATAATAGCATTGATAATAGAATGCCACTCCGATGAAAAATAATCAAAGATTAATTCATGTTACATTATCTTAACTATAACTATTACCAGGATAACTACGACTAATAATCCGACTACACCAATATACATGGCAACCTCCTTTTAAATAGTATTGACGCGCAAAGTCCTTTAAACTATGAAACAGGTTCGGCTTCTGCTCCTGTTGAATCAAATAATCAAATTTAGTCACATCTGCATAGTTACAATATAAGAACAAAAAAAATTAAAACAACTATTGTGTGGAATAATTTATATCGGTTCATTACTGAATGTTGAAAAACTATCATAAAACTGAACAGGGGTTCGCACGGCGGCACAATGGCACAGAGAGTTGGTCAATACATGTTAGTTTCGTTTCTTAATCGAATAATCGGGTTTTATTAAGTTTAGTGTAACTACTCAGCTGTCGTTATTAAATGATTCAATCATCGTAAAATGAATAAAAATATGATGGTTCCCCCAGCCTTCGGCGGGGGGAACCATCATATTTCTGTTCATCATATAGAAAATTATTTTTATTCTGATAATAACTGAGTAATAACAGTTCGCAGGAATGACGAGGGGATCATCAACTCAAATCATACAAATCCCAGAGTTTTGAAAAAACTGAATAAATAGTAATGAAAGTAAATACCGACGATACAAATATTAAGAAGGCAACTTGCTTCTTTTCCGTGAATCCTGAAAGAGCCTGTTATTTTAATATCTGCCGGCGTCTCTCCTTTAGTTCGCTTGTGATCTCTTTCTGTGGGTAAAGCATGAAGATGAAAAATCCGGCAAGGGAGAAAATACCCGCAACAGGTCCGGCAAGTTTTACACCCAGGGGGTTGGCAACATCCTTGCCGAATGCGGCGAAAAGATACGAGAGTATGGCCGCTGCCACACCGTAATTCACCTTCATAAACAGTCCCTGCGTGCCGAAAAACATGGCTTCGCGATTTTTGCCAGTTCTATGCCCGTCCACCTCACTGATGTCAGAAATAATTGCGTTAGGGATAACCAGGAGTACTGCCACCGGGAATCCCAGTAGTGCCATGTGGACAAAAGCGGCTGTCAATTTTAAGTCACCCATGGTGTCAACGAAGTACATCATTGTCATGAATATGGCAAAACCAAGCAGGCCCGCAAGCATAATGGTTTTGTTACTCACCCATTTTGATATAAAAGTAATCACGAGAAAGCATACAATAGCACTGCCAAACAATGTCACCATCAAAAGTGTCTGCATTGACTGGGGCTGTTGTAATAATACCATGGGGTAATAAGCGATGACTGCCCGAACTATATGAAAGGAAAACCAGAAAAGTATGGTTGGTATCATATACACTATAAACGTTTTGTTGGTAACCGTCATCTTAATGGATTCAAGCAATTTCACGTCGGCCGGCTTGCTGACAGAATACTTCTTCTCGTTTACAGGCAGTGCTGAGGCGATCATGTTAATACACGCGAGTATGGCCATGATGATCAGTGATATCCGCAACGCGGTTGTTTTTTCAAATGATCCCTGCAGCACGTCCCACAATATGGGTACTCCCATGAGCACCAGTGCTCCTCCCAGCAGGGCGAATGCTGCCTGAACCACGGTAATAAATATACGGTCATTGTGTGTATGACTGAGCTCCGGTATAAGGGCAAGATAGGGAGTCATAAAGTACGTGTAAAAGAAGAAATAGATACCAAGTATTAATGCTATGTACACGGCGTTGATGGTTGAAGGTGAAGGGGTTGGTGGGTAGAATAATAATATGGCCGCAACACAGAAGGGAACAGCACCCGTAATCATGAAAAATTTCCGGCGTCCCATTTTGAATTTGGCATTGTCGCTCCAGTGGGCAACCAGTGGGTCGGCAAGAGAATCAATGATCCTGCCGAATATTATAATAACACCGATTATGGTCAATCCCAGAAAAAGGGGTGTATTGTGAATCAGCTCAGGCATGCCTGTTTCAATTGGTGGTATCAGAAAGAATATAAGATACACCCCGAAAATGTTGTCCAGTAACGAAAACCCGGCCTGCCCGCTGGAGTATACAAGTTGTTTCCACCTGCTGAATCTTTCCATATGGTTGCCTCTTTTTGGGTAATAATCTAACCACAGAGATACTGAGGTACAGAGATATGAATTACAATTAAACAGTAAAAAAATAATATTCTCTTTTTCCCTGTTTCTCTGTGATGAAAATTTCTTGTCGTTTACAGGTATTTACATATAGCTATATATAAGGGAAAGTCAAATGAAAATTTTCGGAGTGAACGGATAGTAATGGATTTTGCCCGATGTCCGAAATGTCAGAGTACCAGCTGGGAAGACCTGCATGCAATGGTGTATGGCATCCCCACCCGTTTCAGGTGTATGCGATGCGGTCATGTAATAAAGCTGGGAAAATGCTCAGTATGTGGATCGGTAAACTGGCAGCGATTGTCCGATATGTACCAGAGGGAGTCGAAAAAACCAATAGTGCGGTTCAAATGCGGCGGGTGCGGCAGGGTAGTCGGAGTGATCCTGGATTAACGAAATGAACAGGTAGAACAATAAAATTATTGAATTTAATTTACATTATTATTATAGTGATTATTTCAAAATAAATGCTCAACGGGGGTTTGTGTGAAAAAAATACTATACATACTCTACCAACCATACAAGTGGTTTATTTACACACCTTTTCTTGTAGCGTCTACACTGTTTTTTGGATCTCTTACCATAATACTTGTGCCATTGACAAATCCCAGGTTTGCCAGTTATATTTGCGGTTCAATCTGGTCAAGACTGAACGGGTATATGACCCCCATATCTGTGCATGTACATGGGCGGCGTAATATAAACAAAGAACAGTCATACGTGATTACCGCAAACCATCAGAGCCATTTTGACGTATTTGTGTTGTATGGATGGTTGGGGATTGATATCAAGTGGGTGATGAAACAGGAGTTACGCAAGGTACCCGGTCTGGGGATCGGCTGTGAGAAGGTAGGGCACATATTCATAGACAGGTCCAATCATGAGCGTGCGCTTGCCTCCCTGCAGGATGCCCGTAAAAAGATTGTTAACGGTACATCGGTGATCTTTTTCCCCGAGGGTACACGCAGCATTGATGGAAGCCTGGGTGAGTTCAAGAAGGGGGCATTCAAAATGGCCCTTGATCTTGATCTTCCCGTGCTCCCCGTTACCATATCAGGGACAGGAAAGGTTTTGCCGGCCCATACAACCAGGTTGTTTCCAGGGGTGGTGCACATGACAATTCATCCCCCCATTGATACGACACCTTATAATGATGAAAATATTCAGGAACTGATACAAAAAACAAGGGATGCCATACGATCAGGTTTGCCGGCAACGAATAAAGAATAACGAAAAATCAGACAACATCCCTGGTGCTGAGATAACGGAAAAAACGATGTTCAAGTGTTTTTCGATATTCCAGGTCTTCTGCCGTGTCGTACCAGTCACAAACGAACTGCCGGCATCCAAGGGGCCGTGATTCATATATGCTACAACGTGAATGAATATCCAGGTGTGGACAGGCAGTTACCAGTGTTCCATCAGCCAGTTGCAGCTGCACCTTGCTGCCGGTAAGTGGGTGACGACCGCAGCACTGGTACAGTTTTTCCATTGTATGGCATGTATCACATTGAGACATGAGATGATTCCCCCGATTTCTTCCTGTTTGTATCGGCAGGAGAAATTTTTTCATGCCTGGCGGGCATTATCAATGTAACGCTGGTTCCCTCCGAAAGATTACTTTGAATATCCATTGAACCTTCAAAATGAGTTAACCTCTGTTGTATGTTGAAAAGACCGAAGCTGGTAAAACCGGCAGAGTGGTAGTTTAAGAGTTCAGTATTAAATCCCTTACCCCTGTCTTCCACCTGGATACGAATAAAATTTTCATCCAGTAATGTCATCTTGACGCCGGCTCGCTTGGTGCCGGAATGCTTGAGCGAATTGAGAAGTAATTCCCGTACGCATTCAAACAGTAAATACCTGGCTTCTTCAGAGTCGGGTTCTGCCTGTTCATCAGCATCAACAGCAACCCTGAACCCGAATTTTTCATACATGTAATCAGCCAGCCAGTACAGGCTTTCAGAAAGCCCTGAAACGCTTAACACAGGGGGATGGATTTCCACGGTTAGTGAGCGGGTGGATTCTATCACTTTATTGAGAATTGATATGATCTCCCCGGATCTTTCCCTGATCGTGCTTTCTGAAGATTTTCTTTTGATCCATCCAATCTGGATTCTTGCCGAGATGAGATATTGCTGTATATGATCATGCAGCATTTGAGCAAGGCGGATCCTTTCACGCTGCTCCACCCTGTTTAATTCTATGTTCATAGCCCTTAGCTGGTTTGCCAGCTGCATAATTTTACCGGTACGCTTTTCAATACGCTGTTCAAGGGTTTCGTTGAGATCCCGAAGCTGCTCCTCGGCGTATAATTTTTCAGTAATATCTTCGATAATGGTTCCCACGCCGTATATTTCATCATTTTCATCATAGAGGGGAAACCAGCTTTCATTCCATGTTCTCGTTATTCCCGGATTCGCCGGGGTCTCTCCTTTTATCACCTGGTTGAGAACCGGTTCACCGGACTCAATAACCCTGCGTAATATTGACTCTGCCTGGTTTGCCAGGTCGGGTACAACCTCTGCCGGGGTTCGTCCCAGGTGTTCATGCGCGGGAAGACCGTTAATTTTCGCCAGCTGATCATTGACACGTATGTATCGAAGATCACGGTCAAACATACACATACCTATGGGAGCTATCTTGTAAATATTCTCAATTTCGATCAGCTGTTTTCTGATTTCAGCTTCGCTGTTTACAAGAGCTTCTTCGGTTTTCCTGCGTCGGGTAATGTCAACAGCGATTCCAACGATACTGGTAAGGTTGCCCTCGTTATCGAACATCCCCTTTCCTGTTTCCTCCAGAACTACCTTTAAATCGTTGGGATTAACAAAACTGTATACTACATGGTATGAGTCATCTCGTGGAGTAAGTTCCCGTATGATTTTATTCAGTTTTTCACGATCTTTTTCAGACAGCATGCTGAGAAATCGTGTAGCGGTATCGTGGTTGGCAAGCTCATTGCCTATTCCCAGTATACTGCCGCATTCCCCCGTGCGGGTTATTTCCTCGGTTGTGACGTTCCATTCAAAGGCAAAGATTCGTCCAACTTCCATTGATCGCCTGAAGAGTTCTTCGTTTTTCCGAATAGTTTCCCTGGATACCACCTTTTCGGTTACATCTGCCAGTGTCAATACCACCTGGGTGACCTCGTTGTTTTCATCCTTGACCGGTATCAGGCTCCAGTCCCAGTAACCGGGTCCCTTTTCCGGGCTGTCCGGATGAATGAAAGGTTTTTCATATATCAAAAATGGTTCACCTGTTTCGACAACATTCCTGAATATTGCTTCGTTCTCCTGGTGAGGATACAGGTCGAAATGATTTTTCCCAATAAAATATTCAGGAGTTTTATTGGCGGCCCTGGCGTATTGTTCGTTTACGGTAATGAAATTAAAATCGCTGTCCATGCATGCGATGTGCATGTGAGTGTTGTTCAGGATAGAATGGAGAAGGGTGCTGGTCTGGAGCAATTCCATTTCAATCCTGTTTAATATTTTCCTGGTTAGTACCGGCTTATTTATCCTCAGGTTGAGTACCCGGTATGAACCAAGCTGGAAAGATTCAGCCGTAAGGTCAAGTTGCAGGGGGGCTTCACTTGCTTTCATGGATACTTTATCCAGGAATAGATTCCCGTAATCATGGAAAAGTGTGTGTATTTTCTTCCAGTCTTTCTCATGGGTGAAAAGACTGGAAGGTTCCATCTTGCGTAATGTTTCCCTGTCATACCCTAATAGCTGGAGAGCAGCATCATTGGCGTCTTCAATATGAAAAGAATTGCTCTCGTTATGAAAGGACAGCATCAGGGCAGGATCATGTGATAAAATATGAGCCAAGATTCCTCCGGAAAAACAAGGTAGTATGCGTAGTATCAATCCCTGAATAAATTGTCAATTATTATAATCCTGCTTGTTGTTGCCGGACTTACGGGTAACCTGGCTGAACATCTCAAGGGTATCTGAAACCAGGCGATTTACACTACCATCAGGATATTGCCCGTCCTCCTGAAGGGCGCCGGCCTTTTCTCCTGTCAGTATCTCTATACCTTCGTCAATCGATGATACTGCCCACAGGTTGAAACTGCCATCCCCGACAGCGTCGATTACCTCGTCCTTTAATACCAGGTTTTGAACATTGCTTTCCGGTATAATGACACCCTGCTTGCCGCTTAAACCTATCTTTTTGCAAACCGAAAAATAACCTTCGATCTTTTCGTTCACGCCGCCGATTGCCTGAACCTGGCCGTGCTGGTTCACCGAACCGGTAACGGCGATCCCCTGCTCAATCGGCTTTCCCGAGAGGGCCGACAGCAGGCAATACAGTTCAGCCTGGCTGGCGCTGTCCCCGTCAATGCCGGTATAGCTCTGTTCAAACACAAGCCTGGCCGAGATGGATAACTGTTTATCGCGGGAATATTTCATGCCAAGGTATCCACCGAGAATCATGATACCCTTGCTGTGCAGGGGCCCTCCCAGTTTAACCTCACGTTCAATATCTACCAGCCCGTCTTTTCCGGGGTAAACGGTCGCGGTTATCCTGTTGGGGCGGCCGAAACGGTGGTCACCCATCATCATAATAGATAAACCGTTAACCTGGCCGGTGGCGGTACCTTCGGTATGTATGAGTAATGTTCCCTGTTCGATCATTTCCTCTACGTGATGTTGTACAAGGTTAGAGCGGTATTCCTGCTCTTCCAGCGTCTTTCTTACATGAACTGCGGTAACGATGTCATTATTCTCCTGGTTGGCCCAGTAACTTGCTTCACGAATAATATCGGATATTGAACCGAATTCGGTGGAGATACGCTCCCTGTGTCCTGATTTCCGTATTACATGTTCCAGTAGTTTCTGTGTGCCCTCCCTGTCGATGGGCAACAGGTTTTCCTCGTCGCAGAGGTTTTTCACAAATCCAAGGAAATTCTTTATATTCCCGTCCACCTTTTCCATTCGGGTATCAAAATCGGCTTTTACCTTGAAAAGCTCCGAAAAATCCGCAACCCTGCTTTGCAGCAGGTGATGGATCAACGGAATACCCACCAGCACTACTTTCAGGTCAAGGGGAATGGGCTGGGGCCTGAGAGTTTTGATTGTCATGTAGCCGATCTGTTCAGCAAGTTCTTCAACTCGCAGTTCTTCGGCCTGCAGGGCCCGTTTCAGGGAATCCCAGCTGTAATAGTCACGTACCAGCTCTTCAACCGGTATAACCAGGTAGCCCCCGTTGGCCTTGAGGATGGCACCAGCCTTTATGAGGGTGAAATCTGTAGTAACCGCTCCCATCTGCATCTCTTTCTCAATACGCCCAACCAGGTTGTAATAACGGGGGTTCAGTTCAAGTATCACGGGGGCCCCTTCCTGCCCGCTGTTATCAACTATCACGTTTACCTTGTACTGCTTCAGCGTCTGCTCCCGCATCATGTGTAACTGCTGTTTGATCTGTTCATCCTGAAGCGGCTGCTGTGCCTGTGCCTGCTGTTCATGCATCTTGAATTTCTGAATATTCTCAAGGATATCCTCCTGGACATCATCAAGAAATGCCCCGATACCGTTATATTCTTCGTATTTTTCCCGCAGATCATCCATTAGTCCACCAACTACGTTCATCACCACCTGGCGGTCTACACCACGTGAGGCATCCTGCTGCTTCCGCTGCAGTTGCCGCATGTCCTTCTGCATC
>CAZAOK010000083.1:13377-15547 GCA_964486725.1 uncultured Leptospiraceae bacterium
ATGTCTTCAAGAAAAGACTGTACCGATGTCATTTTACCGATTCCCGGCGGGCCCGATACGTATACATTGAAGCCTTTACCCTTGACCCTGAGGCCAAACCGCAGTGCGTGCAGAGCCCGGTCCTGCCCGATTATACCGTCGAACGCGTCGATATCACTTGTGGTAGAAAAGTCAGGAAGTTTAATAATGGCTGATTTATCAAGATCCCCCATGGTTATTTTCATAGTTCCTCCCTTTATTTTTTACAGTCTATAATAATGAATAATATATATAAATACAGGAAAAACATTAGAATATTCTAACAGTTTCCACTATGGCTAAATAACGGGTATCATGTATATACACCATCAGTATATATTTATATAATTTACGTTACATGGTCGGTAACATCTCACCGGCCATTGAAAAATGTCTGGGATTTTTGTAGATTAATCTCAAATTGATGATAATGTTATTTTGTATAGAGTTTTATGCGTGTGCCCATTTCATCCGGGCTGGATAATATGGATGAAATAATAAATAAGCAGACGAGGAGACCAATGTTTGTCAGAAAAAGTCACATCAATCATTTAATCGAGAAAGAGAGGCGTAAGGAGAGAGCTCTCTGCATGAAAGAAAAAAACAGTGAAATAGCGGATATACGGAAATACACACGGGAGCGCCGGGAAAAAGAACTGAAAGAAATGAAAACCTGGTATGAGCATGTTATTTTGCAGAAAGAAAGCGATATCCGCCGATTACAGAAAGAAATCGACAATCATTACGAAACCTACCGTGAGATTCGGGAGCGTGAAGCTCACCTTGATACCATTACCAGCGAGGTAGAACAGGAGGTTGAGCGAATGCTGCTAAAGGTGCACGAATCAACCCAGCCTTTTCTGCGGGCCCGTAACAAGGTGGAACGCATCAAGAATGTTTCCAACAAGGGCAACTCCAAGGTTGAAAGTATTTTCAGCAAGGTGAAATGATATCAAATTACCATGAAAATTGCTTGCATTCATACTGACACCCTGTATACTTCGGTGAAATCAGCAAATACAATTATTTAGTTATAGGGGAGGAAGTATGAAAACAAAAATTCTGGCAATTCTTGCCGCGTTTGCACTGGTGTGTGCTTTTACTGTAAACGCAAGTGCGCAGACCATGCTGACAGATGACGTTGCATTTGTGAAGCTTGGGTATTCGATGATGAAAGTCGATTATGATGAAGAATATGTTGATGAGCTTGAAGGTAATGGGTTTAACCTGCAGGGTGAATACAACCTGAACCTTGGTAGCGTGTTGCTTGGATTCGGCCTTGAATACACTTACATGCCTGTAGAAGTATCTGGTACTGATGTGGACGGTGATGATTATTCAGCTGATTATACATTGCATTATCTATCACCAATGTTATCAGCAAAGTTCATAACTGCCGGTGGATTCTATCTTGGAGCAGGTCTTGCAGGAAAGTACCTGGTTGGTCAGTCTGCAGAAGAAAAAGGTGATGATACTGTGTTTGATGAAGAGATAGATCTCTGGGCCAATGGCCTTATCGGATTTATGACACCCATACAGGAATTTGTATATCTTGATATTGAAGGAAGGTTTGGATATAACCTTACAAACAAACAGTTTGAAAAGACAAAAGCTTCAGAATACGAAATCAAATCCCAGTATGACATAGCAATTTATGTAGGCGTAGGTTACCGCGTGGCAGCAAGAGGTTTCTAATAACACATTACATGAAACAAAAAGCGATGGGAACAAGTCCCATCGCTTTTTAGCGCGCAAGTACTCTCAGTAAGATTATTTCATTACAGCAGCTTCTCCTGCCTGGCGATACGCCTGAGCCGCTTCGCTGTACTTTCATTTTTCATCACCAGGTCCATGAATGATTGAACACTGTTTTTCTGGAAGGCATTCAAAACGGCCTCGTAGTAGCGCACGCTTGTCTTCTTCTCCATCTCGTGCATGGTTTTCTCCGCTATCGCAAGCTCGGATAGCAGTTTCTGCTGTTTATCCATTGCTGCCTGCATGATACTCTCCTTTTTGATATAATTTATTTATATACAAGTGATTCCTTGAAATTCTTAAAGTCATAGTATCAAAAAGAAGAATGCCTGGCTATTCCGGATAACCCTGATTTTTTATTAATGGATTACGTGATACGATATACGGATTTTCTTTA
>CAZAOK010000083.1:15647-17024 GCA_964486725.1 uncultured Leptospiraceae bacterium
ACGAGTGACGGGTGTTGTGGGGATTTACCTGTTGGGACGTTGCATGCAACGTCCCAACAGGGGCCCCATCGGGTCCCGACAGGGCCTCATTTAAGAATAAATTCCATGAACAGTGGCCTGTGGTCTGATGCCTCAACCTTGGTGTCAACCACGTACGAACGTACCGGTTTGACGAGGTTGTTATAGAAAATATAATCGATCTTCATATGCGGGTTAACCGAGGTGTAGGTCATGAACTTGTGTTCATCTGAAAGATACTGTTCACGGGAGATGGCGGTGTTGAGGGTCTTCTCGGAAAGGAGAATGTCGATGGTCTTTTCATCACGGTAATCCACGACCCCGTATGAGTCATCGGGGAAATCGTGTTTCCGGGTTGCGTATGACGGGGTAACGTTGAAATCCCCGGCTATGATAACGGGGTGGTCTTTCACTTCGCGGTACAGTTCAAGGAGCCGGCGTGCCTGTTTCTCCCTGGTATCCCCGTCCCACGCCTCGAGATGGACGTTGAATATATATACCTTTTTGCCATTGATGGTAACATCGGTCCGTTGAATGGCACGGCCGATGTAGAACAGGTTATATATCCATGAATATATTTCCGGCGCATCAAGGTGCATGATCTTCTGGTCTTTCAGCGGAAGTGTGGCAAAAACTGCCTGGCCCGAATACACCCTGCCCCAGTGGGCAGACGGCGGCCAGTAAGGGAATGGAACATAGTTCTTGCTGAAGTTGGGAGCAAAGGCGGTATTCACGTACCCGATCTTTTCGTTTATCATCTGCACCTGGTCAACATGAAGACTTCTTTTCGACTCGATGTCAATCTCCTGAACGCACAAAATATCAGGATTGTGGGTCTCGATCATATCGATCATGGTTTGCAGGTTCTTATCGAAGAAATCCTTTCCAGGCACATCGGGCATGCTGTTTGCCATGCCAGACGCGTAGCCCACGTTGTAGGTCATGATGGAGTATGTTCGCTTCCCTTTTTCGGGTGTGCCCGGCCCGTCAATAATGATACCGTTGGTGTAGATTTCATCAGGGACAGTCTTCGATGAACCCCAGAAAATAAATATACCGAACAGGCATGCCAGTATGATAATCGCGGCTGCAATGATGGTAATTGTTCTTTTCATGATAACCTCACCGGTGTTGTTGTCTTTTCTATTGGTCTATATTGTGCTTTTGTTCAGTGATTGTCAATAGGTTTTAAATATATGAAACCGCCCGCTTCGCTCGACGCTGTGCTGAGCGTAGCCGAAGCATACACGCAGATAAACACGGATGATTAGTAAGCAGTATACCCAATTTGTATCACGCAGAGGCGCGGAGAAAAAGGGTTATGTTATTTGTATTTTTCTGTGATTATCAGTTTGCGGG
>CAZAOK010000084.1:0-12752 GCA_964486725.1 uncultured Leptospiraceae bacterium
GGTGTTCTTTAATCCTGAACTCAAAAGCCGTAATTACTACCTGCCGGGGATCATAGGACTGCTGATCTCGCTGATAACCATTATGCTCACTTCCATGTCCATAGTGAAAGAACGTGAGGCGGGCACTATCGAGCAGATAAATGTTTCGCCACTGCATCCCCTTGAATATATCGCCGGAAAGATGATACCCTTCGCGGTGGTCTCCTTTATCATCATCTTCGCGGTAACCACACTTACCATAACCTGGTTTGCGGTGCCCTTTAACGGGAGCTTCGTGTTTGTGCTCTTTACGGGGCTTCTTTATATCCTGTCAACTCTGGCAGTGGGGCTGTATATTTCAACAATATCCATGACGCAGCAGCAGGCCATGCTGTCATCATTCTTGTTTTTCGTGCCGGCTATTCTCCTGTGTGGTTTTATATTCCCAATATATGCAATGCCTGAAAGCGTACAGCTGGTGACATACTTGAACCCCCTTACCTATTACATGAATATTGTAAGAGGAGTATACCTGCGGGGAGTAGGTGCCCTTGTGCTCTGGAAGGACATGACCGCCATGGTGGCACTTGGCGTGGTGCTGCTTTTTATGAGCGTGAAAAGATTTAACAAGAGGATGGAATAACTCATGGAATATTCAGTATCAGTACGAAACCTCACCAGGACATTCGGTAATTTTACCGCGGTCAACGAAGCATCTTTTGATGTGAAGAAGGGAGAGATCTTCGGATTTCTCGGACCCAACGGTGCCGGTAAGAGTACTACCATCAAGATGCTCTGCGGGCTGCTTGCCCCGAGCTCCGGTGAAGGGCAGGTGGCGGGGAAGGATATCCTCACAGAGCAGGAAGAGATAAAGAAGGTAATCGGTTACATGTCGCAGCGTTTCTCTCTTTATGATGACCTCACCGTTATGGAGAACCTCCAGTTTTTCGGCAGTATTTACGGGCTTGAGGGGGGCAGACTCAGGCAGCGTATCGGCTACATACTTGACATGGTTGATCTTCACAAGAGGAAGCACGCGATGGTAAAGCAGCTTCCAGGGGGCATCAAGCAGCGCCTGGCCCTGGGGACAGCCGTTATTCACGATCCTCCCATTATCTTTCTTGACGAGCCCACCTCCGGTGTGGATCCCCTCATGCGCAGGGTGTTCTGGGAGCAGATATACAATTTTTCGGAGGAGGGTAAAACCATTTTCGTTACCACCCATTACATGGACGAGGCGGAACACAGCGAACGCATGGCGCTCATCATCGCCGGGAACATCATCGCCCTGGATACCCCGGAAAACCTGAAGAAGAACGTCCCCAACGAGGTGTTCCTTGTGCGGCATGATGATTTTCTCAGTGTATATGAACTGCTGAACCGGCAGAACTTCGTTGACGAAGCGGCCCTTTTTGGCACCGACCTGCACGTGCTGGCAAAAAAGAAAAAGGGTGTGGAGACCATGCTTCGGGATGCGCTGCAGCAGGGGGGCTTTCGCTCATTTCACGTTGAGAAGATAACCCCCTCACTTGAGGACGTATTCGTGATACACTCAAGGGAATACGGGTTATGAAAAACCACTAGCAATTACTCAGCTGTCATGCTGAATAATCAAAATTATCCTACAATGAATAATAATCCTGCATCTCCCCCCGCCTTCGGCGGGGGGAGATGCTCAAATTCCTTTTCATTATGAAGTAAATGATCAATATTTTAGTCATAGCTGAGTAGTCACAACCACTATTTCTTTCTTGAAATATGCATGGTTATCTGTGCGGTAAAAACCTCTTCGCCATTCTCATCTTTCACCGAAACGGGAATGTCGATATCCTGTTCGCGGTTCAGGGTGTTTGGGTCAACATGGCTGTAAGCGGTAAGGCTGGTTCTGGCTATTTTTTTATACTGTACACTCATGGAACGGGGTATCCAGCGGTAATTGTCTGAAAGGGTTACCTCAACCATGGTGCCGGCCACAAGTTCGGCCATGTTGCACATGGCGATGGCATGTACTGACCCAATATGATTGGTTACCGATCGCCTCTTCTTCATTGTAATGGTAGAGCTGCCGGGCTGCAGTTCTGTGAATACCGGTTTTATGGTATTAAAATAAGGTGCCTTGAAGCACACCATCTTCGAGAAGATTCGTTTACCCGGCGGGTATTTTTGCAGCCTGTTGTAAATTGAAAGTACCCTGTTCATATGAGCCTCCATATAGTGAATAAAGTTTCCACCAGGACTCATGACTCATTATATTAAATTTTACCACCAGAAAATTTCATTAATATTTTTTTTCACTCTTTCAGAAAAGAGTGGGAATGTAAAACAGTTCTGTATAGCAAAAATCTATTACATTGCAATTTACATAATTATTTTAACCGCAGATATACGCAGATCTTATACCCAATCAGTATCACGCGGAGGTGCAGAGACGCTGAGGAAGGGTAAGGAAAATCTCCGCGTTCCCCGCGTCTCCGCGTGATACTATATTTTTCAATTTTCTGGATTTCAAAAATTCATACTTCACTTCTCAATCAATTACATGGAAATAGACCCTTTCCTGAAATCGGTTGTTCCGATGTGCACATTTACCAGCACGGGCATTCCCTTGCGGGATGCCTTTTTCGCCTTCTCTAATGTCCCTTTTACCTGACGCGGGTTGCGTATCTCGTATCCCTTTCCGCCGAATGCTTCGGCAATATGGTTGTAATGGGCATGGGTGAGTTGTGTACCAATGTTATTGCCAAGGTATTCCACCTGGTCGCGGGCTATCTGTTGCCAGCCGGCGTCATTGCCGATTACGGCGATTACGGGAATACCGTGACGGGCAAAGGTGTCCATCTCCATGAGGCTGTAGCCGGCGGCGCCGTCCCCGTAGAGTATCCATATGGTTTTTCCGGGGCGTGCGGCAGCGGCACCCAGGGCAAATCCTCCCCCAACTCCAAGTGTGCCGAATACCCCGGGATCAAGCCAGCTGAGGGGCGTTGGCGGGTGCAGTATGTATGATGCGCTTGCCACAAAGTCGCCCCCGTCGGCCACAAGTATATCGTCCTCCCCCAAATGCTTTTTAAGTTCCATGAGGAAGTAGAGCGGGTTGATGTACCCGGTTTTTTCTCTTGATGTGGTCATGATGTGTTGTTCACGTTCATGCTGTAATTGGTGAATTTCCTCGTTCCATGATATCCAGGATATTTTTGTTCGGGAAAATTCACCGCTTAAGGCATGTAAAAAGAGAAAAGGATCGGAATGTATGCCGATGTTCGGCTTGCGGTTCATCTTCAGGTCTTTTCTGCTCCGGTTAACCGAGATCAGGGTTGCGGTGTTGGGGATTTTACGTCCGTATTCAAGCCTGAAGTCGGCTGGCATTCCCGCAAGTATAACACAATCCGAACGCTTTAAAACCTCTGATCTTTTATGCCGCATTAATAGTGGATGGCCCTCATCCAAAAGACCCCGTGCCATGCCGGTAAGGTATACGGGAACCTGGATCTCTTCGACGGCTTTTTTTAGCTGTGATACCCTGCCGGGATCAAGCATGGCCTGGCTGCCAACGATCATGACCGGTTGTGAACTTGAAAAGATGGTTCTGGCTGCCTTGCGAACCAGGCGATTGCTGATACCATGCAGCTGAGTGTCTACGGTACCTGTTTCAAGGGATTCAAGGTCACATGAAAAAATAGTATCCACGTGACGGTTCAGGTACCATCTCATGATCTTTGCCCTGATGCTGTGAGAACCGGAGGTGGTGTCGGCGGTGCCGGCGGTGCCGTACCATGACCTCACCAGTTCTTCTTCGTACAGAACATCTATGGGTATTTCAACGAACACCGGCCCCGGCACACCTGAGGAGGCAACAGCGAAGGCGTTTTCAAGCACCGGGGCAAGGTCGCAGTTTTTCTTGATGGTGTAGCTCTTCTTTACAACTGGTTTTACGATGGCCAGCTGGTCTATATCCTGCAGGGCCCCCCTTCCCTGCAGCACGGTGGGTGCCGCACCGGCAATGAGTATTACCGGTGACTGGGCCATAAGGGCATTCTGCAGGGCGGTAACCGCGTTGGTAACCCCGGGGCCGGCAGTGACCACGGCTATTCCGGGTGTTCCCGACAGGCGGGCGATGGCATCTGCGGCAAACACGGCGCTTGCCTCGTGGCGGACATCTGTAACATGGATACCTGCTTCTTCCGCGGCGGTAAGAATGGGTGCAATGTGGCCGCCGCAGAGAGTGAACAGGTGTGTTATATCCTGTTTGTGTAAGACGTTTGCTATTACGTTTCCACCATGCATTATGTTCTCTTTTCCAGTACGTGTGTGTCGGTGATCAGGCAGTGGAAGGTGCCGGAAAACACCTCTTCATCTCCCCTGGTGATCTTCACTTCAACTGTATTCCTCATTCCCTCAATTGATATAACTTTTCCGCTGGCCTGCAGCACGTTCCCGGTCACAACGGGTTTCATGAAGTACACATCAGCCCTGGCCAGCACCACATTGGGGTGATTAACCGCCAGCATGGCGGTGTAATCAGCCATACCAAAAATAAAGCCCCCATGGGTAAGGCCGTAGTTGTCCACCGCCATAGTTTCGGTAACGATGAGTTCAACAGAACTGTAGCCTTCGGCCAGTGTCACCGGGGTGCCTGAAAGGTCCTGGCGTATGGTTGTGTGGGTTTTTGGGAGAACGGGGTTGGTGGTGTCCATTTGTATAACTCCTTTGTATATTTGTGATCACTATTCTGACAACATAAACAATAACCGGGTAAAAGACAAGGAAATGTTGTACGGTGGTGGACTTCGTAAAAATAGAGTTTTGTGTTTAGTGCGTGTAATGCAATAAAAGTTAGGAATGCTAACAAATATTCTTGACACGGGGCGGTTATGCGGTATGATGGCTAACATGTTAGGAATACTAACAATAAGCGGAGGACGGCAATGAAACGATCAATTATACGAATAGACGAAGATAAATGTGACGGCTGCGGGCTTTGTGTTACCGGGTGTCCGGAAGGGGCATTGCAGGTCATAGACGGCAAGGCGAAACTTGTGCGTGAAGACTACTGTGATGGCCTGGGGGCCTGTATTGGTGATTGTCCCCGTGATGCCATACATGTTGAAGAGAGGGAATCACTTCCCTATGATGAATACTCGGTTATGAAAAATATCGCGGCGCAGGGAGAAGAGGCATTGAGGCTGCACCTTGACCACCTGGAAGAACACGGTGAGAAAGAACTGCTTTCTGTGGCAAGAAGATACCTGGATGAGCATGGGATTTCCATCGAACAGGAAAGAAAGCCTTCCCTCAGGGTAATGCAGCCGCAGGGGGGAGGATGCCCGGGAAGCGCGGCACGGGTTATACAGCCCGGCACCGCCGGCAAAAACACCCAATCCGGCACAAAAGCGACTGTTTCCGCGGAATCCCAGCTCAGGCAGTGGCCGGTACAGCTTAAGCTGTTGAATCCAGCCGCCCCTTACTTTAATGACTGCCACCTCCTGGTAGCTGCCGATTGCGTTCCGTTTGCCTCGGGTGATTTTCATGACAGGTACCTGAGGGGAAAATCGGTGGCCATGTTCTGTCCCAAACTGGACAGCGGTCTTGAACAGTACGTGGAAAAGCTAACCGAAATATTCATCGGGAACACGGTGCACTCGGTGACGGTGCTTACAATGGAAGTGCCATGCTGCATGGGCACACTGAGCGTTGTGCGGGAAGCATTACACAGATCAGGAAAAGATATACCCGTTCATCCAATCACTGTTGGCATTAACGGGGAAGAGAAACCGGCTTAAATAATTAATTCTAATATAAATGCAGGAGGCTTTTAATGTTTTGTTTTCAATGCCAGGAGACAGCTGGGAATACCGGCTGTACACGAAAAGGAGTTTGCGGAAAAACTGAACAGGTTGCAAACCTGCAGGATTTGCTTATTGATTCGTTGCGTACACTGGCCGTGTTCGCGCTGGAATTCAAGGATGATAAGTTAGATGAAGAAGACGTGGACGTTCATATCATCAAGGGGTTGTTTGTTACGGTAACAAACGTTAATTTCGACGGGTCAAGAATACGGGAATATATACGCCATACCCGTAAAAAAAGAGATGTACTCAGAAAAACTCTTATAGAATCACATGGCCCTGAGTATGTTGACAGGCTTGATGTGCGGCTGCCTGATCCCTATCCATCTGACTCTACCGTTGAGCAGATGGAACTTCAGTCAGAAGGAAGCACTGTGTTAAGGGATGAAGACGAAGATATTCGTTCACTGAAAGAGCTGTTGCTCTATGGGCTGAAGGGCATTGCCGCCTACGCCGACCACGCAAGTGTGCTTGGCAACAGGGACAATGAAATTTTCATGTTTGCAAAAAAAGCACTGGCGGCTACCACTGATAAAAATGCAGGCGCTGATATGCTGCTGAATATGGTGATGGAATGCGGTTCAACTGCAGTGAACACCATGGCCCTGCTTGACCAGGCCAATACCGGCGCCTACGGTCATCCGGAACCCACACAGGTTGATCTTGGTGTGAGAAACAACCCGGGAATTCTTATAAGCGGCCATGATCTGAAAGACCTTGAAGAACTGCTTGAACAAACCAGGGGGAAGGGGGTGGACGTCTATACCCACGGCGAGATGCTTCCGGCCCAGTCTTACCCTGCCTTCAAGAAGTATGAGCACTTCGCGGGTAATTACGGTGGTTCATGGTACCTGCAGGGTAAGGAGTTCGCAAGTTTTAACGGACCCATATTGATGACAACCAACTGCCTGGTGCCGCCAAAAGACACATACCGTGACAGGTTGTTCACAACAGGGCTGGTGGGATTTGAGAACGTGCGGCATATCCCTGACAGGGAACCAGGTAAGCCAAAAGACTTTTCACCAATCGTTGAAATGGCAGCCGGGTGTGAAGCACCGCAGCAGCTTGAAGAAGGCCAGATCCCGGCGGGGTTTGCCCATAACGCGGTCATTTCAATGGCAGATGCGGTAATAGATGCGGTAAAAAACGGCAGCATTCGAAAATTTGTGGTGATGGCAGGTTGTGACGGCAGAATGCCTTCGCGAAAATATTTCGAGGACGTGGCCGGCGGCCTTCCGGGGGATACGGTTATACTGACCGCGGGATGTGCCAAGTACAGGTATAACAAACTGCAACTTGGTGACATCGGGGGCATACCAAGGGTGCTGGATGCCGGGCAATGCAATGATTCTTATTCGCTGGTGAAAATCGCCCTTGCCCTGAAAGACGCTTTTGGACTGGATGATATCAACCAGCTGCCCATAGCCTACGATATCGCGTGGTACGAGCAGAAGGCGGTAACCGTGCTGCTTGCCCTGTTGTCTCTCGGTGTGAAAGGAATCCGCCTTGGCCCAACATTGCCGGCATTCGTATCACCGGGTGTGTTGAACGTGCTTGTGGAAAAGTTTGACATAAAGCCCACCGCGACACCAGATGCGGATATTAATGAAATGCTTGATCTGGCAGCGGATAAAGAGTAAAATGTACATTAAATGATTCTTAAGGAAAGTACATAAGGAGGAGACTTGAAATGGCAAAAGTAGTGTACGTAGACCAGGATGAGTGTACAAGCTGCGGAGTTTGTGTGGATGAGCTTCCCGAGGTATTCGAGTATGATGAAAATGATTTGAGCCGTGTGCATAATCCAAAGGGAGCAAGCGAGGATAAGATCCAGGAAGTAATGGACATGTGTCCGGTAGAATGTATTCACTGGAAAGAATAGCACTTCGGGGGGCATGACAATGCATATCATGCCCCCCTTTTCTGAAATTATTATATATTATTATTGAAAAAATCGTTGGCAATTCGTACAATACGAACAGCTGACGGGTAAGGTGTGTCTTACATGAGTAACCATGATATCATTGACGAGAACATAGCTTCAGCCCTGGAGAAACTGATGCAGGTTCAGCGACTTCTTTTATGGGATATTACCAAGAAGGAGAAACTGAGTCCCATTCAGATACAATTTCTGATATACCTTGGGAAGTATCCCGCGGAGTATCGCAAGGTAAGCCAGATGGCCAGGGAGTTTGATCTTACCAAGGCAACGGTTAGTGATGCCCTCAACTCCCTGGAAGACAAGGGGTACGTGAAAAAGATACGTGAAGCCGATGATAAACGGTCACACGTGATATCCCTTACAAGAAAGGGTATACAGGCTGAAAAACGCATTCACGGCTGGCAGGACGTGCTGGTTTCGCATATACAGAAGTTTCCAATGGAAAGAAAAGAACAATTCATCACCGTTCTCCTGGAGCTGATCCAGTCTTTATACAGGGAAGGGGTGATAAGTGTTGCCCGGATGTGCATAACCTGCGAAAACTTTGCTCCAGGTGAGAACGGCACCCATCACTGCCTGTTGACCGATCGGTATCTGAAAGACAGTGAGCTGTCAATAGGGTGCGCACATCACCGGAACAGGGAGGCCGTCTGAAATGGGCTCACCGGCGGGTGATATAGAGGTGCTGGCTGAATTCATCAGTATTTATTGCGGGGATATTCATCCCGAAGCGGAAAAAAAGGTGATCCGTGCAGGGGGGAACCTGGGAGAATATGTGAATTCACAGCATATACGTCTTTGCGATGAATGTGGGAAACTATTTCTACACGCCGCCAGCAAAAGAACTGTCTGCCCATATGATCCCAAGCCGCCATGTAAGAAATGTGAAACCCACTGTTACGCGCCCAGATACAGGAATCAAATTAGAGAGGTAATGCGCTATTCAGGTAAGCGGTTGATACTAAAAGGGAAACTGAACTTGATCTGGAAATATATTTCATAATAAAATTGTAAAAGGAGTGTACCATGAGCGATATACCAAAAAAAGATGAACTCGTAAGTGAAGGTCTTCTCATCGAAGAGATGATCAGTTACCAGGAAGGCTCGGTGGTGAGTAGAACTCTTCTGCAAAAAGATACCGGAACGGTCACTCTTTTTGCGTTCGACAGGGGAGAGGGGCTTAGCGAACACACCACTCCCTTTGATGCCATGGTACAGGTTCTTGACGGGACGGCCGCCATCACTATTTCAGGCCTCACCTACACTATAAAAAAAGGTGAAATGCTGCTTATGCCTGCCGGCGAGCCCCACAGCCTTCAGGCAGTTGAATCTTTCAAGATGATGCTGATCATGATCAAGGAAAAATAATGGCCCGAAAAAAAGTGCATTGCCTTACACATGTACCTTTCGAAGGGCCCGGCTATATTGCTGACTGGGCAAAGAAAAGTAATTATGAATTCAGCCAGGCAGCAGTCTACGGAAATGAAAAATATCCACATCCAACAGGCATCGACCTTCTTGTTATAATGGGAGGGCCCATGAGTGTTAATGAAGAAAATAAATTTCCATGGCTTGCACTGGAAAAGGAGTTCGTGTATAATTGTATTCAATCTGATATACCCATACTGGGGATATGCCTTGGCGCACAGATGCTCGCGGACGTGCTTGGCGCCCCTGTGTACCATAACCCGGAAAAGGAGATCGGCTGGTTTGAGATCACGCAACGCGACGAGGCTGCTGATTCGTCACTGGGCCGGGTGTTACCCCGGCGATTTACCGCGTTTCACTGGCACGGAGAAACCTTTGATATTCCTGACGGTGCTGTTCCGCTTGCAAAAAGCGCGGCATGCTGTAACCAGGCGTTTTCGTATAATAATGATCGAGTTCTGGCATTACAGTTTCACTGTGAATCAACTGAAGAAAGTGTGCAAGACCTGGTAGAGAATTGCCGTGATGAACTCGATGGCAGTAAGTGGGTGATGAATGAACATGCCATCATGGAAGGCGTAAAAGATATACCATATATGCACAGTGTGGCTGACAGGCTGCTGGACATTCTCACTGGATAAAAGCTGATTTCACAAGGAGCAGGGGATGACACAAATGTACAAAAACAGGAAAGTCATGTACGGTGCTGCCATACTTTTGCTTGCTGTCGTCATTGCTGCTATTGTACCCGGGTTAATGCAGGCCACTTCTACCCCGCAGTACTGTGCCAGTTGTCATGTGATGGAATCCCAATACGAGGACTGGTTCTATTCCGGTTCTCATAAACAGGTAAGCTGTGTTGAATGTCACCTGCCTCATAATAACTTCTTTAACTATTACCTCTGGAAGGGCCTTGATGGAATGAAGGACTTGCTGTATTTCTATACCGGTATGATACCGGATCCCATACAGACTTCAGGTCACGGGGTAAAAACTGTGCAAAACAATTGCGTGAGATGTCATGAAGAAATGGTTTCGCGAATAAGTGTAGATACCATCAATTGCTGGGACTGTCATCGTGATAATTATCACACCATGATTCATTCACGTTAAAGTATAAAACCAGGAGGGGCAAAAGAATGGAACTTGATAAAAAGAAGATCGCTTACATTTCACTTGCTGTAATTCTTGTAATTATATTTATTTTCGTAATAAGTGACGGATGCGCGCCTGACAGGCCGGAAATGGTACAGGTGATCGAGATACCCGATGATGCCTATGGTACCGAAGAATGGGCAAAGGTATATCCCCTTGAATATGAGTCCTGGAAAAAGACGAAAGACCCGAGGCCCGCGGGCAAAAGCTTTTATAAGAAGGGCTGGGACACCGACAAGGTGGTGTATGACAAGTTAAGCGAGTATCCCTTTATGGCACTCCTTTTCAATGGCTGGGGCTTCGGTATCGAATACAACGAACCGCGGGGCCACTGGTATATGCGTATCGACCAGGACGAGATCGACCCTTCCAGGGTGGGGGCGGGGGGTGTATGCCTTAACTGTAAGAGCCCCTACATGGATCACCTTGCCGAAAAACACGGTAAGGAATTTCTGCACATGGAATGGGAAAAAGCCATTGCCAAAATACCCGAAGAGCATCGTGATCTCGGTTCAACCTGCTACGACTGCCATAATAACGAGGACATGAGCCTGAGAACCAACAGGGTGGTCTTCACCGAAGGGTTGGAGCGTATAGGCCGAAAGGAATTTACCCGTCAGGAAATGCGCAGCCTTGTATGCGCCCAGTGCCATGTGACCTATAACATCCAGAAAGACCGTGATATGAAATCCGTGGGCATTGAACATCCATGGGCTGGCAGCTCATGGGGAAATATATCCATGGAGAATATAATAGCCTATATAAAAAATAAGAAAAATATTAAGGAATGGACGCAGAGCGTTACCGGTTTCAAGCTTGCCTACATACGCCACCCCGAGTTTGAGTTCTTTACCAGGCAGAGCGAGCACTTTAATGCAGGGGTTGCCTGCGCCGATTGCCACATGCCGTATAAGGTTGTTGGTGGGTCAAAGATATCCGATCATAACGTGATGAGTCCGCTGAAGGATGACCTGCACGCCTGCGCCAAGTGTCATCCCCAGTCTAAAGACCGGCTGCGTGAACAGGTGAAGGCAATACAGGACAGAACCGTGTCACTTCTGCTGAGAGCGGGCTACCAGGTCTCTGTTACCGCAAAAATTTTCGAGCAGGTTCATCAGAATGAAAAAAAAGGCATAAAGATACGTAACAACCTGTATGCCAGGGCAAAAGATTTTTACCAGGAAGCATTTTACCGGGTGCTCTACATAGGCGCAGAAAACTCCATCGGGTTTCATAATCCAACAGAGGCGGGCCGTATACTTGGCGACGCGGTAAACTTCGCGGCCAGGGCAGAGGCCCTTCTCAGACAGGGACTGGCGCAAAAAGGCATCCAGGTGGCAGAGTATCCGTCACTTGACCTGTCAAAGTACCTGGACAACCGGGGGGTACGAAAACTTGACTTCAAACCCGAACAGGAATTCGAAGATCCATTCGGTTTGCAGAAGATCTTTTTACCGCGATCAAAAATGGGGTTGTAACGGATTACCGCAGAGGCGCCAAGGGCGCAGAGGACGCGAAGTGTATTTCAATACATGTTCTATGCGTTCTTCATTTTCGTTTTAAATAGTTGATCGGTTTTTTAGGGATAGTTTTACATGCCGGGAATATATTGTATTCTATCATTATGTAATCCTTATCATTTAAAGAACAAACCTGTAAAGTGTTGTCGCATTAAAAACAGATATAAACCATGATCATACACGTAACCCTTCGCGAACCCTGCGCCCTCTGCGCCTTTGCGGTAAATTCTTCATTTCTTCTTGACGAAACCCGGGATCATTATTAAATATATTAGTACATGAGTTACATGAAACGTCCTTATAAATGTTAAATACTAATTGATACGATGTCCTGATGATTCCGAATTAAAAATATGGAGAGATCATAATGTATAATTATATTACCTATAATCCGGATATACTCAATGGAAAACCCATACTCAAAGGTACCCGTTTAAGTGTAGAATTCATCATGGAGTTATTCGCAAGCGGAGGCACCAGGGATGAAATATTAGAGAGCTATCCCCAGGTAGACAATAAAATGATCGATGAAGTTTTGAGGTATTCGGCCAATGCTGTCAAAAATGAAATAATTATTTCTTCAAATATCGCATCATGAATCCATTGCAATTTCCTCTGCTTGCCGATGAGAATATCAACCCTCGCCCGGGACACATCGATCCTGAATTTACCATTCAAACTCTCATGAATATCAAACACCAGAATATTGATGTGAATGATAATTTCATAATTATTGTTGAAAGAAAAGATGATAGGGTTAATATAAGAGTTAGGTTTGTAATTCAATAATGCTACCCCTGTATTTCGCCGCCAGCGTGCATACGAATCTCTAAAGAGTAAACTTTTAAAGTGTTGTCGTATTTAAAAAACAGATATAAACCATGA
>CAZAOK010000084.1:12852-16726 GCA_964486725.1 uncultured Leptospiraceae bacterium
CGTGCTGCGTGGTGGCTTTCTGTTCTTGCGAAGATATGGCCCCTTACCTGGAATGGGGCGAAGGCTACCCGGGTTCCCGTGATAGGGCCGCTTATCGCGATATTCTCAACTCCTCTTTTTTCAGGGAAAAACCTTAACATAACCTATATCCCCATAAATCGACAGGTGGAAGGGGCCGGCAGTACTTACCTGCCATCAGAACTGGTGGAGGAGATGATACGGCGTTCTTCCCACAGGGTGATCATTCACCGGTGTACCTGCCGCGACGCAATGCAATGCAGGGAGCATGATATCGAAACAGGCTGTATTTTGATGGGGGACGGGGCCGCCGAAATAGACGAACGGATCGCCCGGCACGTCAGTGTTGAAGAAGCCATAGACCATTTCCGCAACGCGGTAGAGGACGGGCTTATCCCCATGACCGGCAGGGTGAAGATAGACAACTACATCTGGGGTGTCCCCGACAGGGGTAAGCTTTTAACGGTATGCCTGTGCTGCAGATGCTGCTGCACCATACTGCAATCCGGCAAATATCTTCCTGAAAAATCAGCCGATTCACTGGTGCGCCTGGAAAGTATGCGAATCGAGGTGAGCCCCGACTATTGTACCGGCTGCGGGTATTGCGTTGATGACTGCTTCATGGCAGCCCTCTCTATCAACGATAACGGCATCGTGGAGTGGGACGGGGACGCCTGCAAGGGATGCGGCAGATGCGTGAGCCTGTGTCCTGAAGAAGCGCTGACGGCGGTGATCGGGAACGTGGATGATGCCATTGACGAGGTCTGGGGCAGAATGACTTCCATCATTGATTTTCAGGATGAGAAAAACAGGAGATAATTATATGGTTAAGAAAGGTTTCTGGTACTTCCTCATGACGGGCGCCATAGTGCTCTACGTGGCGGTTGGTTTGCTGGGTTTTTATATTTTTCCACACAGCTGGTTAAAGGCAATCATAGGACTGGTCTTGCTGGTGCTGCTGCATACTGCTGAAATTCCCCACGTGAAAAAAGTTCTCTCGGGAAAGGGATTGTCAGATAGCAGGATCGCCGTAATGACCATCCTGTTCGGGTTCACCTGGTGGGTGCCCGTGAAAAAAGGAATACTGGAGAAATAAATGCTGCGATACGGTCCTGGCAGAAAAATGGTAAAAACCATGGTGTGGCTTTCATGGCCCATCATCAGGTGGGGGAAGAAGCTGAGTTCATACCCCGTCCTTAAGTGGATCATTCATCCCTTTTTCGCATATCCTTACAGCGAGGTAACGGCGGTACCCATTAACGTGAAGGTTGATCTTCCCGATTCCGTTCCCGTCCCCGTGCGAATTCTTGAACGACTTGTGGGTGACGTGGAAGACAGGTTTCTTCTTGATGAATGCATCTGCCGTGGATTGTTGAATTGCGAGAATCATCCCAAAGAGATCGGCTGCATGGCGCTGGGGCCTGCTATAAAGAGAATAAATCCTTCACACGGTAGAAAGATAAGCGCTGAAGAAGCAGTCAGTCACATACGAAAGGCCGCCGATTCGGGGCTTATTGCCAGTGTTGCCCACACGTGGATAGACCCTTTTGCCTTCGGACTGCGTCATTTTAACCAGCTCATGTTCATCTGTTTTTGTGACGACTGTTGCTGTATATACCGAACCCACATGGATAAAAGGGGGCCAAGCCTTGACCGGTCATACCAGCCATTACCGGGGGTATCTGTTCGGGTGGATGCTGAAAAGTGTACCGGGTGCGGTATCTGCGTTGAGAGATGTTTTGCGGGTTCCATGCGGCTTGAAAATGGTGTTGCTGTTCCCGGCGATGACTGCAAATCGTGCGGACGGTGCGTAGAACTGTGCCCCGAGAACGCCATTGAGCTGGTAATGGAAGACGAGGAAACGCTGTACCGCCGCCTCCGTGAACGGATAGCGGCGGTTGCGGATATCTCGGCTGAAGGATAAGCGCCTAGGTTATCACCATGCCCGGCTTGACGTGTGGGTTGGCTTTCCCGTCCTTCAGAACCTCTTTGCCGTTCATGTAGACCAGGTCGATGCCCGATGGCCGTTTAGCAGTTTCTTCAAGGGTGTTGTTGTCCATCACGTTCTGCCAGTCGAAGACGGTGACATCGGCATAGTAGCCTTTTTTCAAGAGACCTCTCTGTTTCAGCTGGAACCGTTCTGCCACCGCACCCGTCATCTTGTTGACGCATTCCTCCAGGCTTATGAGCTGAAAATCCCGGGCCAGCTGTAAAAACCTGGGGAAGCAGCCGTACGCCGCAGGGTTTTGCGCTCCCTTCTCAAACACCAGGGCATCGGTCTGGTAGAGGGAAGCGGGATGTCTCATGAGGTCTTTCACGTTCTCGAGGCTGCTGTAACGGTGATTGAGGACAACCGCCCGGCCGTTGCTTTTCTTCGTCACGTCAATGAAGTTCTCGAACTGGCTCATGCCCCGTTTCTCGGCGATATCTTTAAGGAACATCCCGTCGTACTGTTTCAGTTCGGGATGCAGGGTGTTGAGCACCTGTATGTCCTGATAGCCGAATCCCAGCAGTGCCACCATGAGCTCCATCTGCGCCCGCAGTTTCAGCATTGCCCATGTATCATCGTACACTTCGGGAACACGGGCGAGAAACCACTCGGGGTAGAACACGTTGATAACCGAATACCCGCAATGATAGGAGTATGTGTCAAATTTCACGTCCATTCCCTGGGCGATTGAATTATCAATGAGCTGTAATGCCTCTTCGCAGGTGTCCCATGTCTTTGCGCCAACAAATATCAGGTGTGACAGCTGCATCTTCACCCCGGTATCGCGGGTAATTTTCAGCATATCTTCAATTCCAAGGAGATTGTGTGCCCGGCCGAAGGGTTTCATGGGATATGTACCTGATATCTTTGAATAAGCTTTCATGTGACTTGTCATGATACCGTCATTCTTCTTTACCATCTTCGCGACTGCTTCGAGCTCATCAAGGGTGGCAAAAATGCCTGGCTCGTACTGCAGTCCCAGTGAGACGCCCAGTGCTCCCTGGTCCATGGCCTGTTCAAGCAGGTAGAGTATATCTTTCATCTCGTCTTTTTCCATCGGCGTGGGGTCGTATCCCCGCATGGCAGTCCTTGTTGTTCCGTATCCGGCCAGGGTTGCCATATTATGGGTAAGGGGTGTGTTTCTAAGCCTCTGGAAGTATTCGGCGTATGTTTTCCAGGTGATGTCCACGTAGCCGCTGATCTTTCTTGTCAAAAGGTCCCAGTTCTCCGGGGTACTTTTGCGTGGAAATCCCGCCATGCCGTAGCCGCAGTTGCCGGCCACCATGGTGGTGATGCCCTGTTCGGTGAAGGGGAGTTTCAGGTGGTCATCTCCACGGGCGGGAAGCACCCTGTCCATGTGGGAATGGGCGTCAATGAACCCCGGCGCGATAACCTTTCCCGCGCAGTCTACGGTTTTTCCGCTGAACCTGATGTCTTTTGGGGTTACCATTTCAACCCGGCTGCCATTGAGCATCACGTCTCCCACGTAGGCTTTTTTTCCGCTTCCGTCAACGATGAGGCCGTTTTTCAACAGTGTCCGTGACGCACCCGGGCCCACTGATACGGTTCCCCGTCCTTCGGGTACCTTGAACATGGCCGGGTCAACCTTTCTCTTTTCGGGAATCACCCCTCTCCCGGTTTCATCTCCTCCGCAGCCCAATAGGGGATATGCTGATGTGGCTGCCGCAAGCGCGGCACCTGCCTTCAAAAAGTCCCGCCTGTTTAGCGTATCGCTTCGAAATATCTTTTCAAGTTCCATGAGACACCTCCGGGAGATATCATAGTTGCGTGATCATGCCGATCAACTGAGTACAGGCTCAGTGTCCGGTGTTTATGTTTGTATGTCAAATATTAAATGCTTTTTTT
>CAZAOK010000085.1:0-13964 GCA_964486725.1 uncultured Leptospiraceae bacterium
TCATTCAAAATTGACATTGAAATTCATATTATTACCCGATATTTAATTCACCCCCCTGATGAAAGTGCCAATTAATACAGAAAATTGTTTGACGATTAGACGCTTTCATTGGATGTTCGTACGAGTGTTGCTACATTTATACCATGATCCCACATAATCAACTCTAACAAGTTATAATGATGATCTATTGGTACAACCAGATATTTTATATATACAGGGAGAAACAAATTGGACGTTAAAGATAAGAAACTGGATAACGCGAAGATGGAACTTCAGGTCGAGGTTCCGCAGGACAAGGTGGAAGAAGAATACAAGAAAGTTTTCAAGTCTATACAGCAGAAAGCTAAAATTGACGGGTTCAGGCAGGGAAAGGTGCCCATCAACATTATTGAGCAGCGCTTCCATGATATTGCCGACAACGAAGCCGCCGAAAACCTGTTGAAGGCGGCATATTTTGATGTGCTCAACGAGAAGGGGTACACTCCCATAGGCCCCCCGGAGTTTGATTTCGATTCAATTGATCGCAATAAACCATTCACGTGCACTATTACCTTTGAAGTCCCCCCCACTGTTGAGCTTCACGATTACAAGGGGCTTACGGCTGAACAGCAGAAGGCGAAAGTGACCGACCAGGATATTCAGCGCGAAGTTGAAGAACTGCAGGACAAGCATGCCACAATCGCAAAAAAAGAAGATGACGGTGTGGTAGAGAAGGGCGACCAGGTTGCATTGCAGATGAAACGTATTGACAACGTGGATAAAGAAGAAGTTGACTCTGTAGAATACAGGCCCTTTACCCTCGTGGTGGGGAAGAGCAAAGAAGACTATGCTATTGATAAAGATATTCAGGGAATGAAGGCTGGAGAAGAAAAAGAGATCAAGGTGAAATACCCGAAGGATTATTCGGTTGATGATCTCAAGGGACAGAAAGTTACCTACCTTGTAAAAGTGGATGAAATAAACAAAAGGGATCTTCCCGAGCTGGACGACGAATTCGCCAAAGATCTTGGTGAGTACGAAACGCTGGAAGAAATGAAGTCAAAAATAAGGGAAAACCTTGAAAAGTACGTTGAAGAAAAATCAAAAGCAGATGTAAAGTCAAAACTGCTGAAAGAGATCGTAGAGAACAGCACCTTCGATATACCCGAGACCATGGTATCCAAGGAGATGGAATCCATTTTTCAGCGTGTGCAGCAGAGGGTAGGATATTTTGCACAGGACATTAATGAGTTCGCCTCTGTGCTCAACATGGACGTGAATGAATTGTCAGAGAAGATACGTGAAGAAGCGGTAAACAGCATCAAAACAACCCTGGTGCTGGCCGAGATCGCCAAAAAAGAAGAGCTGCAGGCATCTGAAGAAGACTATAAAAAGGTGATTCAGCAGATAGCCGAGAAAAATGAAAGACCGGTTGAAGAAATAGAAGAACTGGTAAAAGAGAAAGGATCGCGTGAAAATATTGAAAACGAACTTGTTCTTGACTCAGCCCTTGACTTCATCTATGACAACGCGCAGGTAAAGCAGAAAAAACCTGTATCAGTTGAGGAGTTTATGAAGCAGGAATAAATTTTTGAATATTGTTCAATATTCGCTATGTTTATTATTGACAGTAGTACTAAAAAAATGTTTACCTTCAAGGTAAACATTTTTTCTAAAAAAGATATGGTGTAACATGAAATCTCATGCCGACACTTAGAATATACGCATCATATCGGCTAAAATGCTTGAATTATAGAAGTGTTTTAGTATCTTAAAAAACATACATATTTCACCAAGGAGATATTTCATATGAGTCTTGTTCCTATAGTAGTTGAACAAACATCAAGGGGCGAACGTTCTTACGATATCTATTCACGCCTGTTAAAAGACAGGATAATATTTCTTGGAGAACCCGTCGACGACCATATATCCAGTCTTATTATCGCGCAGATGCTATTTCTTGAAGCGGAAGATCCGGATAAGGATATATATCTATATATTAATTCACCTGGTGGCGTGGTTACATCAGGCATGGCCATTTACGATACAATGCAGTATATTAAACCCGACGTGGCGACAATATGTATTGGACAGGCGGCGTCCATGGGTTCATTGCTGCTGGCTGCCGGGGCAAAGGGAAAACGGTCTACACTGCCCAATTCAAGGATAATGATCCATCAGCCTTCAGGTGGTTACCAGGGGCAGGCTGCCGACATCGAGATACATGCCCGTGAGATTATGAAAATCAGGAAACGGCTGAACGAAATATACGTGTTTCATACCGGGCAGCCTCTTGAGCAGATCGAGAAGGATATTGACCGTGACTTTTTCATGGATGCCGAAGAAGCCGTTAAATATGGAATAATTGATAAGGTAATAGTGAAAGAAGACAACAAGGACAAGAAATAATTGTAGTATCAGATTCAAAGTGAAGAGGTAAGCATGTCAACAAAAAAGAAAGATCCCAGGGACGAGAAAAAAAACCTGTATTGCTCTTTTTGCGGCAAAAGCCAGGACATTGTAAAAAAACTGGTAGCAGGTCCGGATGTATATATATGTGATGAATGCATTGATCTGTGTAACGAAATAATCGATGAAGAATGGGGACTGGAGAATGGCGGCGAAGTGCTAACTAACCTCCCCAGGCCAAAAGAGATCAAGGAAATTTTAGATGAGTATGTAGTTGGACAGGAGTACGCCAAGAAGATGCTTTCTGTGGCTGTATATAATCATTACAAGAGAATTAACAGCAACTTCAACCTGCGAAAAGGTGATGTTGAACTTGAAAAAAGTAATATTCTTCTTATCGGGCCAACGGGATCAGGTAAAACTCTTTTGGCCCAGACTCTGGCAAAAATACTGAAAGTTCCTTTTGCCATAGCTGATGCCACCTCGTTAACAGAAGCCGGCTACGTGGGTGAAGATGTTGAGAATATCCTGCTTAAGCTGATACAGAATTCTGATGGTGACGTGAAGCGGGCCGAACTGGGTATCATATATATTGATGAAATTGACAAGGTTACCCGAAAATCAGACAATCCATCCATTACCCGTGATGTATCGGGTGAAGGTGTTCAGCAGGCATTGCTGAAAATAATTGAAGGAACCACGGCCAATGTGCCGCCACAGGGTGGACGAAAGCATCCCCACCAGGAATTTATTTCCATAGATACACGAAATATCCTGTTTATATGCGGTGGCGCATTTGTAGGTCTTGATAAGATCGTCAGTGCCCGCGTAGGCAATAAAACCATGGGATTCGGCGCCGAGATAAAGTCTGTAAAAGATGTGCAGGACTTCAACGTGCTTGAAAAAATGCATACTGAAGATCTCATAAAGTATGGTCTTATACCCGAGTTTGTGGGAAGGCTGCCCATCAATGCAGTGCTTCACGAACTTGACAATGAAGCAATGAAGAGAATTTTAACTGAGCCTAAAAACGCTCTCATCAAGCAGTATGAAAAGATGTTTTCGTTTGAAGACGTTGAGTTGGAATTCGAAGACGAAGCCATTACCGAGATTGCCAACATTGCCATAGAGAGAGAGTCGGGGGCCAGGGGGCTTCGGGCTGTGCTTGAAAAGGTTATGATGGATCTCATGTACGAGATTCCGTCGAAAGAATCAATAAGCAAAGTCGTTATAAACAGGGATACCGTGCGTGATAACAAGGATCCAGTAATTGAATACAAAAGCGAGGAAAAAAGCGCCTGAAACAGGCGACAATATTCCGAGGTCATAACACATGAAAAATATTGATTACAATAAAGAGTACCCATTATTGCCACTACGCGATGTAGTGGTTTTTCCTCATATGGTGATTCCCCTTTTCGTGGGGAGAGAGATGTCGATCAATGCTCTTGACGCTGCCATGCAGGGTGACCGGCTAATCGTACTGGCTACCCAGACAGACGCGCAGGTTACCAACCCCGTAAAAGACGATGTATACGAAGTTGGCACAGTATCTGAGATTTTACAGCTGCTGAAACTTCCCGATGGTACAATAAAGGTGCTTGTTGAAGGCCTTTCACGATCATATATATCTGAGCTTGACGACAGCGGAGAGGATTATTACCGTGTAAATATACGAAACATCGAGAGAATTGGCGAACCTGACGACGATGTTGAAGCGCTTAAGCGCAGTCTGCTTGAAACATTTGAGAAGTATATAAAGGTTAACAAGAAAGTTCCACAGGAAGCATTGACAACGGTAAACCAGATAGACGAGCTTTCCCACCTGACAGACGTGGTAGCTTCATACGTAAACATGCGGGTTGAGTTCAAGCAGGCACTGCTGGAAATGGGAAATCCTGCCGAACGCCTTGATAAGCTCATCGAGTTTATCAACGGTGAGATCGAGGTAATGTACATCGAAAAGAAGATACAGGGAAAAGTTCGCAAGCAGATGGAGAAAACCCAGAAAGAGTATTACCTGAACGAACAGATGAAGGTGATCAAGAAAGAACTGGGCCAGGGAGAAGACGGTGTCGACGAGATTGAAGAACTGAAAAAATCCATCGAAGAAACCAAGATGACAGAAGAAGCACGAAACAAGGCATTGAAAGAAATCAAGCGCCTTGAAAAGATGCCCCCGATGTCTGCGGAATCTTCGGTTGTGCGTACATATATTGAGTGGTTACGTGACGTTCCATGGAGTAAAAAAACCAAGGATAACCGTGACATCGATCACGCCATGGATGTGCTTGAAGAAGATCACTACGGTCTTGATGACGTAAAAGATCGCATTATCGAGTTTATCGCGGTACGTCACCTCTCTAAAAAGCTGAAAGGGCCCATACTTTGTTTCGTAGGCCCTCCCGGCGTGGGAAAAACCTCACTGGGCAGGTCTGTTGCCCGTGCCCTTGGCAGGGAGTTCGTAAGAATGTCCCTTGGTGGTGTGCGTGATGAGGCTGAGATACGGGGTCACCGACGAACATATGTGGGTGCACTTCCCGGCCGCATTATTCAGCAAATGAAAAAGGCAAACACTGTCAACCCGGTATTTCTGCTTGATGAAATTGACAAGATGTCTACGGATTTCAGGGGAGACCCTTCTTCAGCGCTGCTTGAAGTTCTCGACCCGGAACAAAATGATAATTTCGTAGACCATTACATGGAAGTTTCGTATAATCTCTCTGATGTAATGTTTATTACTACTGCCAACGTGCAGCATAGAATACCCGCACCACTGCAGGACAGGATGGAGATCATAGATATCTCCAGTTATACCGAACCGGAAAAACTGAATATCGGCCTTAAATTCCTGCTTCCCAAGCAGGTAGTTGAGAACGGGCTCAAGCCGGAAAATATTTTAATAAACGAAGAAATGATGTTATATATCATAAGGCATTATACCCGTGAAGCCGGTGTGCGTAGCCTGGAACGGGTTCTGGCAAAGGTATGCAGAAAGGTTGCCCGTGAAGTAGTGAAACATGGAAAGGACTACCAGAGAGAGATCACAAGGGAGATCATACACGAATATCTTGGACCAACGAAGTTCAAGTATGGTGAGACCGAGCATAAAAGCGAGATAGGCCTTGTTAACGGTCTTGCGTGGACTGAAGTGGGTGGTGACGTTATGCAGGTGGAAGCATCCATGGTAAAGGGCAAGGGAAACCTGATGCTTACCGGGAAGCTTGGTGAAGTAATGCAGGAATCGGCACAGGCTGCTTTTACCTATGTTCGTGCTAACCAGCAGTACTATAACATACCTGATGATGTTACCAGGAAACACGACATACATCTTCACGTACCTGAAGGTGCCATACCTAAAGACGGGCCTTCCGCGGGTATCACCATGGGTGTGGTAATGGCGTCACTTTTCAGCCAGATTCCAGTTCGATGTGACGTGGCCATGACGGGAGAAATAACCCTGCGCGGCAAGGTGCTGCCCATTGGCGGTCTCAAGGAAAAAATACTGGCTGCTCACAGGGGTGAGATTAAGCATATAATCATTCCCCGGGATAACGTAAAAGACCTTGAGAAGATACCCGAATACGTGATGAAAGAGCTGGTTATACACCCGGTGAGCAACATGGAAGAGGTGTTTTTCCTGGCCCTTGAAGACCCGGATAAGTTTTTCAAGGACATGGCGCGAAAGAAGATACTGTATGACAGGTGGAAAGAATCTTTGCGTGATGATCATGTGATTACACGGGATGATTCCAGCGAAGAAAATGTAGATACGCATACCGCCAAGAATTGATGGGCTTACCGGTTTATTATACCTGGATTTGCTCATTTAACAAAATGGATCAGTATCCGGTTTGAAAAGTCCGTGTACGGCTCTTTACGGGAATTAGCGTACATGGACTTGATGGTAAAGCCGTTATCCTTTATAAACCGGGTGATCTCGTTACGGTTAAATGCCCGCATTGTGTGTTTGTCCCTTAATTCGTGTTCCTGTCCGTTCTCAATTACCCTGTACCGGTAGTTGACCTGTACAATGGTTCTTTCCGGGTAATTGAGCAGGTTAAAACCCCTTTCACGCTGTATCTCGGTATTCATGTAGTTAGTTCTTGAAACAACGTCCATGTCTTTTTCCTTGATTTTCCGTATAGGTATGGCATTCCATATTTCAAAGAGGCCCTGTCCCCCCGGCTTGAGGGCCCGCCAGGTGTTCCAGAAGACATTATCCACCTGGCTGTCTTCCAGCATGTAATTGAATGATCCGAAAAGTGAAATTACCATGTCAAATTCTTCAAAATAATCAAAATCGGTCATCGACCCTTCCACGTATTCCGCGGTTCCGGGAAATCGCAGTCCCGCATGGGTAAGCATATCTTTGCTGTTATCAAGGCCTGTGCAGCGAATCCCTCTTCTGTACAGCTCATTGAGATGTTCACCGGTGCCGCATCCGAGGTCAAGTATGGAGGGGTTGGTTTTATTCGCGAGAAGCTCCAGTATCAGTTGGAGGTCATCATGTATGTTTCGGTGGTTATCCTCAATCGAGAAATAGTATTCGGATAATTCGTGGTATAATTTCATTTATTTGCTATCCGTAACAAGGTTCAGGTGATATACATTGCCGGTGTCAGTATATCATGTTAGGAAATTTTTCCTTCATCCGTTCAAGCATTGTTTTTTCAATATCGTAAGTGTTTTCCATCTTCATCAATTCATCAACGAGACTTTCACATTCTTCAATGGTAACCGCCCTGACAATTCTTTTTATCTGGTACATGAAGGCGGAACTCATGGACAAGTGCCTGTAACCAAGTCCCAGAAGCAACATGGTATACTTCGGCTCCCCTGCCATTTCACCGCAAATGGACAACTGTACGTTACTTTCTGTGGCAACCTGTGAAATATGTTTCAACATACGTAACACGGAAAGATTAAGTGGATTATACAGGTAGGCAATTTTTTCGCTAATACGATCAACCGCGAGAAGATACTGTACAAGATCATTTGTACCAACCGAAAAGAAGTCCACGTACTTGGCAAAAATATCCGAGTTTATGGCAGCCGAGGGCACTTCTATCATGACGCCCACTGGAATTTCCCTGTCATAGGAAATCCCCTCCTTATCCAGCTGATGTTTTACATCTTCAAGGATCTCTTTGGCCTTGAAGATCTCTTCTACCGTGGTGATCATGGGGAACATAAGTTTGACATTACCATAACTGGATACTCTTAAGATGGCACGTAATTGAGTTCTTAACAGGTGCTCATTTTCCAGACTGAAACGTATTGCCCTGCATCCGAGAAAAGGATTTCTTTCCTTGTAATGCTTTGTGAACGCGTATATTTTATCACCGCCAATATCAAGCGTACGAATAGTGACCGGAAGAGGATTGTAAAATTCAACCACACGCCGGTATTCTTCAAATTGCTTCTCTTCGTCCGGAAGGTGCCTGTCCATGAAAAGAAATTCAGACCTGAAAAGGCCAATACCCTGTGCCCCGTGATCTTTAATAATGGACATCTCTTCGGGGATCTCGATGTTGCCGTATATAAAAATATTTTCTTTGTCCAGCGTGTGGGATGGAAGTTCTGTAATTTTAGAAAGTTCAAGCTCCAGCTCTTTCAGGTCAACCTGGTATTTCCTGAACTCGGTTATTTCATCTTTTGAGGGATTTACGATCACTTTACCGTGTACCGCGTCCACGATAACCATGTCCCCGTCCTGTATCACGGAGGTTGATGAAATAGTACCTACAATGGCAGGTATCTCCATCGCCCGTGCCATAATGGCGGTATGTGACGTTCTGCCCCCCCTGTCGGTGACAAAGGCGAGAACATACTTCCTGTTCATAATGGCAGTGTCAGATGGTGTCAGGTCGGATGCTATCACGATTACTTCTTCTTCAAGGTCGGCAAGGGAAACCATGTCAGATTTCTGCAGGTTGCTGATCATGCGCTTACTGATGTCGGATATGTCAACGATTCGTTCCCGAAGATATTCATCTTCTATCGAACTGAGGCTCTGAATCAATTCCAGTGATATATCGTTGAGAACCCATTCAGCATTTCGTCTTTCCCTGGCAATAGTGTCCCGAACTTTCTGATCGAAAACGGGATCTTCAAGTACCATCAGGTGACTTTTGAATATGTCAGCTGTATCATCTGAAAGACTGCTGGCAATCTGTACCTGTATTGCCTTTATGTCCTCCTTGGTCTTTGCCAGGGATTCATTGAACCGGTCTATCTCACCGTCGATTCTGTCTTTTGGGATCGTATATTTGGGTATGATAATATTATCACCCTTGTATATGTATGCCTTCCCTATGGAAATTCCGGGAGACGCGATTGTGCCTTCTACTGATTTTGACATAAGATTTTGTATTCCCGTTTTGTTTATATATTCAAATTGTAAAAATAATGAAATTCAAGTTAAAAATTATCCGCTATACCCTGGTATTGTACCGCAAATGGTGTTTTATTAGAATAGCGTAAAAATTGCATGTTTATAGAAAAAGTGAATATAAACCATGTAAAGTGTTAAGGTTTATGTATTAATTGGTTTTAATTAGAAATGTCAAGTGAATTTCATAAGATAACCGGACGGAATTTGCATCATCTCGCTGTCGGTCCAGCATCACCGTGCAGTCGGTTACGCATCATCTATCTGTCATTCACAATTGATCAGCAGTGCCATTCCCGCGTGATCTCATTGTCATCCCCGCATCACCTCACTGTCATTCCCGCGAAGGCGGGAATCCATTCTGTTACACTAAATCGTCAAATAGATCAAGCCAGCCGTGATTTTCTTTTTCGAATAAAATTTATTTTCCACTGGCGGTTTCACTTTCTCTTAAGCAGGTTATCGGTAACACCGATGTAAATAGTACCGTTTTTGCTGCTCGTTAAGATATATACATAATACTCCATGCTGTTTATTCATGGATTCCCGCCTTCGCGGGAATGACAATATGATAATATGTGAATGACAGTGCTGATCTAATGTGAATGACATTCTTGATCAGCAATGAATTAGCAGTAGGGAATGACAAGAAGAATTGAAACTGGCATTCGATGTCTCTTAGGATGCCTTCGTTACAATACAGAATGGGTATTGTCGGTACCATCAATATGATATCAATTGCCGGAAATCAACCATCCGTGCGCCCGTGGCTCTGTGAGAACCTCCCTTTTAGTTCCATGACAATCAGTTAATTTGTTTAGAGCCGTACATTTTAATACATCCCCGAATTTAAGGCTTGTTTACGGGTAAAATGGATAGTATATTATTAATAAATAACAGGTATACATACTACTGAAAAAGAGGTGAAATGGCGATGATGTCATCACCGGTTAGAAAAATACTACTTATCACCGCGGGAGCTGCTTTTCTATTCTGCTGTGATTGCGGTGCAACCGGAGGAAATAAGGTGGAACAACTGCGTGAACAGATGGTGAAAAGGCAGATAGCCGACAGGGGTGTTCGTGACCAGCGGGTTTTGGATGCCATTGGGAAGGTTGAACGGCACAAGTTTGTTCCTGAAAAGGACGTAACATCGGCTTACGGGGATTTTCCACTGCCTATAGGACATGGACAAACCATATCGCAACCCTACATAGTGGCCCTGATGACCGAACTCTGTGAACTTGACGGCAGCGAGAAGGTGCTTGAAATCGGCACCGGTTCGGGATACCAGGCGGCTGTTCTTGGACTTCTTGCTGACGAGGTATATACCATAGAGATAGTTGAATACCTTGGAAAGCAGGCCAAAAACAGGCTGAAGAACATGAATTACGACAATGTACATGTTCGAATTGGTGACGGATACAAGGGTTGGCCGGAAGAAGCACCATTTGATGTCATTATAGTAACCGCAGCTCCACCAGAGATCCCGCGGGCACTGATTGAGCAGCTGGATGACGGCGGCATCATGGTGGTGCCGGTTGGTGAATTCAGCCAGGAACTGGTTAAACTTGAAAAGCGGGGTGACAGCCTGGAAAAGAAGACCGTCACCTACGTGCGTTTTGTCCCCATGGTACACGGCAAAGAAGAAAAATAATTTTATGGATAAAAGGGTGGATACATCAATCCATCAGTTTCGTTAAATCCCATCATGATATTGGCACACTGGATAGCGTTGCCGGACTGTCCCTTCAGAAGGTTGTCTATTACCGATGTAACCAGGAGCATTCCGCTTCGATGATCAACCATGGGTCGGATTACACACATGTTTGATCCGCGGACATGGGCGGTATGCGGGGATGAGGCGGTAACAAATACAAAGGGCTTATCGCCGTAATATTTTTCATACACGGTCTGCAGGTCTTCAGTGTTCACCGGCTCAGTGGGTTGGGCGTAAAGATTCATAAGTATTCCCCTGTTAAGGGGCACCACCTGCGGGATAAAGAAAATTTTCTTCGAGTTGTTACCCACCCGTTGTATAATATTTTCAACCTCAACAGTATGCTGATGATGTCCTTCACGGTAAGTGTTCACGTCTTCATGACGCTGTGGGTAAAAGTTTGCCTCACCCGGATTCTTGCCTGCACCTGATACCCCGGTTTTCCCGTCACAAATAATAGTGTCAGAGGCGATGAGTCCGTTTTCAACAAGGGGAAGTAAGCCCAGTATCATGGCAATGGCATAACAGCCCGGGTTGCCCACAATTTTCGCGTTTTTAATTTTATCAGCATACTTCTCAGGAAGGCCGTATACCGCCCCGGTGAGGATAGATGGAGAGTGATGTTTGGTCTCCATTCCCTTGTTGGCAGCATATATGGTGTAGTCATCCACCGTGTTGAACCTGAAATCTCCGCTGAAGTCGATTACCGGTATATTTCGCGCATGGAATTCTTCAATCATGGTCATTCCCGCCCTGTCGGGTGTTGAAAAGAATGCCAGGTCGATGTTATCCAGGTTCATGTCCTCGGGTGACTCAACAAGCAGGTCGCAAAATCCCCTGAGATGAGGAAACACGTCACTCATACGCTTTCCAACGTCCTTACGTGCTACGATCTGCGCGATTTCAAACTGTTCATGGCGAAGCAAAATTTCAATTAAACCAAGCCCGCCAAACCCGGTAGCCCCAACGATGAGTACTTTTTTCATACATCTCCCCTGTTACGTGTAAATATTTGTACACGTATACAGTAAGCGAAGCACCCTTGTCAACAGGTTTACTAAAATTGGCAACCACAGGGGCACAGAGATACAGAGGGTTATAATACTTATCCCTTATCCTTTCCCTGTATCTCTGAGCCCCTGTGGTAACTATTTTTTATTAATCCCGAATGACGGTTTGAATATCATGATGAGCGACGGCAGAATAAACAGGTCGCCCATGAGGGCAAACAGCATGGAAAGGGCGGTGAGTACGCCGAATGCCCTGGTGGGGTTGATGGCCCCCATCACCAGCACGAAGAAGCCCATGAAGAGCACCACGGTGGTGATCATCACAGGTTTGCCAACGTCTTTGAGAGTCTGAAGTATGGCGTCGGCATGACACATTCCTTTTTCCATGTTTCTTCTGAACCAGACGATGAAATGAATTGTATCGTCGATGGCTATTCCTATGGTCACATTGGCGATCATTATGGTAGACACGTCCAGGGGAATATTCTGCCAGCCCATGATGCCAAGGGTGACCACGATGGGAAAGAGGTTGGGCACCATGCAGATCAAGGCCATTTTAAGATTGCGGGTAATGCCCAGCATCATGAAGAAAATGATGCCAAAGGCTATAAGAAAGCTTCTTTTCTGGCTAACCCGCAGGTTCTCTTCCATGTGCAGGTACAGGGAAGAAAGACCGGTGATCTTGAATGTATATTCATCACCCAGTGTGTCTTCAAGATAGGAGTGGATGTAATCACTTAGCTCGTTGGCAGTTTCATTGGAGTCCCACCTTGACTGAAATGACAGGCGTGTTTCCATGTAGTCTGGTGAAATAATTCGATCAAGGATCTCGGGATCGCCGATCTCAAGGTAATCGTAGATATCAATCCTGTGTTGGGGTATTCGGTAGTATGATTCATCGCCTGCATTAAAGGCCCTGTTGATCTCTTTCATGTAATCGGCGATAGAAAAAGAAGTGGAAAACTGCTGTATGTGCTCCAACAGGTGTTGCTGCAACTGGTCTATCATCTTCAGGCTTTCGGGGTGGGTAAAATCATTCCCGGCTTTGTTACTTTCGATAATAAAAACGAAGGGAATAACCCCTCCCAGGTTGTCTTCGATTATCCGTATGTCATCACGAAGGTTGTTTGATTCGGGGAGGTAATTCATGGTATTGGTTTCAAATTTGATCTGTTTCATTCCGAACAACGACAGCACAACTATCAAGAGCAACACTGAGGGAACCAGTATAAAATGCCTGGTGGATATCTTTCCCGAGCCGGTAAGAATGTATTCCAGCAGGCCGTTTGTTTTTCTTATATCCTGCCGGGGTGGTGACTCGGGCTGTACTCTTTTTTTAAAAAGCAGAACCATTGATGGCAGCAGTGTCATTGTTAAGATCAGGGCGAAGAAAATGCCGATAGAGGTATATATGCCAAGTGTTTTAGCGGGGCGCACCGTGCCCGATAGAAAAGAAAGAAAACTAACCGACGTGGTGAGGGTGGTGAACAGGCAGGGAATCCAGACATGTTTCATGGAAGACCAGACGGCATCACGAAATAACATGCCCGGCTGCCGCATCTGGTCTGAAAGTCGTGACAAAAGGTGAATAGAATCTGCAACCGCAATGGCAAGAAGCACCGCACCCATAACCACGGTAACCATGTTCAGGGTTTCCCCTGTCATCACGAAAAAACCGATAGCCCATACCAGGGCAACCAGGAGATTCACCTGGCATAATACCGCCAGTGTAATATTTCTAAGCAGCAAAGACACGAAGATGAAAATGAGAATGAATACAACGGGAGTGAATATCATAAAGTCCCGTTTTGAGAGAACATTCATCTCGGCCTCGATGAACGGAACACCGGCGAAGTGCAGGGTATACCCCGGTTGGGCAAGATCATGGGCTGTCTTCTTGATTTGCTGCAGGGTGTTGTACTTGGCCATGTTTTTTAATGGTTCTATTTCTATGAGAATGGCTGCCGTACTTCCGTCTTCAGATACAAGATGATTAACGATGGTGGGGTGGGACAGGGCCCGTTTCTTCGCCTTTGTCACGGTGCCGGGGGTGAGGGGCCCTTCCGGTATTACGGGACGAAAGATAACCGTATCCTCTTTACCAACGGCTTCTTCTGATTCGGCAAGGCTGAACACCCGCTGTACCCCGTCAAGCCGCTTCAGTTGCTCTGAAAGTTCGCGAATGTAGTTGATGCTTTCAAGGGTGAAGACAGTGTCCCTGGTAAACACGATGGCGGCCAGTTCTTCGTTTCCGTATTGTTTCTGAAAATTCTTGTAAAACACCAGGTTTGGATTGTCTTTCTCAAAGTAGATATCAACGTGATTCTGATGCTCCTGATGGATGAAGAACCATCCGAGGGGAATAGTAAGCAGAAGGCAGGCGGCCAGCACCTGCCGTGGATGAAGGGTGATCCATGTGAAAATGGAGTAGATTTTATTCATGGTATGAAAT
>CAZAOK010000085.1:14064-16678 GCA_964486725.1 uncultured Leptospiraceae bacterium
GGCGCAAACTCAACATAAGTACTCCCCTTGCCAAGCGTAACAGTAGTGGCAAACGAGTCCTCGTCAATATACATACCGAACATGTCACCCGCGTCGGGCATGGGGATGCCCCCGTCGTAGTTGTTGTCGGCGAAGGCGAACACGGTAACTTCGTCACCCGCTTTCAGTGAGGTGTCTGACAGGTCGATGTTGAAGCGATAATCTTGTGTTTCCACCGGTAC
Organism: uncultured Leptospiraceae bacterium; assembly: GCA_964486725.1. GTDB lineage: Bacteria > Spirochaetota > UBA4802 > UBA4802 > UB4802 > M55B154. The sequence continues at coordinate 14,286 of CAZAOK010000085.1, forward strand.
CATGATGGCAACCGCGTCCTGTGGGTTGGCCATGATGTATTCAAGGTCATCGGTGTTTGCTACGCCCACGATCAAGGGACCACGTATGTCACTTTCTACACCCGTGACGTCCAGTTTTCCTTTCAATACAAGTTCTGTATCGCTGTATTCACATCCTCCAAGAGGGAGGAGAACAAGTAACACAACCGGTATAAGTTGTTTCATATTGTTAAAACTCATAGCGTACCCCCAGTTTCACAAAGTCGTTGTCCTGGTAATAATTAAAAAGCGAATCGTTGTTGCCCTGTATATGCTGATACGCAAGGCTCACCTTGAACCCGTTTCTGAAATCGTAACCAATCTCGGGCCATAGTATGAAGGCGCTTTCTTTTACGTCCATAATGTATGTAAGCTTGAAGTCAATCCTGTTGTCCCAGTACTGGTCTTCAAACCGCATGGTTAGTATATCAGAGAAAAGCGGTGCCATTAGCGAATTGTCGATGTATTTTGACTGGGCCCACTCAACGGTGAACAGTGTATTCCCCGCGTGGTCTTTCAGCAGCCAGTTCATTGGAATAAAATAGTTAAATCCTACTGAATAAGCGTAATGGGGTGAACGCTTGACCTGGAAGGGCAGTTCCACGTTCTGGTCAAATTCCTGCTCTACTACACCGGGCTTGTCCGCGGTGAAGGCCGCTTCACCCTGTATGGTAAACCTGTCCCAGGTAAATACGACGTCCATCCCGCCGGCGTTGATTACCCTTGTTTCGGGCTGTACAAGCACGGTCACCGGCTCATCGGGCAGTACTTCCGTTTCGAGGGGACGCAGAAAAGGTTCGCGGTCAGGCCCATGGTATCCACTCGCGGATACGTCCACCCCCTTAATATTCTTCGTAAGGCGGATGCCGTAGCCAATGTTTTCAGGGGTAACATCCATTTGCTGCATCTGTGTCACTTCTACCGGAAAGGGTTCTTCCATGTATTCGATGGCCCAGAAATTATCGCGAACCGGGAATGCGGAGCCAACGTGAACAGGAACGATAACGCCCTCCACGTTAAACCAGTCAAGAAAAAGCATTCCCGAAACCGCGGGTACACCAAGTTTCAACTCGTCGTCATCTTTAAAAAGCAGTTCACGAAGATCGAAGGGATTGAAGTAGGCGGTCGGGTTGAATACATCGGCGGTACCCCACGCGAACACCTGGTTGCCGGCACGCAGACGGTATTTTTCCGAGGCGTAATTGACAAACAGTTCCCGAATATTCACCTCGAAGGGCTCGTTGGAGATGTTGCCGTTGCGCATCACGCGGAATTCGTCAGAATACCTGTATTCATCATAGAGGTCTTTTTCGATAAAGGTGGGCAGTATGTAGACATTGGTTATTGACTTTACGTAAAAGGTGTCGGTACCGTATTTCATATCAAGTTTAGTACGTATTTCGTTTTTCTTGTTAAAGTCAGATGGCTCCTGGTCGGGATAGGTGCTGACAAAATTTTCAAGTTCGGTAAAGCCGGTAAAACTGAATGTTGCCGGGAAAGACGTATCAAAATCGGAAAAGTCATCCATGCTTTCTTCCTGGTTGTCCGTTGAGTTGCTTTCCTTCTTCTTCAGCGATTCACCCAGGGATTGAGAATACACCGGTGCCAGGGCAACGGGTATCAGTAATAGTATTGTTGTACAATATCGCATCATCGTTTTACTCATCGCTTCAAACCGTTCAGCATTACATTTGATAACATGGAGGCGATGTCCTGGTCGCTGTATTCTGTAACTTTCAGGGATGGCAGCAGCCTTGAGCTTGCGAAGAATGAGATGAGGGCCACCATGAAATACCTTGAATAGAATTCAATGTCAATTGCCCTTATCTGGCCATCGGCGGCTTTCTTCTCCAGCGTGTCCCTGAAATATGATTTCCCGAAATCCTTGAAATACCTCAGCATCCTGTCGGTGTTCACCCCGCCGAATTCGATCAGGTCGATGAAGGTAAGGGTGTAGAGGGCGGAGTTTTCATCCACCGCCTTTTTTATAGACAGGATCAGCTGGTCAAGGTTATCGGGGAAGTCCTGTGATATCAACTCGAACGAATCGGATAGTGACCTGGCGATCTCAGAGGGATCGAAAATACTGGTGAAGATCTCTTCCTTGTTCCTGAAGTGATTGTATATGTTGCCCAGCGAAACACCCGCGTGCCGGGCGATTTCACGCAGACCGGTGCCTGAAAAGCCTTTTTCGGCAAAAAGGTCAGAAGCCGCCTCTAATATTTGTTTTTTTCTTTTTTCAAGTGATGTTTCAGCAGTAACAGTCATCATTAACCTCGGTGAACAAACGTTCGTTCTTATAGGTAATATAATAATAACATACCGCCGGTGTCAAGCCATAGTGGTGATTTTTTTCATGATTGTCATATTAAACG
>CAZAOK010000086.1:0-2865 GCA_964486725.1 uncultured Leptospiraceae bacterium
CGTACCTTCTCCTGCATTCGCAGATACACACTCATGCCATCATTTTACTTAACGGGCGATAAAAAAAGGGATCTTCAAGCAACTGAACTTCTTCGTCAAAGAGGACTGGGTTGACAAGCTGGACTTTATTACTCTTGAATGAATGAAAACGTCATATTGGCACCAATTACCCCGCGCGTTTTCTCCATAAGCTCTTCAAGATTATCCCTGTCATACCCTTCGGTGATGATGGGCCTGTCTACCACCACGTGTATCTTTCCCGGGCTGAACACCACCCCCTTGCGGGGCAGCACTTTTGCCGAACCGTTTACGGTAACCGGCAATATGGGAAGATCGTTCTGCATGGCTACCATGAATCCCCCCTTCTTGAACTGCCCCAGTGTACCGGGGGGCTGCCGTGTGCCTTCGGCGAAGAAGAGTATTGAGGCACCACCCGGCAGCCGGTCAATTCCCTTCTTGATACTCTGGCGTGCCCGCTGGGAATTTGAACGATCTATAAAAATATTCCTTGAGGCATACAACGCGTACCCGAACAGGGGCACCTTCAAGAGCTCCTGTTTGATGATCCAGCGGTACTGTATGCCCAGGGTGGTAACAAGGGCAATGATATCAAAAAATGACTGATGGTTGGAGATAATTACATACGACTGTCCCTTTTGTATGTTCTCTTTACCGGTTATATCAACCCGCACGAATGCGGCAAGACGCACCATCCATGCCCATACTTTTGAAATTGTAAATGAAAGGTTACCCGTTCTGCTGCAAAAGGCCGCCAGGGTTATTGGCACAAACAAAACAATGGTTGCCATGGCCGCCCAGAAAAGCAGCCACGTGATTTTCAGTATATTTCCTGTTATCTTAATCCATTTCATAACAAGTTGATATAATGCAATACCATATAGCAACACGTACATTTTTCAAGCAGATTAGCTTTTCAGGGGCACTACATTTCAAATAAATTCAATTTTTTTAAAAAAACCGCAACTTTTTTTTCCGTCCCCCCCTTTTTCTTCGTATAGCAATATGAGGACCCAATTATATGGAAACCAAAATTCCGAAAAAGGATGCTGTTATGTATACAAGTAAATGGCCCGCCCTTATTATCATTTTGTTAATTCTCACCGGTTGCGGCACATCCAGGCCCAAAACATCACGGCCAGACGCTGACACCGTTAAGGGAAAGATTCCTGTTGCCGATGCCTTTGCTCATCACAAGAGTGATTTTGCCTGCGCTAAAATTTTTAAAGAAGTGATGGGGGACGTGAAGAGGATCTCCGTCAAGTACAGGCTTTCCCCTGAATCCGATTACACCCGCCAGGAGGTTCTCTCTTCTCACTGGAACAGGGAGATCGAGAAAGGGCTTATTCGGCTGGGGTTTATTATTGTTAACGATTACAGAAAAGACCCAATGGCCCTACTGGGTGAGCCGCATAATGATGTGAAATGTGATGCCACCATGGTGATTGACAGGGTGATGGTGAAAAAGGTCCCCGCACATATGCCGGCAACTGCGGATGGAATTCCCGGTGTTTCTGAAACATACAGGTATAACTACTTCATCTCAGAGATCAACGGCAGCCTCATTCTTCGCAACAGGGACGTGGTGTGGAGCGGTTCAATCATCGCCACATCCTTTGACCTGTTTCGCCTTCGCAACGGTTTGAAAGATCCTGTTGTTGAGGTTCATGCCAACAGGGAATACCGCTTTTCAGAAAGGCTGAACAAGTGGGTGCATGGTCAATGGGAGATGAAACTGGGGGACAACTTCTCGCGGTTTTATGATTCTCCTCTTAAAGAGGATTATGTTTCCCGGGAGTTGATCAGGTACACGGTGGCGCAGCTGTTTGCTACGCTTGGGGAGTGAAGAGGGTGATACTGATGAAACCATTGTTCTACCTCATGATCATTTCAGTGCTTATCAGCTGCAGTGATGAAACCCGTGAGAAGGCACAGGATCTCTACCGACAATCATTGCGATTGTACATACAGAAAGACCTTGCCGGTGCAGAGGCGACACTCATTCGGGCACTGAATTATGACAGCACTCTTAAAGAGGGATACATGCTTCTGGCCAAGGTTTACTTTTTCAGGGGAGACGATGACAGATTCGTCGAAACAATTGAAGAATACCTGGACATCACGGGAAACAATCCGGAAGGCCTTCTGCTGTATGCCAGGTGGCACATGAAAAAACAGCAATACGAGAAGGCGGGCAGCATACTTGAAAAGGTTATCCGGACAAACGGCAACCATCCCCTGGCTTTATACCTGATGGGATCTCTGCACCTCAGGAAGGGAGAAAACGATAAGGCTATTATAATTATGAACAGGGCGATGAACAACTACTATTATTTATCCAAAATACATGCCGCCCTGTCCTCCACCTATGAAGAACTTGGTTTAGAGAAAAGAAGTAATGAACATCAGCACATGTCACACTTAATTGAACAATTCATGGAAGGTGAAAAATGAATACACACATACGTTTTGCCTGCACCCTGCTTTTCGTTGTTTCATTACTCTGCGGCTGCACGAGTTATTCGGTTGATCATGTCAACGGCCTGGAGTCTCTTTCATCGCTGGAGTCAATCTATATTAAAGAGATAATCATTCATTCAGAAGACCGGGGTAATCTTGAACAATCCCTGGTGCAGAACAGCTGCTTCTCTTTGAGAAAACATAATTACAGGGCAGCTTCATTTCTGCAGTCCGGGTCAAGTGACGTAGATTACCGGCATAATGCCCGTATTCACCTGCATACGGTGACTTTCGGTGATGTCCTTAATCCCCAAACCTCAACATCCCTTTTCTTCGAAATATTTTCAGGTGACAACCCTGCACCTGTTGCGGTTATCAGGATCACAT